>NZ_JAOTIK010000002.1:600000-900000 GCF_030116705.1 Streptomyces sp. ML-6
GCGCCTCCACCTCCACCTCCGCTTCACCCCCGTTGCAGGAACGGCCCCGCTTCAAGCCCCGGAAAGATCCGTCACCGCGTCTCGCGCAGCTTGAGGATGTACGTCGCGGTGAGCGCGACGGCACGGTCCTCGTCGTGCGACAGGTCCACGAGCGCACCTGCCGTCAGCTCCCCCGGGATGTCCGCGAGCGCCTGGGTCAGCCGACGGCGGGCGGACGATCCCATGGCGTCCTGGGCAAGACGGTCAAGACGGTCAAGACGGTCGAGGCGGTCGAGGCGGTCGAGGAGCGCGGTGGCGATCCGGTCCGCCGCCGCGGGGTCACCCGCCAGCCCGCTCAGCACATCGGCCGCGTCGACGTCGTTCCGCTCCTCGACGATCATGTCGATGAGCGTCGGGACCACGTCGGCCGCGCCACGCGCCCCGAGCGCCAGGGCCGCGTACCCGCGGACCACGGCGTCGGAGTTCGTGAGGGCGTCGCGCAGCAGCGGGGTCGTCCCGGCCTCAGGGAGTTCGGCGAGGGACTGGACGGCACGCTTCCGCACCTCGGCCGAGGGCGAGTCGAGGCCCTCCGCCAGCAGCGCCGCCCCCTCCTCGCCCGATTGCGCCAGCGCCCAGCGGAGGGCTCCGGCGACGTTCGGGTCCGACTCGTCGAGCACGGCCTCGACCAGTGCTTCCACCGGTACGGGCACCTCCTCGGCTGCGGACAGGGCCGCGCGCTGCCGCGCCCCCGCGCTCTTCGACCCCAGCGCCTGGAGGAGGGCGACGGTCTGGAGGACGTCCTCCCAGGCGGCGGGTTCCGCGGCGTCGATCCGGCGGAGTCGCGTGAGCAGTTCCGCCTCCGCCGCGAGGCGGTCCCGCGTCTGCCGGATGAGGTTGTCGACCAGTTCCGCGGGGGTGAATCCGGGGTCGTCGAGCGCGCGCCCGACCTCGCGCAGCGACAAGCCCAACGACCTCAGGCTCTCGATGTGGAAGATCCGCCGGATGTCCTCGCCGGAGTACTCCCGGTAGTTGGAGTCGGTGCGACCCGTCGGCCGCACCAGGCCGAGCGCTTCGTAATGCCTGAGCATGCGGGCGCTGACCCCGGCCCGGCGTGCGACCTCACCGATCAGCACGGCCTACCGCTCCTCCTCCCGGTCGCTCCCGCCGAGGGCCACGACGCGCTTCGCCTCCTCGATCGCGAACTCGAATCCGGCATCCGGGTCGCGCCACAGCCGTTCCGTGGCGATCGCGTGCGTGCGCACGCGGGGATCGGGATCCGTGGTCGCCGAGCCCAGGCTCGGCAGCATCGCCTCTCCGAGCGCGATCAGCGCCCGGCTGAGGCTCAGCTGCGTCTCGCGTTCGCCACGCCCGAGCTGCGTCGCCAACATTACGGCCAACTCGCGCTCCTCACCTTCGGGTACGAGCACGACCGCCGCCCGCCAGGCGCTCCGGGCCACCTCGTCGTCGGCGTCGGCCAGCAGTGCCGGCGTGATCACCGGCCACGCCTGCCGGTCCCCGATCTTGGACAGCGTGTGCAACGCCTGGCTCCGGGCCTGCGCACCCCCCGCCCGGACTTCGTCGAGGAGCACCGGGACCGTCATCGACACCGCGTGACGGGTGAGAGCCCATGTCAGCATCTCGCGTACGTAGAACTCGGGCTCGATCGCGCATCGCTCGACGAGCTTGCCGATGAACCCCGGGTCCGGGTGCGTGCCGACCGCCAACGCCGCCTGCAGCCGGGTCGACGAGCTGTCGTTCTCCAGTCCCCGGAGCGCTCGCATCGTGTTCGTGTCCTCTTTCGGCATGATCATCGGGACCACCTCCTCGGCCACAGTGAAGACCTTGTCAACGTGTCAAGGTCAAGCCGAACCGGCCCGGAAGAAGGCCCTGCACGGGACGGAATGGAAGAACAACACAGGACGAAGCGGGCGGACGGCACGAGATGGGGGCGGGTTCACAGCTCCGGGAGGGTGCGGTGGACACGGACGACCGTGCGGGCCCGCGCGGAGCCGACCGCGACGGCGGCGGCATGACCGGGGCCCACCGGGAGGTCGGTGACACACCAGCCGGGGAGGTCACCCCGGACGTCGTCCGCCGCGATGTCACGGCCGAAACCCGTGCCCAACCCCTTGAGATACGCCTCCTTGCGGGCCCACAGCCTGGCAAAGGCCGCCGGACGCTCCTTCGGGGGCACGGCCAGGACCTCCGCGGACTCCGCCGGATGCAGCATCCTCCCGAGCCGCTCCGCCGCCTCGGGCTCGGGGACGGGCTCCACGTCCACACCCACCGGCACCGGCGCGACGCCGATCAGAACCAGGGACCTGCCGTAGGACAGCGAGAACTCCGCCGCCGCGGAGGTGAGCACGGGACGCCCGTGCGCCTCGTCGCAGCAGGGACAGGGATCACGGGCGAACCGGAGGGCGTCGGGGGCCGTACCGGTACGCGTGGAGAGGATCGTACGGAGCGCCGTACGGGCGAAGCCGTAGCGCACGCGGTCCTCGTCCCGGGCGAAAGCGGCCATGCGCCGCCGCTCCTCCTCGTCCAGCACCGACGCATCGATCCCGGAGAGCGGCCCGGCCGCCGCGACCGGCACCCGCAGCACCCATACCTGTGCCCGCACCTCGTCCGGAACACCCAGAACATCCGGAACGTCCGGAACGTCCGGCCCATTCGAATCGCGCTGCCCATCCGAATCGTGTGGGCCATCCAACCCACCCGCCCCACCCGGACCGTCCGCCCCACCCGGACCGGTGTCCGTTCCCGAAGCCGTCGTCGTCCCCATCGAAGATCCGCGATCCCCCTCGACCCCGGCCCGACAACTTTCACTCAACCAGAGCACGTTCGCCGCGCCGGCACCCCCACGAAGAATCGTCACCGGCTTGACAGGTGACGAATGGAGTGCGAGCCTCGTACCCACGAGCAGACGGCACAATCCGCCACTCATATGGAGCGGAGGTTGACTGTGAACACCGACAGCGCGACGACGACGGACCAGGCCGCGGCAGCCCGGCACGAGAGGTTCGGCAAGCTGCCCGGGCGCATCTCCTACGAGGACATGGTCGAGGTGAGGGCCGCCTCCCCGGAGAAGTCCGTGAAGGACACGTACGACCCGGAGAGCTCGTGGATGTCCTTCTCCTGCTGGGCCGCAGACCTCGGCCTGTAGCCCCGCCCCGAAGGCGTCGGCCCTCCGTCCCGGCACGGGCGGCCGATCACCGCGTTGCTTCAGTCCGAGTCAGTCCGAGTCAGTCCGAGTTGGCCCACAGCAGCACCTCGGGACCGTCCGGTGTGATCACCGGTACCCAGGCCTCGTCGGCGTCGCGGAACCGGCTCCCGTCCAGCCTCAGGGTGTGCAGCTCCTCCATGTGGCCGTCGGACGCCCAGTACAGGGATGCTCTCGACGATCCCGCGCAGCCTCGCACGCTCGTCATCCGGCCACGAGTAGTTCCACGTACCGGCACCGGCGAACTCCTCCTGGGGTGAGACCGGAATACGAGCGATACGTGCCACGCTCCAGCGGCCAAGTAGGTCACATGCGCGAACCGGTGCCCGTAGGCGGTGGCGCGGACGTCCACCAACTCGAAGATACGACGACGCGGGCACTGAGGTTGTTTCATAGGTGGTCCCCGTTTCAACACCGGGCGCCGAAGGCATCGCCGCAGGCCGGTTCGTTTCACCGGTCGGTTCCTTCTCCTTGGCCGGTGAAACGTACTCCTGAAACGATCCCGGCGTGATCACCGACCCGTACCGGCTCGTCGAGTCGCACGCCTGCCCGATGTCCACCTGTCAGGCCCCGGCGGGCTCGCCCTGCCGCACCACCTCCGGCAAGGTCGCGCTCAAGTACCACACCGCCCGCTTCCAGCTCGTCCCCGCGCTCCGGTCCGAACTGCACGTCGCCACCCCGGCCGTACGCCATCCCGGCTCCGCCTGGACGGCCCTGCCGGTCCAGAAGCTCGCGGCGCCGGCCGTCCCGATGGAGGTCCGGCTCGCGTACGCCCGCGTCTCCAGCCGGACGCAGGAGATCCAGTCCCAGGTCGACGCCCTCGAAGCCTCCGGCGTGCACCGGCTGTTCCAGGAACAGATCAGCACCCGGGTCAGGGAACGCCCCGAGATGAAGGCCGCCCTGGCGGCGGCCCGCGAGTACCGCTCGCTGGGCGCGAAGGTCACCCTCGTGGTGCACGAGATGAAGCGCCTGGGCCGCGGCGCCCTGGAGCTGCTGAAGGTCGCCGAAGAACTGCGGGACGCTGAGATCGAGCTGGAGTTCCTCACTGGCCCCCTGGTGGGCAAGCACGATCCGGCTGGCCACGGGGCCGCCCTGTTCGCCTTCTTCGCCGCCATGGCGGAGTCCGAGCGCGACTACATCCGCGACAAGACCCTCGAAGGCCAGGAGACCGCCCGTACGAAGGGCAAGTCGATCGGCGGGGTCAAGGTCTCCGACGAGGACATGCTCGCCCCCGCCCTGCGCCTGCGCCACGACGAATGCCTCTCCCTGCGCGAGATCGCCTCCCGCCTCGTCATCCGCACCGGCAAGAAGCGCGGCCAGCACCCCGCCCCGGCCACCGTCATGCGCATGCTGCGCGAGCACGACGAGCAGACAGCCACGGTCCCTCTGGAATCCACGGCCTGACCTGCGACTCAGTCCTTTGCGTTTTTTTCGGCGGGAACTACTGGGACCCCAAGATGACGAGCCGGTGGACCCTGGACGGCATCATGGACACGACCGTCAGGGCTGGTGTGAGGCTCCCCCCGACCTGGGGTGACCCGATGTTTCATGTGCATTGGATGCGCAGCCCGGTGCGCTGGGTGTGCTTTCGGCACATGAACAGGTACAGGGTTCCGACGTCACCCCAGTCCGCGTCGGTGAGTTCGCTGGGCCGGATCTGCAGCAGCAGTTCCATCGGCCGTGTGCATTGCGTGCAGACCGGTGTCTTGTCCCCGCCGTTCACCCAGTACGGGTATCCGCCGATTGCCACCCCGGCATTGCGCATGTGCGGCCGTGGGGCGCGTTCCTGTGTCAGACGGAGTGCGGCACGGTCGACGACATCCCAGTTCGCCCACGCTTCCCGGGAACCGCTCTCGCCCGGTACCAGGTCCCAGAGCTCACGGCAGTGCAGGTGCATTCCCGCCCCGTCGGGCAGTGACTTCGCCAGGCGCGGCACCGCGTGGCGTTCCACGAAGGCGGGCCCGTCGCCCTGCACGAGAACCTTGGGGCGCCGCAGCCCAGTGTAGGAACGCACGAGCCACCTGCCCTTTTCGCGATCCTGGCCCCACGGATGGCACACCCAGCAGTAGAAGAACGTGAAGAACACGATGGGAAGCTTGTCGTGAAGACCGTCGCGGGAGTAGTCGACCTGCGCGACGAACGTGAGATCGCCGGCACAGCCGTCACACAGGGGCCAGGTCTCGCCCTCCTCCACCGTCGGGAACCCACCGAACCGCGTGGCGACGGACTCCCGCGTCATGGGCTGCACGGGAACGGACGGAGGTTCGGCGTGCCGTCGGCGGCGACCACGCGCGCGTGTCCCGGGCGGGCGCTGGGCCGGCTCCAGTACGGTGCGCGTCCGCATCAGAGGCCGCAGCAACCGCAGGACCTGTTGTTCCTGAAGTACGGGCATGCGCACGCATCGTAGACAACGGACCAGCGGCCGTACAACTGTTCGCCTCAGTGGCCTGGCATGTCCGCATCGGAACAGGTATTAAGGGGCGTCACAACACGCTGACATCGATCATGCACAAGGGCGGAAATCGGCTCCCCCAGTCACTGCGAAACGCCATCCGCAGAGACGGACAGCCGTCGGCCGATCGCGGCTTCACACCGGTGCGGCAGGAAACAGCGCTCCGGGAGCCAGGTCCAACCTGGTGGCGACGATGCCCTCGGGCGGGGTCAGGTCCAAGTGCCAGTCGCCGAAGCGGCGTATCGTGCGGGTGATCAGCGGGCTGACGGTGGCCAGGTCGTCGGGGTCCACAAGATGGCCCTCGGCGGCGAGGGCGTTGGCGGCGTCGGTGATGTCCAGCGCGGTGGAGTAGATCGCGCAGTTGGCGATCAGCTCGTTGAACTTCACGACTCGCTCCTGGTAGTCCGGGTCGTTGTGCCCGATCAGCCGTCCGCCGATCATCAGATGCGCGGCGAAGCCGTGGAACGCCTCCGTGCGGTTGGTAATCGCGGTGATCTGGTCGCGCAGCTCGGGCTCGGACAGGTATCGAAGGAGCGTCACGGTCCTGACAACCCTGCCCAATTCGCGCAGCGCCTTGTAGATCCGGTTGCGCTTGGAGTGGTTGCCCAGACGGCGCAGCAGTGTCACCGAGGACAGCCGGCCCTCCCGGATCGAGATCCCGGTGCGCAGCAGGTCCTTCCAGTGGCGTTCGATGAGGGCCCAGTCGATGACGTTGTCGTCGAAGAGGGAGTCGATGTGCTTGTATCGCGTTTTGGCATGAGGTCGGTAGAAGTTCAGGTCGTGCCAGTTGCGTATGCGGGGAAGGAGGTCGAATCCGAGGAGGGCGGCCAGGCCGAACACCGGAAGCGAAGCCCCTTGCGTGTCGGCGTGGATCGTGTCGGGCTGGATGTCGGAGACGTTGGACAGCAGCGAGTCCAGCAGATACACCGCCTCCCATACCCCGCACGGGATGAAGTGGGAGAACAGTGCGATGTAGTTGTCGGACACCAGCCGGAACGCAAGGGCCCCGAACCCGCCGTACCTGACGTGGGACTCGGCCCGCAGGCTGTCTTCCCAGGTGTCGATCTGTGAGCCGTCGGTGGCCGCGGTCGACCCATCGCCCCACACTGCGGCGACATCCAGTTTCGCGAAGGCGTTGACCACGTCCGCCGACGCCTTGTAGATCTTGTCGGGGGTGGCGTGCTTGTTTCCGGCCGTGTAGATCTCGTGGGCGCTGACCCCGCGCATGTGCCGGGCGACCTCGGTCGGCCCGAGGTTCCCGCCGTAGGCGAACGCGGTCACCACGTACCGGCCCAAAGTGTCGCGGATCTTCGGATCGGAACCGGAGGCCGGGCCGAAATGCCGCGGCCAGCCGGTCAGGTGGGCAGTGCGGGCCAGAATGTCCAGCAGCGCGCGGTCGGGCACCCGGTCCAGCACTGCGGCCTCCAGCGCGATCGCTGCCGGCCGCCGATCGGCGCCCTTGCGCCGCGCCAGCACCGGCCGTCCGCCCTCCAGCCGCAGGTCGGTGTTGGCCGGGTAGCCTGCATCGACCTCCGTGGCTGTCTTCGTCAGCAGCATCCGGTAGTGCACTGCCAGCGCCTTCGCGTCGGTCGGAATGCCGGCCTGGGTGCAGAACTCTGCGACCTTGTCCTCGCACTCCTCCCAGCTCATCAACTGGGAGTGCAGGTTCGCGTAGGAGTCCGAGCCGACCACCGCGATGTCCCCGGACCGCAGCTCGGCGGCCAGATAGGAGAACACGCACACCTCAAGGTGCCTGCGGGCCAGCATCCCCGGACGCCGCCGGTCGCGCAGCGTGCGCCTCCACAAAGACCCTGCGAAGGCGTCGACCTCTACCGTCACCACCACGTCCCTGCCGTCGCGCTTGACAGTGACGCTCTCCTCGATCCACTCCGCGCGCCGGTCCCGGTTGGCCTTGACGAACTCCAGCGCGTCCAGCACCGACCGCTCCGCGGACGTCGACTCCAGCTCGATCGCGTCCACCAGCGTGAACAGCACCGGCCGGTGAGACTTGTAGTACTGCTCGCACAGCGGCAGGTAGTTGTTGCCATGGTGCGCGGCCACCGCCTCGTGCGACGCGCTCAGCGCCGCGATGCCTCCGCCAGCCGTCAGCGCCGCCAAGACCATCTCTCCAGTCCGCGCCGCCGCGGACCTCCCCTCTTCGGCCGCGGCTCCACCCGTACTGTCGAGGATGCCGCTGCCGGTCGCATCGGTCGTCGCGGTGCCGGTGTCGTTCTCGGCGCAGGGAGCGCTCGCCATGTCGGCTGGTTCGGCAGCCTCGCGCACTGCGGCCAGGACATCACCGAACACCTCCAGCAGCCGCTCGGACTCGGCGCGGTGTTCCTCGCGCAGCGCCTCCAGCCGGGCCCGGCCCTTCTTGTGGATGACCGCCATACGCTTGCAGAACATCTCGGTCACCTCGTCCCGAGCGGAGGTCCGCAGCACGTGGATGAAGCTGGCCAGCAGTGTGAACCGCTTCTCCTCGCCGACCTTGGCGAGGTCCGCGACATCGGTGACCCGCGCCTCGCCGGCGAAGTGCGAAATCTTGCCCGGCGGGACCCCTTGCAGCCATACCTCGGTCGGCCCGAGCGCGTCCAGGTCAGCAAGGTGCGCCAGACGGACCTTGAACTTGCCGATCGTCGCGGCCTTCGCCGGGTCCTTCAGCCGGTCGAACCGGCTGCGCCGACTGGACGGGTCGACCACCAGCAGCTCGGCCAGCCTCGCGCGCTGCCCCGCAGTGATCCGGCCGGCGACCGTGGCGAACACGTCCCGATTCACCTCGGCGCGGATCCTGGCCACCATCCGGTCCAGCGTGGTATAACCGGGCAACTCCCGACCAGACCCCAGCACCTCCTCCAACGCCACGTTGATCAGATCGGCCGGGTTGTCCTTCGTGACCGCTGCCACCCGGATTGCCGTCTCGGCGACGCCGCGCACATCCGCCGCGTCGTACTTCACCCCCAGCCGCCCGCGCACGTAGTCGCGATACCGCGCAGCCGACCGCACCGCCTCCGCCCCGACCGCCACCCTGTTCGGCAGTCCCAGCGCGGTGCGGATGTGACCGGCCACCACATCGGGAACCTCATCCAGGCCGGGGAAACAGCGCATCCGCTGATAGCACTTCAGCCATATCACCAGCGCAAGGAAGGCCTGGTCAGAGGTCGTCTTTCCCCGCGCCCAGCCGGCCTCGTCCGCTGTGGGCGTGAACGACTCGACCAGTTCCCGCGCCGTGACGGTCCTGCGGAACCTCGGGTAGGCAGTGCGGTCGATCGAAGTCAACACACACCTCGAAGATCACAGGGGGCCAGAACGACGGAATCCTAACGATCCCCGTGAAGACGCCCCGCGCTGGCCTCTACCAGCGGCGGAACAAAACCGTGGCACGTTTCGCTCGCATTCCGTCCCCACCCCCTCCTCGAACAGCCGGCGCAGCGCGTCCAGCGCGTCGGGGCCGAACACCGGCACCGGGAAGCCCTCCGTCTGCCCCTGTCTGCACAGGTGACCCCCGTACTGCTGCTGATAGAAGACACCGGTCGAGGCTTCGACGACCACGTGCAGCCATCCGTCGGCCGTGCCGTCCTGGTCAAGTGTCACGAAACGTCGGGAACTCACGGCAGCAGCCTTCTCGATCACCGACCACGAGCTCAATGACATTTCGCAGCCGCAGACCCCGTCACGGGCCCCCGAATCCCCGGACCCATAAATCAGGAGCCCCTCCGGAGCCCGGCTGTTAGGCTCGACAGGCGTTGATCGCGCAATGTGCGCAACGCGTGCAACGAAGGAGAGCCGGACATAGTGGGTGAAGACGACATCTCGGGGTGATACCCCGACCCGACAGGCCATCGGCAGGTGCCCAGGAGTGCCGCCGCTGTGGCCCGTTTCGTCGTCCCCTCAGTCCGTTTCCGGGTACCGGCCCATGCGCCTGCCCGTTTCTTCACCCGAGGTCTCTCCATGTCCGACGCCTCCGTCATCTGCTCGAACCTCTCCTTCGCCTGGCCCGACGACACCCCGGTGTTCGAGGAGCTGTCCTTCACCCTGGGCAGTGGCCGCACCGGCCTGGTCGCGCCCAACGGCTCCGGGAAGAGCACCCTGCTCAAACTGATCGCCGGTGAGCTGCGGCCCGGCACCGGGTCCGTCTCCGTGAGCGGCACGCTCGGGCATCTCCCGCAGAACCTCCCCCTGACCGGCGACCTCACGGTGGCCGAGGTCCTGGGCATCGCCGCGGTGATCCGGGCCCTGGACGCCGTGGAGTCCGGGGACGTCGCCGAGGAACACTTCACGACCATCGGCGACGACTGGGACATCGAGGAGCGCACCCGCGCCCAGCTGGACCGGCTCGGCCTCGCCGGCCTCGCTCTCGACCGGAGCCTGAGCACGCTCAGCGGCGGTCAGATCGTCTCACTCGGCCTGGCGGCCCAGCTGTTGAAGCGGCCCGACGTGCTGTTGCTCGACGAGCCGACGAACAACCTCGATCTCGACGCCCGCCACAAGCTCTACGACGTACTGGAGGACTTCGGCGGCTGTCTCCTGCTGGTCAGCCACGACCGGGCCCTGCTCGACCGCATGGAACGCATCGCGGAACTCGAACGCGGCGAACTCCGCTTCTACGGCGGAAACTTCACCGAGTACGAGGAGGCGGTACGGGCCGAGCAGGAGGTCGCCGAGAAGAACGTGCGCAACGCCGAGCAGGAGCTGAAGCGGGAGAAGCGGGAGATGCAACAGGCCCGCGAACGCGCCGAACGCCGGGCAAGCAATGCCGCCCGCAACCTCAAGAGCGCAGGGCTGCCGCGCATCTTCGCCGGGAACATGAAGCGCGGCGCCCAGGAGTCGGCGGGCCGGGCGGGTCAGATGCACGCCTCCCGGGTCGGCGAGGCCAAGGCCCGGCTGGACGAGGCGGGTCGGGCCCTGCGCGACGAGCAGCGCATCACCCTGGACCTGCCGGAGACCGGGGTGCCCGCCGGACGCACGCTCGTCCTCGGTGAACAGATGCAGGTCAGCCACGACGGACGGACCCTGTTCGCCGCGGCGGGGGTGGACCTCACGATCCGGGGCCCCGAGCGCATCGCGCTGACCGGACCCAACGGGGCCGGGAAGACCACGCTGCTGCGGCTGCTCAACGGTGACCTCGATCTGGACGGCGGACGGATCAAGCGGGCCGACGGCCGGATCGCCTACCTCTCGCAACGGCTCGATCTGCTGGACCCCGACCGCACCGTCGCCGAGAACTTCACCGCGTTCGCCCCGAACCGGCCGGAGGCGGAGCGGATGAACCTGCTCGCCCGCTTCCTCTTCCGCGGCCCCCGGGCCCACCTCCCGGTGAGCGTGCTGTCCGGCGGCGAGCGGCTGCGCGCCACCCTGGCCTGCGTCCTGTGCGCCGAACCGGCCCCGCAGCTGCTGCTCCTCGACGAACCGACGAACAACCTCGACCTGGTCAGCGCCGGTCAGCTGGAGGGTGCGCTCGGCTCGTACCAAGGGGCGTTCGTGGTGGTCAGCCACGACGAACGGTTCCTCTCCCGGATCGGGGTGAACCGGTGGCTCCGACTGGCCGGCGGCGAGCTGACGGAGACGGGGGCGCCCGAGGTGTGACCCGCTGACGTGTCGACCGGGCCCGCGCCGAGGTGTGTCACCCCGCGGGCCGAACCTCGCATCACGTCAGGTGGAACCACCATGCCCCGACCCGCCCTGCTCGCCCACGACGTCATCCGCACCCTCGGTACCCGGCGGGTGCTCGACGGCGTCTCCCTCACCGCCTCCCCCGGCCACCGCATCGGACTGATCGGGGAGAACGGCGTCGGCAAGTCGACCCTGCTGCGGCTGCTCGCCGGAGTGGACGAACCCGACGCCGGAAGCATCACACGCCCGGCCGACCTGGGCTTCCTGCACCAGGAGATGCCGTTCGACGCCACGTCGACGATCGCCGACGTGCTGGACGACGCCCTGCGCGAGGCTCGTGACGACCTGGCCGAGCTCGACCGCCTCACCGCACAGCTGGCCCGTGTCCCACAGGACTCCCCCGACTGTGCCGAACTGCTCGACCTGTACGGCCGTCGGCTCGAACGGGCCCAGGAACGGGAGTCGTGGGACGCCGACCGGCGTGCCGCGATCGTGCTCGACGGGCTGGGCCTCGGCGCGTTCCCGCACGACCGGGCGCTCGGCTCCCTGTCCGGCGGCCAGCGTGGGCGCCTCGCACTGGCCGCCCTGCTGGTCCGCCGCCCGTCGGCTCTCCTGCTGGACGAGCCGACCAACCACCTCGACGACGGGGCGGCCGCGTTCCTGGAGGAGCAGGTGCGCGGCCTGCCCGGCGTCGTCGTGGTGGCCGCCCACGACCGGGCGTTCCTCGACGCCGTCTGCACGGACCTGATCGACCTCGATCCGGCCGCGGACGGTCCCGTCCGGTACGGCGGCAACTACAGCGCCTACCAGTCCGAGAAGCGGGCGGAACGGGAGCGCTGGGAACGGCGGTACGCCGAGGAGCAGGAGGAGTTGGCGGCGCTGCGCCGCTCGGTCGGTGTGACCGCGCGCCGGGTCGCCCCGGACCGGGGCCGCACGGACAACGAGAAGATGGGGTACGGGCACCAGGGCGGCCGGGTGCAGAGCCAGATCTCGCGACGGGTGCGCAACGCCTCCCGCAGGCTGGACGGGCTGGAACGCGCACAGGTCGGGGAGCCGCCGCAGCCGCTGCGCTTCCACGTCACCGCGCTCGCCGAGGGACGGAAGCCGGAACCGAAAACGGAACCGGAACTGGAACCGGGCCCGGAAATGTCCGAGGCGTCCGACGTGTCGGGGGCATCTCATGGGTCCGAGACGTCGGTGGGCGACGTCCTCGTCTCCCTGCGCGGGGTGCGCGTGCCGGGCAGGCTGTCCGTCGGGCGCCTGGACGTGCTCACCGCCGAACGTCTCCTTGTCACGGGAGGAAACGGCACGGGCAAGTCGACGCTCCTGTCGGTGCTCGCCGGGCGGCTCGCGGCCGAGGGCGACGTACGGCGACGGCAGGGAGTGACGGTGGGACTGCTGACCCAGGACACCGTGTTCGCGCGGCCCGACCGGACCGTACGTGCCACCTACGAGCTCTCGCTCGGCGCGGAACGGGCGGAGGCGGTTCCGCTGAAATCGCTGGGACTGATGCACGGGGCGGACCTGGACAAGCCGGTCGGCCTGCTGTCGGTGGGCCAGCGCCGCAGGCTCGCGCTGGCGCTCCTGGTGGCATGCCCGCCCGAGCTGTTGCTGCTCGACGAGCCCACGAACCACCTGTCCCCACGGCTGTGCGACGAGTTGGAGGCCGCTCTGGGCCCCGGGCCCGGGGCGATCGTCCTGGCCAGTCACGACCGCTGGCTGCGCAGGCGCTGGCAGGGCCGCGAACTCCGGCTCCCCGCGGCCCGGGGCCGGGCGGAGGACAACGCCGTGGCGCGGTGATCCGGCACGGGGCGAGACGGCGGCACGGCAGGGTGAGCGACGGAACGGAGCAGAAGGGACCGGCGGGGAACGGAACGGCCACCGGCACGGAGGTGACGAAGCCTTGCAGGCCCATTCGTCACCTGTCAAAATGGTGATGTGAATCTGGACCATGTCTTCGTATGCGGAAATCCGGCCCTCGACTTCGCCGCGACGCTCAGGGCGCGGCGCTCGACGCGGTTCGAGATGTTCGTGACGCCGGACAGGCTGGGCGCGTGGTATTTGGAGTCCGGCATCGTCGACGCGGTCTCCCCCTGCCGGGAGGCCGACGTCGAGCGCGCGAAGGCCGTGCGGGAAGCGGTCTACCAGCTGATCACGGCTCGTCGCCTCGGTGAGGAGTACCCGGACGAGGCGCTGGAGGTGCTGAACGGCGCGGCACGCAAGCCGACGGCCGCCCCGCAGCTCACCCCGTCGGGGCGCTGGACGGAGGCGACGCCGGACGAGGCCCTGGCCGCCGTGGCCCGCCTGGCGGTCGAGGTCCTGAGCGGGCCGGACGTCCCCCTGCTCAAGGAGTGCGGCAACCCCGAGTGCACCCGTGTCTACATCGACCGCTCCCGGGGCATGCGGCGGCAGTGGTGCGGGATGGAGTCCTGCGGGAACAAGATCAAGGCTGCCGCCTACCGCGCCCGCAAGAAGACCGCGTCAGCCCACTGACCCGCCCCAGAGCCTGGAAAAGGGAGCCCGGAACCCTGAGCCTGGAACCCGAGGTCGGCACCTCATCCGTCCCCTCCGTCTCATCCGTTCCGCCGCACGACCGCACGGTCACCGTCGGGAGAGAAGACCAAGATCGGGTGCGGCCCGGATACGTGCCGAAGAGGCAATGAGTTGGCCTTGAAGCCCTGACGGACAGCCGGGCAGCCGGGCCTGCTCGATGCCGTCGGCCTCCTCGACGAGGGCGAACGCTTCTTCTCACCGCGCCGGAAGGGGGGTGGGGGGTCGAAGCGCCGGGTTCACCTCGACTGCCGTGACCAGAGGGGCCAGTTCGGGGGTCCTCGCAGCTTCGTCGAGCGCCTCGCGGAGAGCGGTCGCATTGGTCGGCCGGGCCTCCCGCAGGAGATTCAGACCCGTTTCGCCGACGTCGGTGTAGATGCCACGGCGGCCGGTCGGACACAGGTAGCGGGAGAGCAGGCCGCGGTCCTCCAGGCGGGCGACGAGGCGGGTGGTGGCGCTCTGGCTGAGGACGACCGCGTCGGCGAGCTGCTTCATCTGCAGGTGCCCGCCCTCGCCGTCGTGCTGGCGGCTGAGCACGTCGAGCAACGAGTACTCCCGCACGCTCAGACCGTGTCCCGCCTGCAGGGCGCGCTCGATATGCGTCTCGATCCTGCCGTACAGGAGGTAGAGGGCCGCCCATCCGTTGGCGAGGGCGGTCAGTGCGGGGTCCGTGGTGGTCATGGGTCCGGGTGTCCTTCCAGAGGTGGCTGAAGTTCAGGATATGCCCTTATCGAAAATACCGGCTCAAGCCATTATTCGGCGTATGCAAATACAGAAGCTCGACCCGGAGCCGGGTGGAGTACCGGCGAGGTGCGGGCTCCGTCGGCCTGCCGAAGAATCGTTTACGGCTGGTTCCTCGTCGCGGCCGCTTCCGCCGCTCCGGGCGGCTTCCGCTCACCATGGGCCGACCCCGACCCATCTTGACCGGTCCTGGCCATTTCGGGTTCGGAGGGACGGATCGGACGCGACCCACCGCCACTTCTGGAGAGGTGTTCACCCGATGCAGATCGATCTCAGCGGACGTACCGCGCTGGTCACCGGCTCGACAGCGGGCATCGGCGAAGCAACCGCGCAGGCACTGGCCTCCGCCGGGGCCGATGTCGTGGTCAACGGCCGCAACGCCGACCGCGTCACCGAGACGGCGGAGCGACTCGGCGGACGCGGAGTCGCGGCCGATGTCGGGACGGCCGAGGGGGCGGCCGAACTGATCCAGCAGTTGCCCGATGTCGACATCCTGGTCAACAACACCGGCATCTTCGAGACCAGGCCGGTGTTCGAGATCCCTGACACGGACTGGCTGCGGATCTTCGAGGTCAATGTGCTCTCCGGCGTACGACTGGCACGCCACTACGCACCACGGATGGCCGGGCGCGGGTGGGGCCGCGTGATTTTCGTCAGCAGCGAGGCGGGCGTGCAGACGCCGACGGACATGGCCCACTACGGAATGACCAAGACGGCACAGCTGGCCGTGTCCCGAGGCATGGCCCAGGAGGTCGCCGGCACGGGGGTCACGGTGAACTCCGTACTGCCGGGACCGACGATGAGCGACGGCGTGCTGGCGATGTTCGACGAGCTCTACCCCGGCCTCGACCCCGGCGAGCAGGAGCGGCGCTACCTTGCCGAGAACCGCGCGGCCGGCTCCCTGCTCAAGCGCCTGATCCGCCCCCACGAGGTGGCCGCCATGGTCACGTACGTGGCGTCGGAGCAGGCCTCGGCGACCACGGGCAGGGCGCTCGGCGTCGACGGCGGCCTCGTCCCCACGATCCTCCCCTGAGACGGGCGCCCGCCATGGGGTCGAGACGATCCCCGTACGGGCACCTTCGGCCTGCGGCCCCGCCCGCACCGCAGTGAGGCCGGAAGTATCGCCCCACTGCGCCCGCATCGGCCGGACCGCCCAAGTGGATCCGCAGGGACGGACCCGCAGGAGTGGACCCCTTGCATTACAGCGCGTCTGCAATTATTGTCTAAGCGCATAAGGCGCTCATGCATTAATTGCTGTGGCGCCCCGGCCCTGACAGGGGTCCGTCGCACTTCCAGTGCCACGGCTCCGTCGGCAGGGCGGCTCCCACAGAGGCCCCGTGTCTCCCCCCTCCCGTGTCAGGGACACCCCCGGCACGGAGACACCGATCGAAAAGGCATCATCATGGCTCTCAAGGACATCCTTCCCGGCCGTCTCGGCTTCGGTACCGCCCCGCTCGGCAACATGTTCCGCGCGATCCCCGACGACGAGGCCCGCGCCACCGTCGAGGCCGCCTGGGACCAGGGCATCCGCTACTACGACACCGCCCCCTTCTACGGCGCCGGCCTCGCCGAGCAGCGCCTGGGCGAGGTCCTGTCCGCCAGGCCCCGCGACGAGTACGTCCTGTCGACCAAGGTCGGCCGCGTCATCCTCGACGAACCCGAGGAGGGCGCCCGCGACCTCGGCGAGAAGGGCGGCCTGTTCGAGCACGGCAACCCCAACAAGATGCTCCACGAGTGGACCGCCGAGGCCACCGAACGCTCCATCGAGGGCAGTCTCAGGCGCCTGCGCACCGACCGCCTCGACATCGTCTGGGTCCACGACATCGCCCAGGACTTCCACGGCGACGCATGGCTGAGCAAGTTCGAGGAGGCCCGCACCGGCGCCTTCCGGGTCCTGACCCGCCTGCGCGACGAGGGCGTCATCAGGGCCTGGGGCCTGGGCGTCAACAAGACCGAACCCATCGAGCTCACCCTCGCCCTCGACGAACCCCGCCCCGACGGGTTCCTCCTCGCCGGCCGCTACACCCTCCTGGACCACGCCCACGCCCTCCAGCGCCTGCTGCCCACGGCCCAGGAACAGGGCGTCGACATGGTCGTCGGCGGCCCCTACAGCTCCGGCATCCTCGCCGGCGGCACCCACTTCGAATACCAGCAGGCCCCGCCGGAGATCATCGAACGCGTCGGAAAGCTCAAGGCCCTCGCCGAAAAGCACAACACCAGCATCAAGGCCGCCGCCCTCCAGTTCTCCCTCGCCCACCCCGCCACCGCCGCCGTCATCCCCGGCGCCACCCGCCCCAGCCGCATCGCCGAGGACACCGCCGCCCTCAACGAGACCGTCCCGGCCGCCTTCTGGACCGACCTGCGCACCGCCGGCCTGGTCAGCCCCACCGCCCCCCTCCCCCACCACGCCTGACCCCCACACCCCCAGGAGAGAACGACCATGGCCTCCACCTCCGTCTCCCGCATCGTCCCCGCCTCCCCCGACAAGGTCTGGAACCTCATCGGCGGCTTCGACGCCCTCCCCGACTGGCTCCCCTACATCCCCGAGAGCACCCCCGCCGAAGGCGGCCGCGTCCGCCGCCTGAAGAACCCCCAGGGCGACGTCATCATCGAACGCCTCGTGGACTTCAACGAGACCGAACGCCACTACAGCTACGCCATCCTCCAGGCACCGTTCCCGGTCAACGGCTACGTCTCCACCCTCCGGGTCCACACCGTCCCCGGCCACGACGACGTCGCCGAGGTCCAGTGGTCCGGCCGCTTCAACCCCCACAACGCCACCGAACAGGAAGTCACCGACCTCTTCACCGGCATCTACACCGACGGCCTCGACGCCCTCCACACAACCCTCTCCGCCTGACACTCCAGGGTCACCCACCGCGCGGCCCGGGTATGCACCCCGCGTACCCGGGCCGCGGTGCGTCCCGGGCTTGGAGTCGTTCATGGGCCGGGCCGTCCGGGACTGTCGATGCGGCAGGCAAGGCGGGGGCGCAGCCCAAGCGCCCCGTCCAGCAGGCATGACAACACCCCCGCCCAGGGGGGATCAGGCGGCCACGGTGAAGCCGACCGCGGCCGGGTCCTGCTCGCGCAGCGGTACGAAGTCGGCGTCCCGCTTCGTCTCACTACACCTCGGGCTGGACGCCGCAGTCACCCGCTGCCGCGGTGGGGCGTCCGAGAGGAACACAGCAGCTGCACGCCCATGACGTGAACAGAGCCACGACATGAACAGCGGCACGGGCACAGGAACTTCACCCTCCCCCGCGCCGCCCCGTCCTCAGGGATCCTGTGACCCGCCCGGCCCCGGGCAGTCTCCAGAACGCGGACGCCGCCTCCGGGGTCAGGGCGCGGACGTCGCTATGGCCTCGGATCCGCACTGGGAGCGGGGGGTCTTCGCCCCGGGCTTCTTCGGCGCGATGGTACGGGGGTCCACGGCCTCCCCCGGCGCGCCCTCGCGGTAGAGCCCGTCGGGCAGACTGTCGCGGTCGTGCGGCAGGAGGAAGAAGACCCGGCGCTTGTACAGGCCACTGTCCGGGTCCGGGGACGCCTGGTCGTCGAGGAGTGCGTAGCCCACCATGCGGCCGTCCCTCGCGTAGGGCGGCTTGGTGTTGCGACGCCTGGTCTTGTCCAGTGCCTGACGCACGTAGTCCAGCTCGTCGAGGTTCTCCAGCCACACCACCTCTGCCTCGTGGATGAGGTCGCTCTCGGTCAACAGCGAGCTCATGGCTGCAGCCCCTCCTTCGTCCGGGTACCCCCTGGGGAGGGGGATACGGCCCGGCATTGTGTGCGTGGTGCTCCGGCCCGCGCTTCGGGCAGTGGCGGACCGTCCTGTGGGAGCCACCGTGTACGGGGCCTGGCATTCATCGTAGAGCGCTTACCGGAAACGGTGTAGGCCGCGTGGTGAGGACGGCGGCGGTCCCGGCGGGGCGTCACGCGTACTCCAGCAGCGCGATGCCCGGGTAGTACTTCCGCCCGTTGGACTTGATCATGTCGGCCGGCGAGGCCACACCGACCTCCTGACGGACCCGGTTGGCGAAGGCCCGGGGCGTCGCGGGCCTGATCCCCTCGCCCGCCTGGCACCAGGAGCTGTACTCGGTGTACAGCAGTCCCTGCTCCACCCTCAGGTCGCGCGCACGGTCGCCGTCGCGCGTGCAGCACTCCGCGAGGAAGCGCCCGATGTGGTCCTCGGTGGTGGCGTAGGCGGTCGTGGCGATGCGCACCCTATCGGGGCCTTCGAGGGGGTCCCGGGTGGCGAGGTACCGCTGCGCCCCCTCGATCAGCCACTGCAGGATGCCCGGCCCCTCGTCCCGGACCAGCTCGAAGGCGAGGTTGTCGATCCTGCGTTCGGCGGGCACCGTCCGGGTGAAGGGCAGCAGGCGGATGCGACGCCAGAAGGCGAAGCCACCCGTGGAGACCTCGGGGCGGTGGTTGCCCAGCAGCCACAGGTGATGGGTGGGCGTGAAGGAGAAGTAGTCCTGCCGCATGCGGCGCGCCTTGATCTTGTCGCCGCCGGTCAGGAGGCGGACGCGGGCTTCGTCGAACTTGTCGTTCGGCTTCAGCTCGCTGCACACGATCAGGCGGCGGCCGTGCAGTTCGGTCAGCTCCGTGGAGTGCTCGGAGAAGGCTCCGCGGTCCATGAGGAAGCCCGGAGGGGCGGCGTCCGCGTAGTCGCCGAGGATCTGGATCATGATGTCGAGCAGGACGGACTTGCCGTTCTTGCCCTCGCCGTGCAGGAAGGGCAGCACCTGCGCGCCGACGTCGCCGGTGATGGAGTAGCCGAGCAGCAGGTGCAGGAAGTCGATCATCTCCCGGCCCTCGGCGTCGTCGCCGAAGGTGTCGGTGAGGAAGCGGTGCCAGCGGGGGGTCTCCATGCGCTGCGGGGCGACGCTGGTGGCCCGGGAGTGGAGGTCCAGGGTCGGGTCGGCCTTGCGCAGGTGACCGTTGTTCAGGTCGACCACGCCCGCGGGGGTGCACAGGGCGTAGGGGTCCCCGTCCAGGCAGTCCGGGTCCACGGAGAGGTCCGGCGACGCCTTGGCCTGGGTGAGGAGGGCCTTCATGCCGGTGGTGGACAGGGTGCGACGCTTGTGCTGGGCGATCTCACGGTTGCTGAACACCCCGCGCGCGTCGGTCTCGGGCATGTCCTCGGCCATTTCGCCCGCGGCCCACAGCGCGGCCTTCTCCCCTCCGCCGCGCTTCCAGCGGTAGCCGTCCCAGACGAACCAGCCCAGTCCCTCCACGTGGCGGAACTGGTCCCGGTGCAGCTGCACGAAGAGCCGTGCGTTGCCCCGGTCCGACAGCGACGGGGGCAACGGGGCCCCGGCAGAAAAAGCTCCTGGTCCGGGGGCGGGAGCCTGAGTGGGCTCAGGTCCGGGGGCGGGGGCCGCGGCCATCGCCGCGTACTGGGCGGGCAGCAGAGAGGGAGCAGGCTGCTCGGTGCCCAGAAGGTCGAGCATCTGCTGAGCTGCGGCCTGCGGGTCGAAGCGCGGCGAGCTCTCGGCGCTGCTCATGAACGTCCCCTGAGGTGGAGCGGGCGGGCGGACCCTACGGCGAGCGCCTCGTCGACGATCGTCTCGTTCCTGGCCTGCTGCCAGGGCCTGGCGTAGTGGGCGACCCGGACGAGCCGGTCCCGGACGTCGGGCAGTTCCAGGTGGCCTGCGGCGGCCAGACCACCGGCCGTGTAGGCGGCGCGGTTGAGCTTCTCTGAGAACGCGGTGCCCTCCGACGCGGCCGCGCATCCTGCGACCTCCGCGATCAACGGATCCAGGACGTGCTCGGCCGAAGCCGCTCGGCGCCCGTGTGCGGGCCGTTCCGAGCTTTTCCGGAACTCGGGGGCGGGGGACAGGTCCTGAGGCTTCTGGGGCGTCACGACGTGCCCTGTACGGACCAGTTCGTCCCGGAGCCAGACGGGGAGGTCCGCAGGGATCCTGGCGGTCCCCACGGCCCGGTAGGCGCCCTGGGGAACACGGGTGCTCGGGGCGACGATGTAACCGCCGTCGGCCCGTACGTCGACCTGCCAGGCGAGCGCGGCATTCCGGCCCGAGCCCGTCGAGCACCGGAAACGGGTCGAGGGGTCGGGGTTCCGGTACCAGATGTGCAGCCCTCCGGAAGGCGTACGAACCCGGAGCGTCGTGGTGTCCTCGGCCGGATCGGGCGCGCCTCGGAGGGCCGCCAGCAGCGCCAGCGTGTCGTAGCCGGAGGCCAGCCCGTCGAGGCTCACCTGCTCGGGGATCGGGATGCCCGGCAGCAGCCGTGACCGGTCGGCGACCGGGGCCTGGTGGGCATCGATGTCGATCACGAGCAGATCAGCGGGTCCGCAGGCCACTCCGACCCCGGCAGCGGGGGTGTCGGTCCACCACTTGTCAATGCGCTCGGGGTCGGTCGTCGCCGCGTGGAAGCCGTGGCAGGGACGTCCTGCGGGCAGGCACGGGCAGGTGGACGGCTCGTGCCGGTGGGCCCGGCAACGGGGGCAGTTGCCCGCGGGAGTCTTCCGTCCCGGAGCGAGGGGGTGGACGGGCCAGCCTTGCGCGGCGCACCAGCGCGCGACCGCGTGCGGAAGTACGGACCTGCCTGGGGCTGCACGCTCCCGTTTTTCGCCTTCGCGCGGCACGCGGACCGTCCTCGTCACATCTCGGTTGCTCGATCGTTCCCGGGCCACCGGTTGTTTGGGTGACCCACTGTCAGGGACCGAAGGGACTGTAGTGCAGAAGAGAGTCTAGGGCCCAGCATCCGAAAAATGAGTCGCCCGGGTCCGCGTGCCGTTTCTATCAGTTTCCTTGGTCCCTTGAGTCCCTGGGGGGCAGGGACGTGTTCCTTCATGCCTGGCACCCGGGGCGGCGGGGCACTCCCCCGATCCGCAGTCGGCCAGAGGAGCACCTGAGGAGAAGAACAACCTGCGGGGCAGGGCTCGCCGGCTGGGCACCTTCACCCTAGGACCGCAAGCCAGGGACCGGCCGTATCAAGCACGCACGACACCAGAAGGCCGGTCGGAGGGCCTGAGAGAAAGGCGGACAGGGGCGGAACAGGGGCCAGGGACCAAACGGCCAGGGGCTGACGAAACTGGTCCCTGAGCTCGGTCCCTGCGCGTTTTTGCAGGTCAGAGCCTTTCACCACATCCAAACAGGGACTCTAGGGACTCAACTCGGCAATTATGAGCTACACCTGATGTATGTGTGACACGCGCCCGCGCGTATGAACCCCTATCTCTTGTCTACGTCATAATTGCGCTTTTCAGTCCCTACGGTCCCTGCCGGATCGGGCTACACCGCTCTGACCTGCGAAAACATGCAGGGACTGAAGTTTTTCACCGAGGGACGCCAGACACTTCAGTCCCCCGAGTTTGGTCCCTGGCCCCTTTCGGTCCCTCGGCAGAAACCTGGTCGGGGTGCTTACGGCCTGTGCGAGGTGAAGGGACCGAACCGGGCGGGAACCCGGCCGAAGCCGGGAAGGATCTTTCAGTCCCTGCGGCCCCGGCGGGCTTCAGTCTCTGCCCGAGGGGCGGCACAGAAGGCACTGCAATCCCTGCTGGACCGCGAAGATCCACAGCCTCGACCTATTACGTCGTAATAGGTACGGCGGCGAAGGAAGCACCTCTCCCCCGCCTGTCTCGACCGTCGCTCCACGAGGGCCGGAGAGAAAGACGGTCCGAACAATCAAGTACGTGGCTCTCGTAGATCTGTGCCTGGCATAGTGATCAACGTGATCGGACGTCTGTTCTCTCTCGTCATCGACTGCCCCGACCCCTCCGAGCTTGCGGGCTTCTACGAGAGCCTGCTGTCGCTGCCGAGAGTGGAGGAGACGACCGACTACGTAGTACTCAGAAGTACGACAGGCGCGGAGATCGTGGCCTTCCAACGTGTCGAGGATTTCCGCCCGCCCCGCTGGCGCGACCCGGACCGCCCGGCCCAGGCGCATGTGGATGTGCTGGTCGACGACCTGGACCTCGCCGAGCCGAAGGTACTTGCACTGGGTGCCACGTTGCTCGAAGGGTCGGACAAGCCGATCGGCTATCGCGTATACGCAGACCCAGTGGGGCACCCCTTCTGCCTCGTCACACACGAAAGCGTGATGCTCGGCGAGTAAAGCCCCGCGCGCCCGGGCCGCTCCCCTGCTGGGCAGGCTTTTTTCCGGCCCCGGGAGTCCTGGGACAGCTGCCTTCTGGCAGGGCTTGGCATACCGCCCGGATGGGGGTACGGGCCGTGGAAGCGGCGCGGCGTTGGCTGGCTGATCAGGGCGTCAGCCAGGTACGCGAGGGGTGGATGAGCGACGAGAGGCCGGGCGAGCTTCTGACGGCCGACCAAGTGACGCATTCCTGGGTTGGTGATGTGTTCGCCGAAGACCTGGACGCAGCAGATCAGGTGCAATTGGCTTTTTGACTGCTGGACCTCCTCGACGAGTACTGGGTCACGTGCGAGATCCGTTTCGCGAACGAGAGTGCGGAGGCCCCCTTGCCGGCCGATGTGCTGTGGGACGGCTACCGGCAGCGTTTGGAGGCGGAGCGGGATGCCGAAGCCATCACGTACTCGCTGTGGGTGGACTGGTTCGAAGACCACACCACTTCCGCGACGGCCTTCACCGAAGTACTCGGCAATGACGCGGACACTCGCCACCTTGCAGAACTGCGTCATGTGCTCACGGCAGGGCACAAGAACCACTACCGCAGCCCCGGCGCCTGGGGCGATGCGGTTCGCTCCTGCTCCGGAGCCTTGCGGGGCAAGCCCGTCGGGATGGTGGTGGCGGCGCCCCGGCCGAAGGTGCGGAGGGTGGATGACACCGACTCCCCAGAGAACGGCGTGTCCTTGCCCGGCCCATCTTGGCTATTCGTTCTCGAACTCCCGGGCAGAGGTGAGTCCTTTGATGAAGAAGTGGAAGTTCGGTGTGAGGGCCAGTTCAGAGTTGTCCTCCGCATCCAGCCAGGCGACGGACGGTTCCCCGTGCCGGCCGCAGCTCCGGTAGTCGAGCCCGATCCAGTAGTGCCCGTCCCCCGAGATCAGCACCACTGCTGCGGGCAGCCCCCATTCTTCGACCAGGTACGGGCTGTCGAGCATGGACAGCATCCGTTGACGGCGGCCGATGCCCATCACGCTGTCGAACGGGACGTGGTCAGGACTCCAGGAGGCCGGTCGACTTACGGGGAAGGCATTCCGGCTGTCGCTGACCCGGCCACCGTTCTGTGCGCGGAGCAGGTCCAACAGAGAGTCGGGGAGTGTGACGTTCAGAAGCTGCTCGGCCTCCGCGACCGCCCGGTCGGTCAGGGGCGGCTGTACTCCGTAGTCGCTGCTGGTATCCCAGAAAGAGGGCTGAAGATCCTCGAAGTGCGCCATGACCGGCATCGTAGGAGCCGGGCCCGACATTGATACGTGTAGCAGGTTCCGGTGGTCGTGGCTCAGGGGTGACTGACGTCCCCGTCCTGGACCTCGCCGCCACCGAGAGCAGCCCCGGCCTGCGTGCCGAGTTCGGTGTCGGCCCCGACACCACGGCCCAGCTCCTGGTGACCGGCGGAGGAAACCCCGACTGCCTGCGCACTGCGGCATCCTTCGTGGCGCTCTGCGGCGCCGCGCCCGTCCCCGACTCCCAGCGGCAGGACCAACTGCCCCCGCCTCCCCCGAGGCGGTGACCACAAGGCCAGCGCCGCTCTCCACCGGATTGCTCCCGTCCGCAGGTCCAGCGACGCCCGCACCTGCGACTACGCCGCCCGGCAGACCGCCGCCGGACGCACAAAGAAAGAAATCGTCCGCCTGCTCAAGCGGGCGATCGCCCGGGAGGTCTTCCGCTACCTCACCACACTGATCACCGCCCCGGAGGCTCTAATGGGGCTCGTCGGGCCGTGGGGAAGACTACGGTCCGTAGCCGCCAGTAGGTGAGCACTCGTAGCCTCCGAGCCATTGCGAGTTCTGAGGTCGGACCGTGCCCCCGCTGGTCGGCCGGGAGGCCTGACTGCTGATGGGATGGCGTGCCTGCCGGGCAGTTGGGCGTGAGCACTTGATCCGTTGGAGAGCGAGCCGTGCCTTCCGCAGGCTGCGCATCATGATGGGACGAGAGCGAAGGGGCGGGTGCTGGTGCTGTTCACCGGCGATGGCTGGGCCGAAGACCATCACGACATCGAGGTCCGGGACGCGACGGGCCGCAGGCTTGGTACCGCGCGGCTACCGGAGGGCGTGGAGGGCATCGCGAAGCTGCACGCCCTCGTCGCCCGCCACGGCGGCGAGGACCTGGAGCCCGGGCAGGCGGCGGTCGGGATCGAGACCGACCGCGGCCCGTGGGTGCAAGCGCTGATCGCGGCCGGTTACCGCATCTGCGCGGTCAACCCCCGTCAGGCGGCACGGTTCAAAGAACGGTACGGAACCTCAGGGGCCAAGAGCGACAAGGGCGACGCCCACGCGCTCGCGGACATGGTCCGCATCGACGGCGACCAGCTGCGGCCGGTGGCCGGGGACAGCGGCCAGGCCCAGGCGATCAAGGTCGTCGCCCGTGCGCACCAGACTCTGATCTGGGAACGCACCCGCGCCTTCCAGCGGCTTCGCAACACGCTGCGCGAGTACTTCCCCGGCGCGCTGAACGCCTACGCGGGTCTGGCACTGACCAGCACCGACGCGCTGGAACTGCTGGTCAGGGCTCCGACGCCCGAGACTGCGGCGAAGCTGACGAAACCGCAGATCACCGCGGTCCTGGCCCGGCACCGCCGCCGCAACCGGGACCAGCGGGCCGCCGCGATCCAGGCCGGCCTGCGCGAGCCCCAGCCCGCCATTGCCGCCCCGGCTGCCGCCGCCCACGCCGCGGCGGCAACCGCGCACGCCAACCTGCTGATCGCGCTGAACGAACAGACAGCCGCGCTGGAAGAGCAGGTGAGCGCGCATTTTCTCGCGCACCCGGACGCTGAGATCCACCTGTCGATGCCCGGCACCGGCGAGATCACCGGCGCCCGGGTGCCGGCCGAGTCCGGCGACGACCCCACCCGCTACACCTCCGCCAAGGCCCGCAAGAACTACGCCGGCACCAGCCCGATCACCCGCGCCTCCGGCAGGACCCACGCCGTCCACGCCCGCCACGCACGCAACGACCGCCTCGCCGACGCCCTCCACAAACAGGCGACGGCCGAACCGACGAACCTGAACACCCGTCACCCCTCTCTGACCAGCTGATCAGCACCTCTCGCACAGCGGGGGAACCTCAAACCGCCTCGTCGGCATCCTCCACGGATGCCTCAAGACCCGCACCCTCTACGACGAAGCCACCGCATGGTCACACCACGCAACCCTCCCAGCCGCAGCTTGACACCGCTGCGGCATGGGATGTCTGACCTCCGGTCTGTGCGCCAGGCCAAGAACATCACCCTGACCACCGTCGCCGAGTACTTCGGTGTCTGGCCGACAGTGATCTCCTGCATCGGACGAGGCACACGCCGCGACGACGGCCTCGCCCACGCTTATCGGGACTGGCTCACCGTCGCTCGACCGCTCTCCTGGGACCGTGCTCAGTCTGTCCAGACCAGAACTGCCAGCCCACGTTGGCCGGCGGTGAGATAGAAGCTCTGCAGCAGCTCGAAATGCTCGACGAGGTACTTGCGCGGGTGTCCGTTGAACCCTCGGAATCCGCATGCTTCGGCAGCTTCCAAGTGGTCCGCAGGCAGGCAGCTGAGTACTTCGCCGATATCCAAAGCGGCCAGCCCCCGGGCCACTTCGACCACTGCTGCAGGAGCGAGAAGGGCTGGAGGGGAGCCGAAGCCGTCATAGACCTCGGGGTGGTCAAGGAACTCGATGCCGCCGCCCGGGTCTCCCGAGATGCTCCGCTGGAGGACCTGAACGCACGGCCCCTCGATGCGCATGCGCTGACAGAACCAGAGCAAGCCCCCGATCGCCCAGTCAAGATCCACCGTGTCCTCCGCAGGCGGATCCCAGCCGGGGTTGCCGTCTGCTGACACTTCCGCGGCTGCACGGCACTGAGCCAGGTACTGCGGGGACACCCGTGCGAGTTGCTGTGTCAGCGCCATGCATTGAAGTATTGCGGACCGCCGACGCCCGAAACCGTGAGCTCCTGCGCATGACCGGCCTCCAGGCACACCACACCGCTTGACTGCCTCATAGGAGCATCAGTTCACCGCCTGGCCTCAGCCGGACGAGTTCGTCCCGCTTGAGCTCCAGCCGTCCTGGTCGGCAGTGGACCGAGCGCAACCGCGGCTACAGGTGCGATGGAGCCGGAGAAACCCAAAGGCGACGCGCTGCTCAGTCGGCAGCCCCTCTGGTGTGACCCGGGCGCCAGGCCTCGGCATGGACCTGCGCCGCACACACCCATGCCGAACTCAAGCAGGGGCGGCTACCGCTGGGTGATGATGCCAGGAAGTTCCCGTCCTGCATCACGTTGGAGGCCGAGGCGGGTCCATGTCACCCCTGGGCGTCCGTGCAGATCCACACGCTGAGTTTCATGGACGACTTCCAGGCCGTGGCGCCGGGCGAGGCTGATGGTTTCCTCGGCGGAGACGGGAAACATACGGCGACCTGCCGGGACCGGGCCATGACGCAGGGAGAGGATGACCCGGCCTCTGCGCTCAAGCAGACCGACCAGGCGGGCCATGGACGAGGTGCGCTGTCGTTCGTCGAGATGCATCCAGACTGCCGTCAGCAGGATCAGATCAAAGCGGCGTGTCTGTGCGGTCAGCTCGGGAAGTTCGGGAAGCGCGTCGTCGACCCACTCGATCTCATGGTCGGCATGGAGACGCCGGCCCAGCGCGCGCAGTTCGGTGGTGGGTTCGGCGGCGACGACCCGGTGTCCCCTGGCGGCCAGGGCCGCCGCGTCGCGCCCACTGCCTGCCCCGACGTCCAGTACGGAGCTCGGCCGGGAGGGAAACAGGTGAAGCACCTCACGGTGCACCTCGTCGAAGGTCACGTTCTCGTACTGCTCGGCAAGAGCCTCCGCCGCCTCACCGTATCCAGCCGTACTGGCCATGGCGTGCAACTGGTCGCTGTCTGTCTCGCTGTTCATGGCGAGGCACCTTACGTCTGCTCCGGCAAAGGCAACGAGGGGGGTCTGATGACCGTGCCCACTGCACAGGGAACGAGGTTCTGAGGCGAGAACCTATTACGGCGTAATAGGTCTGGTGACATCGACACCGGCACACCGCGACCCGGGCCCCGGGGGCTGAGACCCGGGCTCGACCTATTACGGCGTAATAGGTCGAGCCCGTAAAGAAGTCCGAACAACGGTCTGCACTGCTCATATGGTCCCGGTATCGGGGCCCGTGGCGTAGGCCAGCGGCGGCGCGATCGCCCGTACGTCCGCCTGCTCCCCCACCCACAGTCCGATGTACAACGCGGCGGTTGCTTCCAGGAGTCCGGCTCGTTCCAGCCCTCCCCCGGCCACCGGCTCGCAGCCCGTGTCCCTGACCAGTTCGTACACCCGCGCAAGTGCTGCCTGGTCGTCCCCGCATACCGGAACGACCAGGGCTGCCCGTCGAAGACCGGTGGGATCATCCGCCACACATCCTCGTGGCAGAGGTTGAACGCCTTGACGACATGCGCGCCCGGTGCCGTCGAAGCCAGTCGTCGGGCCGCCGAAGGGCCGTCCGCCGTCAGCAGGCAGAAACCGGGCCCGACCGGATTGGCACAGTCGAGCAGGACTTTCCCTTCCAGCGCCGACCGAAGCTCCTCGACGACAGCCACCCCGCCTCGTACGGCAACGCGGCCAACACCACCTCGCCGAACTCGGCCGCCGCCCGCAGACTTCCGTGCCTCGCACCGTTCCCCATGCGCAGCGCGAGCCGTTGAGCCTTCTGCTCGTCCTTGCCTCCGACCAGCACTTCGTGCCCGGCCCTCCCCCAGTGCGTGGCCAGCGCGTCCGCCATGTTTCCGGTACCCAGCACACCGATCTTCAAGGATCCGTCCCTCTCCTCAGCTGCCTCAATCGCTTTCGGAACGACACTAGAAAACTCGTCAGGCACCATTTGGTAAGTGACGACTGATGCCTATCTCGCCGACTGCCGCGCCCGCCTCGCCTTCGATCTCCTCTCCAACACCTGGAACGCCGTACTGATCTGGGTCCTGCGGAACGGCCCCCAGCGGCCGGGCGAACTGCGCGAGCGCATCGGGGGCATCAGCCCCAAGGTCCTGACCGAGACGCTGCGGCGGCTGGAGTTCAACGGACTGGTCGCACGCAATGCCTATGCCGAGGTACCGCCCCGCGCCGAGTACGAGCTGACTGCTCTGGGACGGACGTTGCTCGGCCCGATCGACGCATTTGGTGCCTGGGCCTTCGAGCACGGCGATGAGGTCATGGCCGCCCAGGAACGGAACGAGCATGCCGCGGCCTCGAGCGAACCGTCCCACTCAACCCGCTCATCCCGCGCACCCCGTTCGTCCCACCCGCGCCTCGGCTCTCTGGGCGCGGAGTAACTCGGTCCTTCCGAGGCTCACTCCGCAGGAAGCTTCGGGGCAGATGAGTGTCGCCCCTCTCCTCCACTCCCCCGTCTCTGCTTTCCTGCTCGTCCAAGGGGCGCCCCTTGCGCAGGCCAGGGTTGTCGAGGAGCTCTCCCATCGTTTCGGCCAATCGATGTACCCAGTTCAGGACACGATTCACATTCTGTGAATCGATCTCCCGCAGGGCAGAATCCTCCCATGGCGAAGCGCACACGAAGCTTGGTACAGCCCACAAAGCCCCTGGTCAAAGCACCTGTTCGGATCGGGCCACTGGATGCCCCGGCCATTGTCGGTGAGCTCCGCCGGATGCATGAGGAAGCAGAAGATCCGTTGGTGGAACGTATGCCTGCCGATGAGGAACTCTTCGGTGCGCTGCTCTATGCGGAGAAGCAGGCGCATGCTCTGCAGGCCCGGCCGCTCGACGTCCGAAAGGCTGCGGCAATGAAACGGGTGCAGCTGTGGGAGTTCCTCCGGGAGCAGGCGGAGGTCCATCAATCACGAGCCATCGAGGACGCGCGGAACGCGGGAGCGCAATGGGCGCAGCTCGCCCCGGCCCTGGCAGTGGTGGCCCCGAGCGCGGCCTACAACAAGGCGAAGCGGCTGAAGGCCATTGAACTCACCGATGAGACTCCTCAAGCCCGGCCGGTACGTCGTACCCCGGAGGCCGTTCTGAGAGCCGAACGCCGACTGATTCTGGAGCAGGCTGCGGAACGCCGTGCTCAGGAGGCTGCACAGAGGCGGCACCAACTGTTGGTGCCCGTCGCCGATCGGCTGCTGAACCAGCGCGACGGACTGGTGCCGGACGAGGACGCGGAGTACTGGTTCGAGGAAATCGAGACGGTGCTGCCCAACTGTCATACGCCGCTCCAGATGGTGAGCCTCCACCGTTACCTCCAGGCGGCCGTACGGGCTCTGAGCAAGGTGGAGCAGCGAACGGCCCGCCCTGTCTCGCTCACTGAAGAGGCGCGTCTCGCGCTGTCCGCCGCTACGGAGTTCCTGAACGAGGAACGGAGCGACGAGGTCGGTTCCCCGGCGATGGGGCGTTGAAGACGATGGGTTGCTGAAGTCCGACTCCTTGACCTTGTGGCGGTCGGCAGTGCTTCCGGCGGGTGTTGATCTGGCGCCTGACACTTGGGGGTTCCTCGTTGTGATCTTTGGGCGCAGGCGGACGACGTGGGGGCTGGACGTGGACGTGCTCCGGGCGGGTGGTGTGGCCAGCGTCGTCAACTGTGCTGCGGCCGTCGACAAGGAGCGGGCCGCCAGGTGGTCCCTTGTGCTGGCGGGCGGAACCTATTACGGCGTAATAGGTTCCGCCCGTCTATTACGCCGTAATAGGTTCGGCTTGACAGGGTGGGGGCTCGTTGGTGCCCACTCGGAGAAGGACTGCTTCCGTGCCAGGCCCCATCCGGACAGAGGGACCACGATGGAGCAGTGAGCTGAAGGACCTGCTGCTAATCCGGAAGCAGCGAGGAAGCGGTACGACGCCGATATGCGGGCAACGCGCAAGGCGTTGCGAGAGATGTTCAGGGCCGATCTGCCTGACGCGCATTTCGGCCTGGGGGTCGTCATCGTCGCGAGTGATGGACGGGCTGGGTCTAGGAGCTGGCTGCGGAGGTCGGCGACACCCCCTGCTCTGCGCGTCTTCGTACGACGGCCGAAGCGCAGCTCCGCGCGATCGTTCTTGCTGCCGCGGGGCCCGGCCGGTCCGATTCATCGTTCGGCGTTCGGCGTTCACTGTTCGTCGGGAAGGGGAGATCGGCTGGGTGGGAGGGGGATCCCTGCCTGGCTATTACGCCGTAATAGGGAAGGGGAGCCCGGCCGAGCTATTACGGCGTAATAGGGGAGCGGGTCCTGACGCCCCAACAAGTTGTGCAAACTAACGTGTCGGTGCAGCAAATGACCCAAGGCGTTAGTAAGGTAGCGTCATGAGTATGCCATCCACCTCGAGCGACCGAGTGAAAGTCGTCTCCAAGCTGCCGGGATGGCTCCGGCAGAACCTCAAGGTCAGAACCGCGCAGCTAGGGATCGAGATCCAGACCGCGGTCGAGCAGGGAATCGCCGCCTGGGTCGGGCTCGCGTCGGCGACGACCGCGGTCGACACCGCGGGAGCCGAGTCCTACTCCACCTTCCTTCCTCCGGCTCAGTGGGAGGAGTTCAGGGGCATCGCCGAGGACCGTCGGGTTTCCCTCATCCAGGGGCTCGCCCAGTCCGTGCAGCTCTGGCTCGACACCAACCCGGCTCCCGACGTGAAGCGGCCCGACATCACCCGCCGCATCGTGGTGTGCAACCAGAAGGGTGGTGTCGGCAAGACGGCCATCACGGCAGGGGTGGGGGAGGCCCTGGCCGAGGACTCCAACACCCTGCACCCTGTCCGTGTCGCCAAGGCCCTGGCCACCGCTCTGCGTGCCGGCGAGGCGGACGGTGGCACGGCGGGGGCGGGCAGTGCCGATCCGCTCGACATCGAGAAGCTTCCCGGCCTCGGACTCCGCGTCCTCCTGGTGGACTTCGACCCCCAGTGCCACCTGACCAACCAGCTGGGGGCCGCCCCTCTGGCCATGAACGGTGACAGCCTCACCAATCACATGGCGGGCGACCCGAAGGGCGACCTGCGGGATCTGATCGTTTCCGTCGACGAGGAGCATTTCGGCGGCCGGCTGCATCTGCTGCCCGCCTGCCACGACGCCTTCCTCCTCGACGTCCGGCTGTCGGCGGTGCGGGCCCGTGAGGCGGCTCTGGAGCGTGCCTTGCTGCCGCTGGAAGCCGATTACGACGTCATTCTTGTGGACTGCCCGCCCAGCCTCGGCCTCAGCATGGATGCCGCCGCGTACTACGGGCGACGTCGTGACGGTGAGCGGCCCGGCCAGTCCGGAGCCCTCATCGTCGTCCAGGCCGAGGACAGCTCCGCCGACGCCTATGACCTGCTCACCAACCAGATCGAGGACCTTCGCGGCGACCTCGGTCTCGACATCGACTACTTGGGCATCGTGGTCAACCTGTACGACGGTCGTCGCGGATACATCGCGACCTCGTCGCTCCAGGGCTGGATCGACATAAAGGATCCACGGGTCGTCGGCCTCATCAACGACCTCAAGGAACAGAAGGAAGCCGTGCGGATGAAGCAGCCGCTGCTGAGTTACGCGCCGACTTCGCAGCAGGCCGTAGGCATGCGTGCGCTCACCCGGGAGATCTCATGAGCAAGGCGGATCAGCTCGGAGCCGGACGGTTCGGAGGTGGTGCCCGGCCGGTCAGCGCGCGCCGTGCTGCCATCGGTGCCGCCACCGGTGTACCGACCGAACGGGTCGCCCCGCCGACCCGGCTGCCGGTCACACGCATCAACTCCAACCCCGACAACCCGCGCACCACACTCGGAGATCTGACCGAACTTGCGGGCAGCCTCGCGGAGCACGGTCAGAAGCAGGCCATCACGGTCATGAACCGCGATGCCTATGTCAGGGCCAACCCCGAACGCGAGCGCGACCTAGACCCTGACACGACTCATGTCGTGGTGGACGGCAGCAGCCGCCTGGCTGCTGCCCGCGAAGCCGGTCTCACCCATCTGAACGTGATGGTCGACGACGAACAGGGGAGTGACGGTGATGCCATCCTGGAGTCCGCGCTCGTCGCGAACGTCCACCGCAACGACCTGGACCCGCTGGACGAGGCGCGGGCCCTGCAGCGGCTGCTGGCCATTCATGGATCGCAGGTCAAGCTCGCCAAGCGCCTTCGTAAATCGCAGGGTTGGGTATCGCAGCGGCTCGCCCTGCTCAATCTGACCCCCGAACTTCAGGCTGTCGTGGGAGAAGAACCCGTCGAGCTGTTGCGTACCGTCGCCAAGCAGCCGCACGACCGCCAGGAAGCCGCGCTTGAGGAACTGAAGGCGGAACGGGCCCGCAAGGAAGAGGAACGGGCAGCGGCCGCCGCGGTCCCGGCCCCCGCGCCGGCCCCGGCACCGGCCCCCGTCCTGCCGCCGGAGGAAGCTCGGGAACCCGCAGCTCCGGAACCCGCAACTTCAGCCCCTGCGGCTTCAGACCCTGAGGCTTCAGGCCCTGTGGCTCCGGTGTCGGCATTGGTGGCGGCGGTGGTGCCGGAATCGGCCCCTGCCCCATCTCCGGTTCCAGTACCAGCCCCCGCCCAGGCAGCCGCCCCGGTCGTTCCCACCTCCACCCACTCGGCGCCAGTTCCGGCTCCTGCTTCGGCTGCGGCGGCGGCCAAGTCCGAAGCAGGGGAGGGGCTTCGCGCTTCGCAGCCCGAGAGTGTGTCGGAGCGGGGAGAGTCCTCCGTACCGGAGCCCCGGTCCGACAGCGCGTCGCCCACCGCCGAAGCGGGCTCGGGCGAGTCCACGTCTTCCGCGTCCCGGCCGCTGCCGTATGACGACGGCGCTTTCATCGCCCGGCATTTGATCCACAAGATGGGAGAGGCCGAGTTCGACCGGATGTTGGACATCCTCAACACCCATAGGCGCGAGCGGGCGACCTCGTAACGGAAGAAGCAGCCGACGGGCCTTGGCCGGCCCAGAACGTCCCACGGGGCGTATCCCGTCACCATGATGTGTGCGGGATACGCCCCGTGGGACGTTCTTCATGCCCTACTCGAACAGTTCGATTCTTCGCTCAGAACGATTCTCCGGGGAAAGGCCGATTGGGGGTGGCGGGCTCTTCTCGGGAAAAAGAGGCTCCTGAAGTGTCGATCGGGGGATTCGACCTCGGCTTCGCTTCCCCGTCCCGCTCGGCGCCCTCCATTAGGGTCACCTGTTTGAATGGTGACGGCTTGCGTTATGATGAATGCATCACTGCTTTAAGGGGTGACATGTTGCATGCTCGCGCGGACGCGGAGCGTTGCGGGCAGGAACGGCTTTCCTGTCCGCATCCCTCGTGCGAGTCTGTGGGAACGACGAGGAAGGGTGATGTGTGATGAGCGGGACCGAGGAAAGGGCGCTGCTGGCCGGCGGCTGCTTCTGGGGCATGCAGGAGCTGATCCGGACGTTCCCGGGCGTCCTGACCACACGGGTGGGATACAGCGGCGGTGACGTGGAGAAGCCGACGTACCGCAACCACGGCACCCACGCCGAGGCGATAGAGATCACCTTCGACCCGACCCGGACCGACTACCGGACCGTTCTGGAGTACTTCTTCCAGATCCACGACCCCACCACGAAGAACCGGCAGGGCAACGACGTGGGGCTCAGCTACCGGTCCGCCATCTTCTACCTCGACGACGAGCAGAAGCGCGTGGCGGAGGAGACCATCGCGGACGTCGACGCATCCGGGCTGTGGCCGGGCCCCGTGGTGACCGAGGTCGTTCCGGCAGGGGCCTTCTGGGAGGCCGAGCCCGAGCACCAGGACTACCTCCAGCGCTACCCGAACGGCTACACCTGCCACTTCGTGCGCCCCGGCTGGCGGCTGCCCAGGCGCGCGCAGTCCTGAGCCCGGGCACGCACGGCCTTCCGAAACGGGGCCGGGTCTTCCCGGCCCCGGGCGGCCCGGCCGGGCTCAGCCCTCCGAGTCCATGAATCCCAGCCTGCGGTTCATGGCTATCGCGTTCGCGTTCGCCGGGTGGTGGAAAGTCCGCACCCTGTCTGCTCCGGACCCCCTGGCGAAGCCCATCCCGAAGGTCTTCATGGCGATCGAGATGCCCCGGCCCCGGTAGCCGGCCCGTACGCCGGTCATCTCATTGAAGACGAAATCTCCGTGGTTCGACGTCGCCGCCATGCCGATCCAGGTGTCCCCGTCCATGGCGATCACGACGCCCCGGGGGTCGTACGCGGCAGCCTCGAAGCGCAGCTCGACGTACTTCTCGAACGAGTAGAACTCACCGCGCTCCGGGATGTCGGCGGAGCATTCCTTGTTCAGTTCGTACAGCGCGCGACGGTGTTCCGGCGTGTCTCCCAGTTCGTCGAGGGTGGCCAACCGGATGCCTTCCGCGCGGCACCGGGTCACGTACTCCTCGAAGTGGGTCGCATCGAACGAGTCGATGTCCAGTTCCAGCTTCACCCAGTGATCGGCCATGCTGTTTCCCCTCCCGTGCACGACAAGCGCCGTGGAGCAAGTAAGCGCTGTGCGGCCATTGTTGTGCGGCAAGCACTGTACGGCCACTGCTGGGCGGCAAGCTCCGTACGACCGATCTCGCCCGCCCCGTCCTGCTGGCCGACCGATGCAAAAGGAAGACCGCCGCAGTCAGCCGCGGAGCGCCCGCCGCGAGGTCAGGCAGAGCCCGACGAGCAGTTGGAGCGCGGCGAGCACGAGCAGGACGACGAGCGGAACGGTCCAGGCCCCGGTGGCCGAGCGCACCAGTCCGATGCCGAAGGGGCCGGCCGAGGCCAGCAGGTAACCGGTGCTCTGGGAGAAGGTCGAGAGCGCCGCGGTCTCCTGCGGGCTCCGGCCACTGGTGCCGATGATGGCCAGGACCAGGGGGAAGGCCCCCAGCCCGAGACCGGTCAGCACGGCCCAGAGCGCGGGCAGGGCCAGCGGCGCGCCCAGCAGGCCCAGATATCCGGCCATCAGCGAGACGCCGACCACGCAGAAGGCCAGTCGCAGCCGCGGCGCGGTCCGGGTGAGCGGCATCAGGGCGAACGTGGAGGGCACTCCGACGAGCAGGGCCAGACCCAGCATGGCCCCGGCCCGGTCGGAGCTCAGCCCGTGGTCGGTCAGGACGGTCGGAAGCCATCCCATGACCGCGTAACTGCTGAGCGACTGCAGGGCGAAGAACGCGGTCACGAGCAGCCCGAACCGGGTGCGCCCGACGGCCAGGGCCGAGACAGGGGCCGCTCCGCTGTCGGCGCGCCGTGCCGAGGCCCGCCAGGAGCCCGGCCGCAGTGCCCACACCGCGAGGGCCAGCAGGGCGGGCAGGGCCCAGGCGGCCAGGCCCAGGGAGGGCTGCCCCGCGAGGTCCGCGACCGGCACCGCCACCGCTGCGGCGAGGGCCGAGCCGAGCGCCATCGCGGTCGTGTACACCCCGGTCAGTAGTGCGACGCGGCCGGGAAAGTGTGCCTTGACCACGGCGGGCAGCAGGACGTTGCACAGGGCCAGTCCGGCCGAGCCCAGCAACGTGCCGGCCAGGAGCGCCCACGTCTGAGGGACAGCGCGGACGGCGAGTCCGGCGCAGAGCGCCGCCAGGGCCAGGAGGACGGCCGGTTCGGTCCCCATCCTGCGGGCCAGCAGGGCGCCGGTCGCGCCCACGGCCGCGAAGCACAGGGTCGGCAGGGTCGGTACGAGGGACGTGACGAGCGGGCCGAAGCCCAGTTGGTCCCGGAGCTGTTCCAGCAATGCGGAGGAACTGCTGATGGCCTGTCGCAGGTTGAAGGCGATCAGCACGATTCCGACGGCGGTCAGCCAGGCGGCCCGGGCGCGGGAGACGACAGGACGGACAGTGGCGGTGGGGGAGTGGGAACGGGAGCGAGAGTGAGAGCGGTGAGTCGGTAGCATGCCAGAAAACATAAAACGTCTGACCTTTAACGTCCAATCTTTAGCAGTAGGATCGGTGGTGAACGCCCGCATTCGTCTCCCGCGCTGCCAGGCTGGTACTCGTACTCGTGCTTGTGCTGGTTGGCCCCGTGCACGCAGCCCGTCAGGAAGGACTTCCGTGGCTCTCGCCTCCGCCCGTCGCTCGGTACTGGTCGACGATGTCATCCAGCGGCTGCGCGCCGAGATCACCTCCGGGAGGTGGCCGGTGGGGCACCGCATCCCGACCGAGACGGCGCTCATCGAACAACTCGGCATCGCCCGCGGCACCCTGCGCGAGGCGACCCGAGCCCTCATCCATGCCGGGCTCCTCCAGGCGCGGCAGGGCGACGGCACCTATGTGCGGGCCACCAGCGAGCTGTCCGGCGCCATCCAGCGCCTCGACAGCGAACTGGGCGACGTGCTCGAAGTCCGCCAGGCCCTGGACGCGCAGGCCGCCCGGTTGGCCGCCGCCCGCATCCGCCCTGACGAACTCGCCCACCTCGACGAACTGCTCGCCCGACGGGCCGCCGCCTGGCAGGACCGCGACCGCGATGCCTGGGTCGAGGCCGACTACGCCTTCCACCAGGGCGTCGCCACCGGCAGCGGGAACACCCTGCTGGACAACCTCTACACCGCTCTCGGCCCGGCCCTGCGCCGCTCGGCCTCCGCCCACTGGGACGCGGATGGATTCGACGGCGCGGACCACCGGGGACACGAGGAGCTCCTCGCCGCCCTGCGCGCGGGGGACGTCACCGGGGCCGCCCGCAGCGCCACCGCCAACATCGACGCCACCGAGGACTGGCGCGGGGCCGCACCGCCGCCTCCGGCCGCGGACTGAGACCGAGACTGGGGTTCCGCCACCCGCCGTTACGACATCACGGATACTCACCGAGCGGGGCACACTCGCCGTCCGGAGAACCACCCGCCGTCCGGAGAACGACCCGAAGGAGCGATGGTATGCGCGCACGGGGCATCAACTACGACACCGGGTTCCTCCCGGGCCAGGACCTCTCCCGCAAGGTCTTCGACCCCGAGGCGGCCCGGCGCGACATGGCGGTGATCTCCGGCGAGCTGCACTGCGATGCCGTACGCATATCCGGCCGCGATCCCGAACGGCTCGACATCGCCGCCCGTTGCGCGGCGGACCTCGGCCTGGAGGTGTGGTTCGCCCCGTTCCCCGTGGACCTTCCCGCCGACCGGCTGCTGCCGTTCTTCGCCGACTGCGCCCGCCGGGCCGAGGACTTACGGCTGAGCGGTGCCGAAGTGGTGTTCGTCGCGGGCTGCGAGATGAGCGCGTTCTGCGGCGGTTTCATCCCGGGGGAGACCTACGGCGACCGCCTGCGGACCATGGCCGAGGCCGACATGGAGTGGTGGAACGGCCTCGGCCCGGTGCAGGAACGGCTCAACGACTTCCTCCTCCGGGTCGCCGAAACGGTGCGTGCCCACTTCGGCGGGCGCGTCACGTACGCCGCGGCTCCCTGGGAGTTCGTCGACTGGAGCCCGTTCGACCTCGTCGGCGTGGACGCCTACCGCTCCACCCACAACGCCGACACCTTCCGGTCCGAACTGCGGGGACACCTCGCCCACGACAAGCCCGTGGCGGTGACCGAGTACGGGACCTGTGCCTACCGGGGCGCGGGCGAGCGCGGCGGCTCGGCCTGGCAGGTCCCGCAGGACGCGGTACCGGACGAGGACGAGCAGGTCCGCCACCTCACCGAGATGCTGGACATCTTCGAGGAGGAGGGCGTGGACACCGCGCTCTGGTTCACCTTTGCCGGTTACAGCAGGCCGGGCGACGCGGATCTCGGTTCCTACGGTGTGGTCCGCATGCTCGACGGGACCCGCTGGGAGCCGAAGAAGGTGTTCCACGCGATGGCGGCCAGGTACCGCCGCGACTGAAGGACGGAACGGCCCTCCCGGTCCACCGGCGCCTCCCCGTACATCGGCCACGCCGACGCCGACCGCATCAGCCATGTCGGTCACGGCAGTTCAACAGTCGCGTCAGTCACGGCGGTCGGGCGTCATCAAGGACAGCTGGTCATCAAGGACAGCCAGTCATCGAGGACAGCCGGTCATCGAGGACAGCCGGTCATCGAGGACAGCCGGTCGGCGTGGTGCAGGGCGGTGAGCAGGCTGGTGTGATCGGCCCTCCCGGTCCCCGCGAGGTCGAAGGCCGTGCCGTGGTCGACACCGATGCGGACGAAGGGCAGCCCGATGGTGATGTTGACGCCGCGTTCCAGCCCCAGGTACTTGACCGGGATGAGGCCCTGGTCGTGGTACTGCGCGACCACGGCGTCGAACTCCCCGGCGCGGGCCCTCATGAAGACGGTGTCGGAGGGCCAGGGCCCGCTCGCCAGGATTCCCTCGTCCCGGGCTGCCCGGATCGCCGGGGCGATGACGTCCAGGTCCTCGCGGCCGAACAGGCCGTTCTCCCCGGCGTGCGGGTTGAGCCCGGCGACCGCGATGCGCGGGGCGGGCAGACCGCCGCGTCGGAGCGTGCGGTGGGTGAGCCGGATGACGCCGAGTTCGCGTTCGGTGTCGATCGCGTCGAGCGCCGTGCGCAGGGACTGGTGGCCCGTCACCAGGACGACGCGCAGCTCGTCGTTGGCCCATCATCATCGCGTAGTCGGTGGTGCCGGACAGATCGGCCAGCAGCTCGGTGTGCCCGGGGTGGCGGGACTCCGGCCAGGCGCAGGGCCTCCTTGTTGATCGGTGCGGTCACCAGCGCCCGTACGTCGCCGTTCAGGGCGAGCCGGATGCCCTGGCGTACGTACTGGAAGGCCGCCGCGCCCGCGCGGGCGTCGAGCGTTCCCCGGGGCAGGTCGTCGGGCAGGTCGCTCCCGGCGATGACGTCCACCGTGCCGGGGGTGTGTGCCGCCCGGTCGACGGACGGGATCGGGCGGAGCGCCAGCCGGGGGCCGACGACCTCGGCGGCGCGGGCGAGAACGCCCGGGTCGCCGATGACGACGAGGGGCACGGTGCGACGCGGGTCGGCACAGGCCCTGAGGGTGATCTCGGGGCCGATTTCGCAGGGATCCGCCCATGGTGACGGCCAGCGGGGTCATATGTGCTCCTGTCGGGGGGCGAGGGGCTGCCGGACGAGGTCGCACAGGCGCAGGAGCAGACCGTCGTCGCCGAAGCCGCCCGCCTTGATCAGTACGGGGACGCGGGGGGCTCCGAGCGGGGTGCCGCGGGCGACTCCGGGCTCGGGTTCGTCGAGCAGGTCGACGCCGGTCACGCCGAGGGACCGGAGCACGGTCGCGGCCGTCTCCCCTCCGGTGACCACGAGCGCGTCGACGAGGCCCTCCCCGGTCAGGGTCCGTACGACCGTGGCCAAGGACCGGGCGAGCGCCCGCGCGGTCGTCGGCGTACGGCGCTCATCGGGTGTCCGCAGGGTGAGGACGGGGGCCGTCAGGTCGCGCAGTGCCCGGACCGTCGCGTCCGGGTCGTCGCCGATGGTGACTCCCCGGACGTCCGCCCGGTCGTGGAGCGCGGCCAACTGCCGCCGGGTCGCCGGGTTGGCGCTGCCGACGACGATGAGCGGCCTGCGGGCCGGGACGGGTACGGGAACGGTGACCCCGGCACCGGACCGGCGGGCGCATCTGCGGGCCAGGGCCGCCGCAAGTCCCGGGGAGCCGACCCACAGCACGTCGTCGAGGTGCGGCACCGCCGCCACCAGACGGTCGAGATCGGCGTCCGAGGCGGCGGAACAGACGATCGGGCCCCCGTCACCGACCCGTGCGGGCAGGTCGGCCACCCGGTCCGGGCCGACCGCGACGGCCTCCGGGAACAACTCCGTCAGGTCCGCACACCGCACCGGGTGCGCGGGGTCGCGGGCGAAGTCGCTCTCGTGCACCGGCACCCCCCGCACGTACTGGACAGCGTCCACCGTCACCCGACCCTCCGCGGGAAAGGCCGGGGCGATGATGACGGCCCGCCGCCCCGAACCCGCCCACGCGGCCCGGACCTCCGCGGCGACATGGCCGCGCAGGGTGGAGTCCACCGTCTTGAGGAGCAGGGCGGCATCGGCGGACAGGCGCGCGGCCCGTTCCGTGCACGTGGCGGCCGCTTCCTCGGCCAGCAGACGGCTGCCGAGGTCGATCGCCCGCACGCCCGGGACGGGAGCGGTTCGCCCGCTCGGGACGTGCCGAGGCGCCCTCGGCGTGGCGGAGAGCAGGATCCGCGCCTCGTGGCCGGTACGGCGGAACGGAGCGGCACCGTCCCCGGCGCTGGTCAGGTCATCCGCCAGGATGACGATGTCCGGCCCGGCGCCATTGCGGGATGCCATGCCCCACCTCTCCGTCGATCGACTCTGCCGACTCCGGCCGTTCCGTACCCCTGCGGCACTGCCGGTCTTGCCCGTCTTGTCGGACCTGCCGGCTCCGGCAGTCGTGTTGACCCTGCCAGTCCTGCCGACTCGGTCAGTCCTGCCGGATCCATCCGTGACCGGGTCAATGGTCGTGCAGCCGAATGAGCAGGACAAACGATTCGTTCTCACAGGTCGCGTGAGTAAAATTCACAGATGCGGTGGTCGGTCCTTCCTCCTCTCAACACCCTGCTGCCCTTCGAGGCGACCGTCCGGCACGCGAGCGTGACCTCGGCGGCGCGGGAACTGCACGTGACGCACGGCGCGGTGAGCCGGCAGATCCAGAACCTGGAACGGGCCCTCGGGACCTCACTGTTCGAACGGCGGGCACGCGCCCTGCACCCCACCCAGGAGGCGCGCCAACTGGCCGCCGTCGTCCGGGACGCGCTCGACCAGATCGCCGCGGCGGCCCGGCAGGGCTCCCGGCGCACTCCCGCCGGGCCGCTCACCCTCTCGTGCGAGCCCACGCTCCTGATGCGGTGGCTCATTCCCCGGCTGCCCGACCTGAACGCGAGAGTGCCGGACGCCACCGTCCATCTGTCCGCCGGGGGCGGCCCCGTCTCCTTCGAACGGGACGGCGTCGACCTCGCGATCCGCCGGGACGACTTCCCCTTCCCCGAGGAGGCCACCGGCACCCGTTTGTTCGCCGAGCGGATCGGGCCGGTCTGCCGACCCGACCTCGCGGCCCGGCTCACGGCCGCCGATGGTGTGACGGCGGCGGTCCTCCTGCACACGGGCACCCGGCCGCGGGCCTGGGACAACTGGCGGCGCATCACCGGCCTGGCGGCGGAGCCGGCCGCGCAGCAGACCCTGGAGCACTTCTACCTGACCCTCCAGGCCGCTGCGGCCGGCGTCGGGGTCGCAATCGCCCCGTACGCCGTCGTCCGCGACGACCTGGAACGGGGACAGCTCGCCGCCCCCTTCGGGTTCGTCCCCGATGGCACCAGCTACCACCTGCTCAGCCGCCGACCGCCCGAACAGGACACCCGCGTCCGCGATCTGACCTCATGGCTGCGGACGCGAACGGCCCGGCTGGAAGCCGATCCCGATCAGCCGTGACCTCGACGTTCCCTGGCCTTCCCCCGGCCCTTCCTGGCGCGCGAGGAAGGGCCGGGGGAAGGCTGGGAGGCACTGGAGGGGCTGGAGAGACGGATCCGCTCCCGGTGAGAAGCCGCCCCTTCCTCACCGGTCACCGGTCCTTGGCCAGGGCGAGCAACTCCGCGAACAGGCCGCCCGCACCGGCCAGTTCCTCGTACCCGCCCTGCTCGATCACGCGGCCGTCGCGCATGACGACGATCCGGTCGGCCAGACGCGTGTTCTCCAGCTGGTGCGTGACGACGACGGTCATGCGCTCGGCGGCGATGCGCCTGATCTCCAGGAAGATCTGGTGCTCCCCGCGGGGGTCCATCTGCGAGGTCGGTTCGTCGAGGATCAGCAGCGGCGTTCGCCGGTACAGCGCCCGGCCGCACACCAGCCGCTGCCACTGGCCGCCGGACAGCTCGACCCCGCCGAACAGTTCGCGTGCCAGGAGCGTGTCGAGCCGGTGGGGCAGCTTCTCGATCGCGTCCCGCATCCCGACGGCGTCGACGGCTTCCCACACCGGCACGTCGTCGAACGTCCGGGGCTGGCCGAGGGTGATGTTCTCCCTGGCGCGCAGGGGCCAGCAGGCGAAGTTCTGCGGGACGAGCGCGGTGCGCTTCCACACGGACTCGGGATCGGCCTCGGCGAGGTCGGTGCCGTCCCACAGGACGCGTCCCTCGTCGGCGAGCAGGATGCCGGTGAGGAGCCTGGCCAGGGTGGACTTGCCCGAGCCGTTCTCGCCGACGACGGCCAGGATCTCGCCGCGGCGCAGGGTGAGCGAGACGCCGTCGACGGCGGGTGCCTCCTTGCCGGGGTAGCGGTACACGACTTCGTCGAGCCGGATCTCGTCGACGCGGTCGGGGACGGTGAGTCCGCCGCGCTTCGGGGCGCGCTCGGCGGCCAGGTCGAGGAAGGACCGCATGTCGGCGAGGTACAGGGAGGTGTGGAACATCGCCGCGCCGTGCAGGACGAACTGCGAGAGGGCGGCCAGCGTCGTCTGGACGGCGATCACCGCGGTGGCGGCCACCGGAAGGGCGACGCGGCCGGTGCCGGCCAGCCAGGCGAGGGCGGCCCAGGTGCCCAGCAGGAACACGCCGCCCAGGGCGCTGCTCGCCAGGACGATGCGGAGCATCCGGGGCGCGGCGGTGAGGGTCCGCCGGTCGATGCGGTCGGACAGGGAGCGGTACCAGTGGACGAGGTAGCCGGTCATCCCGTTGGCGCGGACCTCGTCGCCGTGCCGGGAGTGGGTGGCCCACCAGCGCATCATGCCGCGGACGCTGCGGTCGCCCACGTTGGCGTAGTGGATCTCGTAGTCGACCCGTGCACAGAGCACGGCACCGACGCCGGCCGGTACGACGGCGAGCAGGAGCAACGGGAGCATCGTCCAGTGCAGCGCCGTGACGACTCCGCTCGCGGCGACCATACGGATCAGCGCGGCCATGAACCGCTGGGCGTCCTGCACCATCATCCGGGTGCGGATGACGCCGACTTCGGCGGCCTCCTGACGGTCTGCGAACCCGTCCTCGCCGTACGCGGATGCCTCGACGCGGCAGACCGCGGAGACCAGCGCGACATCGGCCTCGGTCAGCAGCAGGGGCGCGATGCGCCCGTCGGCGTACGCGGCCAGGGCAGCACTGGTCCGGCTGACGGCCGCCGCGGTCGTTACCACGATCAGGGCGGGGAGCGCGGCGTGCAGGCGTTCGGACACGGTGCCGGTGCCGAGGACGTGCGTCATGGCCCGCGCGGTGGACACGAGGACGACGGCGGCGGCGACGCCGGTGAGGAGCTGGCAGGCCAGGAGCAGGACGACGCCGGTCCTGTCGACGGCCCAGGCCATGCGGGCGGTGCGCCCGAGCACGGAGGGCAGCCGATGGCACATGGCCCCGAAACTCACGTCCGCCAGCGGGTTCTTGCCCTGCTCGCCCCCGTAGGTGATGGAGGCGGGCGGCGGTGGGGGAGGGGTCTTCACGTTCTCGGTCGAGGTGTCGGTCACGGTCACCCGCATCCCTCCAAGGGGTCGATGCCGCACCTGGACGGTCCGGCAGTGCACGGCTCAACGACGCGACAGAGGAATCGAACACGCTCGATTTCGGACTCGTTGGAGCCCTTGAATCCCCTGGGCTCGAACGTGCAATCGCCGTACTGGAGCCGTCGTACGACACCGCCGGGTGGCCGAAACGCCGAACGCGAGACGCATGTGACGTACGGGGTTGGCCTGCCGGCTTGGCGTACCCGGCCCCGGGGCCTGGCATGCGGCGCCGACGTTCGGCCCGGTGGACGAGGTGCCGGCGTCTGCGCGATCGGAGCGACCGAAGCGACCGAAGCGACTCTGGAACCGGAATATCGAAAGCCGGATCGCGAGCGGTGGCATTGACCGCGATCCGGCTTGCGGGGCCTCTTGCAAACCTCTTGCCGGGCCCGGCCGCGGAACTCCGCGACTTTCAGGTGAAGGCGATGGCCGCCCCGGTCGCGACGGAGAGTTTCGCGGCTGCGAGGAGTTGCAGGCAGTCATGGGATTCGATGCCGTAGCGCTGCCATCCCTCGGCGGCCGGTTCCTCGGCGTCGGCGGCGTCGACGACCTCTTCGGAGTCCGGATCGAGGTCTTCGGGAAGGCCGAGGGCCTCCGCGATCCGACGGACTTCCGCCAGCAGCCGCACCGAGGAGCCGAGGTGGCCGCCCAGTACCTTCTCGTCGACGATGACGGGGGCGAAGTCCACGGGCACGTAGTAGCCCTCGCAGTCCGAATGATGGATCAGATGGTCGAACGGTCCGGGAGGATCACCGGGGAGCGACTGGTAGACCTCGATCAGGAGCGGATCGTCGGTTGCCCGTTGGCTCCCGTCCAGCGGCTCGGGCAGCCGTCCGTGCGCCTCGAGGTGCACGGCGAGTCGACGCACGGCGTGCAGGCCCGAGTAGCCCCACATCTCGAAATCCGTGCCCCGCGCCTCGGCCGGCCCTGGCCCGGTCCACGGTTGCGCTCCCGCCCGCTCCAGCAGTTCCCCGATCACGGCGAGGTCGGCGCTGGCCGTCCCGGTGCAGTCGTTCTCGGCGTGGGCGGGCACACCGACGATCATGTTCAAACCCATGCCTCGATTCTGTCAGCCCCGATCGAACAGACCTCCAGTACGGACCTCCAATACGGACTTTCCATACGGGCTTCCAATTGCGAGAGTTCCGGGTCCGGCCGTCACGCGCCGGTCACTTGCCCAACTCCGCGGCCAGGGCGGCGCGGCGGGCGAACACCGCTTCCTTGGCCCCGGCCATCTCCCGGAGGGCGGTCTTCCGTTCCCGCTGGGCGAGCCGGTCCAGGTAGAGGTGGCCGTGGAGGTGGTCCGTCTCGTGCTGGAGGCACCGGGCGAAGTAGCCCCGGCCCTCGATCACCAGTGGGTTGCCGTCCTTGTCCCGGCCCCGGACGACGGCGCGGTCGAGGCGGGGCACCACGCGGTAGGGGCCGGGGACCGACAGGCATCCCTCGGACTCCTCGACCAGTACGCGGTGTTCGGCCGCCACCTCGTCCAGGACGGGGTTGGCGATGTGCCCGACGTGCCGCACGCCCCACTCGTCCGTGATGTCCCAGACGAACAGCTGCAGGTCCACGTCGATCTGGTTGGCCGCCAGCCCCGCGCCCTCCGCCGCCCGGTTCGTGGCGAACATGTCGTCGATCAGCCGTGACAACTCGGGCGTGCCGAAGCCGGTGACCTCCTGGCACCGTCGGCCGAGGATCTCCTCGCCGACGACGGTGATGCGGCGCACCGCTCCCCGTTCCACCTCCGGTGCGAGCCGTGGATACGAATCGACGGGCTCGCCCTGCACCCGCACCCGACGGTCCTGCGGGGTGTCACCGAACCGAACAGCCATGGAGCATCAACGCCTTCCGTACGCGCCCGGGCCGGCCGGAGAAGCACCGTGGCCGACCGCGGTTCAGCTTGACCGAATGCTTTGCAAAGTAGCACTCTTTGCAAAATGAGTGAGGAGAACCGTAGACCCGCGCCCACGGACCCGTCCCCGCGCCCCACCCGGCACACGCTCCCGGACCATCCGGTGCGCATCGCCCTGCTGGACCTGCTGGCCGAGGTCGGTACCGTCACGTCCACCCGGGCCGCCGCCCGCCTCGGTCTCAGTTCGGGGCTCTGCTCCTTCCACCTGCGCCAGCTCGCCCGGCACGGGCTGATCGAGGAGGTGCCGCACAAGGACGGGCGGACCCGGCCCTGGCGGCTGCGCTGGGAGGACTCCCAGCCGTCCGAGGGGGAGACGCCGGAGGAGTTCGACGTACTCGCGCGCGGGCTGGAGGACGAGAGCTACCAGCACTGGCTGGCCCACCGGGACCTGGCACCGGCCGAGTGGCGGCACGACGAGTCCTTCAGTGCCGTGGTCCACCTCACCCCGGAGGAGATGGCCGAACTCGCCGCCTCCATCCGCCTCCTGCTGGCCGGCTACCACGAACGGGACCGCCACCCCGCCGCCCGCCCGCCCGGCACCATGGCCGTGGCTGCGGTCACCCGGCTGTTCCCCCTGCTGAACGAGCAGGAGCGGCCCGGCGCCGGCGGCAGCGGTGACGGCGGCGCAGCGGACGAATCATGAGCGGGCCCGGCCGCATTCGCCCCGAGGCCCTCGCGCACGCCTGGAGGCCGGCCGGCCCGCTCCGATCGTCCGGACGGACGGAGGGCAACCACCTGGTGGGCGGTGGGGCCTCGGGCCCGACGGCCGCAGGGGCTGCCTCTCTCTTCCTGCCAGGGGCGGGGCGGAGGGCTTCAGCTCTGCATCGCTCGGCGAACCGGGGTCATCACCAAGACCATCTCGATGGACGCATCGGTGAGGTGAACCCCCTGGTGCGGCGGGGCAGCGACCGGAGCTACCCAAGCGACTGAAGCGACTCTGAACCCGGAATTCCGAATTCCTGCGGAAGAGGCCGCGCGGGGGCGGGCTTCGGTCGCTGGGTTCGGTCGCTGGATCGCTGAGTCGCTGGGGGTCATCGGGGCAGCGACTGAAGTCGAGCGACCGAAGAACTTCTCGGTCGCTTCCAGAGTTTTTTCAAAAGCCCAGGTCAGAGCAGGTTTTCAGGGGCCATAGCGACTGGAGCGACTGAAGTATCGGGTATATGAGGACATTCGCGCGTGCGCGTGTGCGTCATATATACGGGCCTTGAGTCGCTTCAGTCGCTGTTTGGGGTTTTGTAAGTCTCTGACCTGGGCTTTTTCTCAGCTACTGAGAAAGCGACCGAAGCGTTCCGAGTCGCTGGTGCGTCGATGCTTCAGTCGCTGATGACCGTTTCGTCGGCCGGATGCGCTTCTCGCCGACACGATGAAGCGGTTTCTCGCCCAGAGCCCCCCTCGGTAACCCGGGCTTCGATAATCTATGTTCGTCGTTGAGTCGCTTTGGTCGCTGATGGGGGGTGCGCATGGCGCATGAGCTGGACGTTTCACCCAGCGACCGGGAGCGACCCGGGTCTCCGCCGGTAGTCGCTCCGCGCAGCGTGGATCTTGCCAGGTGGTGTGCCAGCCGTGGCTGGCCGGTCCATCCCTTGACACCGGGCCGCAAGACCCCGACGGCGAACTGCGACAGGTGTCGGCAGCCCGGCCACACCCACAAGGGGTGCGCCTGCATCCAGGCCGGTCGCTGGTGCCACGGCTTCCACGCCGCCACCCTGGACTTCGCCCGCATCGAGCAGTGGTGGTTCAACCACCCCGGCCTCGGGGTCGGCGTCGCCTGCGGCCCCGCCCACCTGGTGGTCATCGACATCGACGCGCACCGGCAGCAGCCCCCGGACCGGGACCGCCTGCTGCCGGGCATCCCGATTCCCCGCAGCGTGGACCTGGGCGGCCTGGCCAACGGATTCCACACCCTGGGCGTGCTGGCCGCCCTGCGGGGCGCCGTCAGCCCGGCGGACGACGAAACGACCTTGCGTGTACGCACGCCGTCCGGAGGCCTTCACGTGTGGTACCGCGCCCATGGCAGCCACCGCTGGCAGTGCTCCGCGGGTTCGAGCAGCACCCGCGCCCTGGCCTGGCAGGTCGATGTCCGGGCCCACGGCGGGTACATCGTCGCGCCCGGCACCACCACGGCCGCGGGCACCTACACGGCCATCGGCCCGGCACGCGAACCGGCGGCCCTCCCCGACTGGCTGGCCCGCGAGCTCGCCCGTACCGGGCACCTCCCACCCGCTCACGTCCCCGCACCGCGTCCCGTGCCCCCCAGGGCCCGGCAGGCGGTGCTGGCGGCCGGTGGCGGCCGGGACGCGGCGGGCCGGGCCCTGGCGAAGGTCCTCGGGGAGGTCGCCGCCTGTGCGAGCGTCCCCGAGGGGGCGGCCTTCTCCGCGAAGCTGAACCGGGCCGCGTACACCGTCGGGGGACTGGTCGCGAGCGGCCACCTCTCGGCGGACGCCGCGGAGCAGGCACTGCGGGACGCCGCCGAACAGGCCCGCCCCGGCCAGGAGCGACGCTACGGCGCCATCATCCGCAGCGGTCTGAACGCGGGCCTGCTGCGCCCACTGTCCCCGGGAGGCCGCGCGTGATCTCCCGGGACGACAACGCACTCTTCGACCCGCAGGCCGTCGCCGCGCAGATCCTCGCGCAGGTCCCCACGCCCCTGCCCGCGCAGGGCGGCGATCCCGGCCCGGGCCAGTCCCCGGACGGCGAGGCCACCGCGGCGGGCCTGCTGCCCGACACCCTCACCGACCGGGGCAACGCCAAACTGTTCGTCAAGCTGTACGCCAACGACTACCGGCACGTCCCCGGACTCGGCTGGTACCGCTGGGACAGCACCCGATGGCAGATCGACGAGGACGACACGGTGATCTGGGCCGCCGGGGACCTGGCCGAGAGCATCGCCTCCGCGGACCCGCGCGGCGTGTTCACCGGCGCGGCGCTCCAGCGGCACCGCAGCCGCGCGCTGAGCACCAGCGGCATGAACGCGATGCTCACCCAGGCCAAGTCCGCCCCCGGCATGGTGCTCAACGCGGCGCGGCTGGACGCCGACCCGTACGCGCTGTGCACGCCCTCGGGGATCGTCGACCTGCACACGGGGCTCATCAGGAAGCCCGACCCGAACAAGGACTTCCACTCCCGCTCCACCAGCGCGGCCCCGCAGGCCGTGGCCACCCCGCGCTGGCACCGGTTCCTCACCGACACGTTCGGTGCGGATGCCGACGGCGAGGAGATGGTCGACTTCCTGCACCTGCTGCTCGGCTACTCCATCACGGGGGACGTGGGCGGGCAGGTCATGCCCTTTCTGTTCGGTTCCGGCAAGAACGGCAAGTCGGTACTGCTGGACGTCCTGATGAAGCTGCTCGGCGACTACGCGGACGCCGCCCCGCCCGGCTTCCTGATGTCCCGCCCCTACGAGGGGCACCCCACCGACCTGGCCGAACTGCACGGCCGCAGGGTCATCGTGTGCAGCGAGGTCAAGCCCGGCGACAAGTTCGACGAGGCCCGGGTCAAGCTCCTCACCGGCGGCGACCGCATCAAGGCCCGCCGCATGCGGCAGGACTTCTTCAGCTTCGAGCCCACCCACAAGCTGTGGCTGCTGGGCAACCACCGCCCGGAGGTCGGCACCGGCGGCTTCGCGTTCTGGCGCCGCATGCGGCTCATCCCGTTCGAACGCGTGGTCTCCGACGACCGCAAGATCGACAACCTGGCGGACATCCTGGTCACCGAGGAAGGCCCGGGAATCCTCAACTGGCTCATCGAGGGCGCCCGTCGCTACCTGGCCGGGGAGAAGGTCCTCACCGGCCCCGAACGGGTCCGCATCGCCACGACCGCCTACGCCGAGACCGAGGACCACACCGGCCGCTTCATCAGCGAATCCTGCCGGGTCGACCCCGAGCTGAGGGCGGAACAAGCAGCGCTCTACGCGGCGTACAAGTCCTGGTGTCACAATGAGGGTGCCCCGGCCGTTTCGTCGCGAGCCTTCGCGGCCAGGGTCCGCGAGACGGTTGGACTGGCGTCGCCCAAGGAAATGATCCTGTCCAACCAGCGGAAGTACTACCCGGGCATTGGACTGCTCGCTGATCAGGAGACAACATGAGCGCCCTCATCGCAGAGGACGAGATCAATCATGAAGTCGACCTCGTCTGGCTGGAGGACATCGCCGACCTCGACTACGTACGACAGAGCCTCGACCGGCTGCCGACCCGCCGGGGCAAGCCCGCCTACCACCGCGACGGTCGCATGGTCGGGTACACCCTGCTCGGTCCCAAGGCGAAGGCGTCGCGCTCGTCCGGTACGTTCCGTCGCCGGGTCTTCTGGCTGCTTCCGCACGACCGCGACAGCGAACCGGAGGGCCTGTACGCCATCGGGGCCCCCGCGGAGGCGGTGGACCCGCGCACGCTGGAGCCGGGCCGCAAGGGCCGCAAGACCGCCCGCTCCGAGGGCGGCCCGCCGTCCCCGGCGATGCAGGAAATGGGCATAACCCTCCCGCTGTAGCCCCCGCGCGTCCCCCGTACGCCGACCACGGGCGCTCCACGGCCCCTCAGGTGAGGGAGCCTCAGCCGGCGTTCAGGGGGCGGTCGGTGAGGGGCCGCCGAGCGACTGGCCGACCAGGACGGGCCGTCGCAGGTCCAGCCGGCTCAGCCGGTCGAGGACCGCGACGACGTCGGCGACGTACGGGGCGCGCGAGCGGTCGTGGGGGCGCCGCTCGCTGCCGCCGTGGCCGCGCTGGTCGACCGCGACGACCCGGTGCCGGGAGCGCAGGCGCCGGGCGATCGGGTCCCATTTGCCCGAGTGCCCGGCCAGCCCGTGCAGCAGGACGACGGGCGTTCCCGTCCCGCCCCAGTCGCGACAGGAGATGCGTACGTGGTCGCGCACGACGGTGCGTTCGGACCAGGTCATGTGACTCCTTCGAGAACGGGTTGTCGGACGGGGGACGGCGGGGTCAGCGGTAGGCGGCCAGGAAGGCCCGGACGCCGGCGGCGGCGTAGTGGTCCAGCTCGGCCTCGGTGTGCTGGGGACTGCCGTGGAACATGGCCTTGTTCACGGGGATCCACAGCAGCAGGCCGGAGAAGTGGTGGGCGGCCAGGAGCGGTTCGTCGATCCGGAGCAGTCCGCGGTCGGCGAGTTGCTGGAGGGTGGTGGCCAGGGTGGCCAGGACCCGCTCGAAGCCCTGCTCGTACCAGTTGGCGCCCAGTTCGGGGAAGGCGTCCGCGTTGGCGATGACCAGGCGCCGCAGCTGGAGGACCTGGGGCTGGGTGAGCGTGGTCAGGAGTCGGCGGGCCAGACGGGTCAGGTTCTCCTCCAGCGTGTCGGCGTCGGCCGGGATGGCGGCCACCGTGTCGATCACGCCGTCGATGCGGTCGGTGGTGGCCAGAACGATCTCGGCGAACAGCTTCTCCTTGTCGGAGAAGTGCTTGTACACGGTCTGTTTGGACACCGCGGCCAGCTTCGCGATGTCGTCCATGCTGGTGCCGGAGTAGCCCTTGCTCAGGAACGCGCTGGTCGCCGCCTCCATGATCGCCCGGCGCTTGAGCGCCGACCGGCCCTGCTCGCTCGTTTCCATGCCGCCTCCCGATTTTCGGTACTGGACAGTCCAGTTCTTGCATGGGTACTGTACCGTCCAGTTCCGCAGCAGTACTGAACCGTCCAGTTCCAATGCTGGCTCTCGTCGCGGAAGACATCACACGGCCCGGACCATCGGTGCCCCGGTCACCGGGTCCGCCCCGCGCGCTGCCCCTCCGGCAGGGCGACGGGCAACACAAGATCACTGGCACGAACGGATGGGATTCGACATGACCGAAGCAGTCAAGGGCCCCGCCAGCTACTTCCCCTCGATCGAGAAGAAGTACGGCCGCCCGATCGCCGAGTGGAAGGACCTGATCCGCTCCTCGCCCCTGGCCAAGCACATGGAGCTCGTCTCCTGGCTCAAGACCGAGCACGGCCTGGGCCACGGCCACGCCAACGCGCTCGTCGCGCACACCCTCGCGGAGGACAGCGGAAAGTGAACCGCGCCCGGGCCCGTTCCTGCGGCGCGCCTGCTTCTGCGGACGGGGCCCGCGCATGGTCGGCCCGGACGGCTCGGCCACGCCCCGCGATCAGGTGGCAGGGGCACCGACCGTGCGGCGCGACGTCACGCGGGGGTCAGCCCCCCGGGGGTGGCAGGGCGCCCCGCCCGCCCGGCGGGTCCATCTCGCGCCATTCCGGCCGCAGTCCCGCCAGGTTCGTGGTGAGGAAGTACGCGGTTCCGCAGACGAGCAGCACCGGCACGAGTCCGACCGCGGTCACCGCTGCTCCGGCGAGCAGTCCGCCGAGGGGGATCCCGGCCCAGGACAGCGAGTCGCCGAGCGCGTTGACCCGGCCTCGCATCCGGCGCGGCACCCGTTCGAAGAGGACGGCCCCCAGCACCGGGTTGATGAAACCGGCGCCGAACCCGCTGACGGCGAAGACGGCCAGTACCGCCCCCAGCGGGGCGTCGAAGGCGAGGACCAGGAACCTCGGCGCCCCCGCCAGCAGGAATCCGACGAGCACGATCGTCCTGCGCCGCAGCCGGTGCGCGGCCATCGCGGCGATGAGGCTCCCGGCGACCGCCGCGGCTCCCAGCGCACTGCCCGTCAGGCCGATCGCGCTCGGCCCGTTGCCGGACTCCTTGGCCCAGACGGGAACGAGGACCGTGGAGATCGCCGCGTCCAGCAGGTTGGTGATCCCCACCATGACGATGAGGGTGAGCAGCAACGGTTCGCCCCGCAGGAAGGTGAAGCCCTCGCCGAAGCGTTGCCAGTAGCCCGGTTCCTTCCCGCCGTTCCCCGACGGGTCCTCCGCGGTCCCGTGACCCATGCCGTGGGGCAGCGCCAGTGCGATGACCACCGAGCCGAGGGCGAAGCAGCCCGCGTTGATGACGAGCCCCGCCATGGGGCCGAGCAGCGCCACCAGGGAGCCGCCGGCCGCCGGGCCGACGGTGGAGGCGAGCCGCTCGATCACGCCGGACAGGCCGGTGGCCCGTTCCAGCGGCACCCTGCTGCGCTCCGCGGCTTCCGGGACCATGACCTCCTTGGCCAGATCGCCCGGTCCCCGGGCCGCGCCGATCGCCGCGACCAGGACCAGCAGGAGCGGGAAGGACAGCAGGTCCAGGGCGTGGAGCAGGGGAACGGCGGCAGCAGCGACGGCGCTCGCCAGGTCGGTGGTCCAGGAGACGGACCGGGGACCGATCCGGTCCACGAGCGGCCCGGTGAACGCCTTGACCACCACGTAGGGCGTCATCTCGCAGAAGGCGACCAGCCCGGTCATGGTGGCGCTGCCGGTCGTGACGAGCACGAACCAGGGCAGCGCCACCACGGAGATCCGGGTACCGGTCAGCGACACGGCCATGGCCGTCAGTACCCCGCCCAGTGGCCTTGAGGACCGTCTGCCGGATATCTCGTCGACGCCCGGGGCGTCCGTCGTCATGGCGTCTCCGCCCCGTCGGAGGAACCCGTCCCGGGAGCGGGTTCCTCCGACGGGGCGGACGTGTCCAGCTCGGGCAGGATGTGCGTGATGACGCCGATGCGCTCGGCTCCCTCGGGGGCGGTCGCCGCCGTCTCCGGCGTGTCCCACCGGTAACGGGCGAGCACGTCCCACAACTCCTGGCGCAGGGCGATGGTCTCCTCGGGCGTGAGCCGCAGGGCCCAGTCGCTCATGTCGAAGGTGCCCTGCCACGCCCGGGGCATCGTCTGCAGCTCGTTCAGAGCCTGCTGGGCGCGAAGGGTGTAGGTGGCGGAGACGGACTGCAGATACGCCAGCGCGGCCTCGGGTTCCTGTTCGGCCAGATCCCGGTCGCTGAGCTCCGTCGTCCGGTGCACCGAACGCCACCAGCGCTCGCGCGCGTTGCCGCGCTCCGTGTCCTCCTCGACGAAGCCGGCCGCGCCGAGCTGGCGCAGGTGGTAACTGGCCGTCCCGGAATTCACGCCCAGCCGCTCCGCCAGGCGGGTGGCTGTGGACGGGCCGTACTTCCGCAGGTGTCCGACCAACTGCACGCGTACCGGGTGGGCCAGGGCACGCAGCCCCTTGGCGTCCAGAACGACCGAGTTCTCTTCGACGGCCGGGGTGTCCGGCCTCTTCGCCGCATCTGTCATGCCACCCACCCTAGACCGCGAAGAGTTCTTCGCAAAGAGTTATTCGCGAAGAACTCTTTGCGGTTTTCTGCACTCCTGTTCCGGCCGGGCCGCTTCCGGTGCGCGATCCGGCTCGGTGCTCCTCATGGGCATGGCAGGATCGCGGCCATGCCCCTCAACGTTCCCCGCCTCCGGATCGGCTCGGCCGAGATCATCGCCCTCGCCGACGGCGAGGGCCCGTTCTTCTCACCGCGCGCCGACGCCTTCCCCGGCGCGACGGCCGCCCAGTGGGCCGAGGCCGACCGCTACGACCCCGGCGCGGTCGATGCGGAGGGGCGCTGGTGGCTCCGGTTCCGCGCGTACGCGATCCGCGGCGACAAGGGCATCACCATCGTGGACGCCGGGATCGGTCCGGCGGACGGCCCGGCCGCCGCGTGGGCGCCCGTGCCCGGTGTGCTCCCCGAGTCGCTCGCCGCCGTGGGCATCGACCCGGCCGAGGTCGACACCGTGGTGCTCACGCACCTGCACACCGACCACGTCGGGTGGGCGGTCGTGACCGAGGCGGCCGTACCGTCGGCGGGTGGCGGCGCGGTGGCCGGCGACGGTACGGCCGGGGGCCGTCGTCCTTATTTCCCGAATGCCGAATACCTGTTCCAGCGAGCCGAGTTCGACGCCCTCGACGCGCTCAACCCGCAGCTTCGCGAGACCCTCACCGACCCGCTCGCGGCCGCCGGCCGGCTCCGGCTCCTCGACGGGGACACCCCGCTGCGCACCGGGCGGGCGATCGCCACGCCCGGCCATACGCCCGGACACCAGAGCGTGCTGGTCGCCGAGGGGCGCGAGTCGGTGCTCGTCACCGGCGACCTCCTGGTGCACGCGCTCCAACTGCTCCACCCCGCACTCGCCTACGCGCACGAGACCGACCCCGAGGCGGCCGGACGCTCGAGGCGGCGCATGCTCGACCACGGAACCGGCACCACCCTGCACCTGGCGACACCGCACTTGACGGAGCCGTTCCTTCGGGCGTGATCGCGGCAGCGGCGCGAGGCGGGCGCAGGGGCGGGGGCACAGGCAGAGGCGAACCGGACAGGCCGGGCGGGCGCCGCAGCACCGATCCGGTGACCTTCCGGCCCTTCAGGTCCCCTTCGGGGCGGCGTCGAGCCGGCTGACGATCCGCCGGAGCTGCCGGGCGTTCCGGGGCGACATGGCCTGGATCACGGTGTCGAGGAGGGCCCGGGCCTCGAAGGGGTCGCCGCAGCAGTACCAGTGCGTGTCGCCCTGTTCGTGGTCGTCCCACAGTTGGCGTTCGGAGCGGTGCGCGTAGTCCTTCCACCGGCGTACGGCCGCGCCGACGTCTCCCGGCCGCAGGTAGTTGCGGGAGTGTTCGAGGCGGAAGATCTCGGACAGCGCACGCGAGGACAGGCCGTCGATGGCGGGCGCGGGCCCTGTTTCCGCTGTCCGGCGACGGGCGGTGTCGGCCCGGAGGCGCCCTGGACGGTTACGCGGCATGGACCTTTCGGTTCGTCTGCATGCGGTACATCGTGCCACGGCTCCGCGTCCCGCTGCTCTCCTCGAGGAGGTGGCCGGTGTGCGCGACCGGTGCCGGCCCCGTCGTCTGTGGTGGGCGTGTGCGCCGGCCTGGCCGGCCGGACCGGATGTGGTCGGTCAGCGTCTGACGATCCGGTCGAGGACGGTGGCGATGGCGGACTTGAACGCGTCGCGGTGGTGGAGGGGCTGTGCGGGCAGTTCGCTGGTGGGGCGGAGGACGGTGTGGGGCGCGCCGTCCCGGACCAGTGGATCGGGATCCGCCAGCGCGCGGGACAGCTCGCGGACGAGGTCGTCCATGGGCCGGTCGGCGGGCACGGCACAGTCGGCGGCCTCTACGCTCTTCCAGTCGATCATGACGGGCAGAATAGGTCCTTGCCATTGCCGCACACCTGCGAATTATGTCCAGGCACCCACCTCGATCCGTCAATTCCCCGGCCGGGACCGACAGTTCCGGCATCTGCGTCACGCTGCCCGCCGAAGCCGGACAGCGTGACGCGCAGCGGCTCGGTCCAGCGCACCATCGCCGCTGGTCCGCGACCAGCCGAAGCCGGACCGCTGGTCACGCGGCGGTCTACTGGCGGACCCTCGTAATCAACTGTCGCCAGTTCCCGGAGGAACCCAACCTGCCGGTGACCGTGTGTGATCCCCGACGGCGTATCGGCTCCAGGTCCCGCCGGTCTCGTTGAGCCGGCGGGTGGTGTTTTTTGTCGTGGTGGCCGAGAGCGTTCGGGATGGTCCGGTCGTCGTTGCCTGCCCGGTAGGGGTGGGAACCGAATACGCAGGAAATGGGCCGCCGCCGGAACCGGCTACGCGCTCCGGGGCGGGATCCAGGTGTCGATGACCTCGGCGGCAAGGGCGGCGCCGAGGCTGTTCTGATGGATGTGGTCGGTCGTGAGCACGAGACCCCGGCGCCGCGAGATCGTGTCGAGGCTGCGGCGCAGCAAGGTGCGCCGGACGAGGACGCTGACGCTCGCTGTGGGCGGCGGGTCCCGGTAGGGGATCGGCGGTGGGTCCGCCTGGCGTAGTTCCTCGGTCTGGCGTTCGTGGAGCGGGAGGTAGGTCACCTTGGTGGTGGTGGCGACCTCGGCGATCATGCGGCTGTACGTCTGTGATGCCCGTGCCGCGGTTCCGTCGAGTTGTTGGCCGAGGACCGGGAGGGACAGCAGGGCGATCGTTGCGTCGGTCTGCGTTTGCAGCCGTTCGACGACGGCTCCCAGGCACTGCTGGAACCAGCCGGCCGACGGGCGCTCGGGGAGCTGTTTGCGCTTCATGGCCCGCTCGACGGGGTAGCCGGCGAGGCTCGCTCGGGCGTCGTTGGTCCCGATCAGGACGGTGACCACGTCGGGTGGGTCCGCGACGACGGCATCGAGGCGCTGTGAGAGGTTGTGGGCGAAGTCGCCGTTGACGCCGAAGCGGGCGAGCCGTACGTCGCCGGGAGGTCGGCGTCGTTCGAGAAGGTCCAGGTAGTCGACGCTGAGTTGTGCGCGGGTGAGGCTGTCGCCAAGGCATGCGACACGGGTCGTCACGGTGTTCGCGGGCCGGACGTGCCGACGTGCTCGGTCGGGCGGGCTTCGGTCCGGGGACGGTGGTCGGTGCCGAGGCCGGCGGTGATGGTCAGGATGGACGCCGGTCCCGCCATGTCGACCGCGTGCCATGTCCCGGCCGGGTTGACGGTGGCCTCGCCCGGCCCGAGCACAACCCGGTCGGGCACTCCGTCCACATCGCGGGTGACCGTCACCGACCCGCTGAGGCAGACGACCAGTTCGTCGCCGGCGGGGTGGCGCTCCCAATGGTCGCCGAGGCCGTCGCCGTCGAAGATCGTCACCATCCGGCCCTCGGCGCCGTCCGCCGCGACCGCGGCGCTGTAGGCCTGGAGCACCTCCGGGTCCCAGGCGAAGCCCTCGACGGGGTTCGCTCTCGACCCCAGCCCGAGGTGCACGGGGGTGGTCCGCAGGTCGATGGCGTTGGATTCGTGATTGACGAGTCTCATGCCGACGATCGTCACAGGACAGCAACAGGGTGGTCTTGAAGGAAAGGGAACGGAAGCCGACGCGATGGGCGGCCGGTCGGCGACTACCCAGCCCCGAGCAGGACTTCGCCGCGACGCCATACTGTCGGCGATCGGCCCGTGAACTCGCTCCAGTCCCGGACGAGATGGGCTTGGTCGGCGTAGCCGGAGACGGTCGCCACATCGGCCCACGGAAGCGGGGCGTGCAGGGTGGCCAGTTCGTGGGCGTGCTCGAAGCGCAAAACCCGGGCGAAGGTCTTCGGCGACAGGCCCACCTCACCGCGAAACCGCTCGGTGAGGTACCGACGGCTCCAGCCCAGTTCTGCGGCGACCCTCCCCACCTGGACGCGGCCCCGCGCGGCCAAGAGACGGCGCCAGGCCTCGGCCACCTCGGGGCGCACCCGGGACACGGGGTCGCCGCCGGCGCCGCGGCCGACGGCTCGCAGGAGCAACTCGTCCAGCGCGATGAACCGCGCGGCCCATGTCGTTGCCGCGCGGAGCCGCTCGACCAGTTCGACGCCGAGCGCTCCGAGAAGCTCGTCGAGGGGGACCAGTCGGTGGGCGAGATCAGCGGCGGGCATGCCGTAAACGGCCCGGGCCCCGAGCGGTGTCAGCGACACCCGCACGCCTTCCTGGCGTCCGTCGTGGTGGATCGCGACGGACCGGCGCATCAGACCGCCGGCCACGCTGTCGAATCGGGTGACCGGTGACCCGTCGTCGACGCCCGCCGCCACCTCCAAAGGGCCGGACAGACTGATCACCGCAGTGAGCACGCGGCCCGGCGGACCGCAGTGCACCCCCGCCGGGAACCCACGAAGATCGAAACCGACGTACGAGCCGACGTACCGCCGCAAGGCGGGCGCCGGACGTGCACAGATCCTGGTGGCCGTATGGTCTTCCACCCTCGCAGTGTACGAACCGGCGGTCTACTGGTGGGCTCGCCTATTCAACCGCCGCCAGTTCCCCGTCCTCGGATGGTGTTCTTGACGGACAGCGACCGGGGAGCTCGGAAAAGTGTTGTCCCGCAGCGGGGCGGGACTGGTAGGAAGTGAAGATGATCGGTGAAGCGATTGGCCCCATGGACCACTTGCTCGCGGAGCGAGCCTGCGAACGTCTGATCGTCGACTTCGTCCACCGTCTCGATCTTGGAGACCCTGGTTCGGTAGCTGATCTGTTCACCGCCAACGGGGTCTGGGAGTGGCCCTACGGTGGCCGTCGTATCGAGGGCCGGGAAGCGTTGCGCGCATACTTCGGCTCTCGGCCGGCGGACCGGTTGTCGCGTCGCATGATGACGAACATCCTCGTCACCGTGGGTTCCGCAACGACAGCGACCGCGACCTCATACCTGGCGACTTACCGTGTCGACGGTTACGTTGACGGGATGCTTCCGCCGCGGCTCCCTGCCAACGTCGGCCACTACGAGGACACATTTCAGAAGGTCGACGGCGAGTGGCTCCTCGCCACCCGAGCCGTGTTCCTGCCCTTTGGCGGCGATACGGAGCGTCTGCCCACCTCGCCTCGTGACTCATGAGAACGGACTATCGCGGGGGCGGGGTCCAACCTTTTGGTGTCCGTGTGTGGTCACCGGGGGCGTATCGGCTCCATGTCCCGCCGGTCTCCCTGAGGAGGCGGCTGGCGGTTTTGTCGTGGTAGCCGAGAGCGTCCGCGACGACGGGGGCGGGCAGTTCGAGGAGTTGCTGGCGGATGGCGGCGCCGCGGGCGGCGACGGCCGGGACTCCGACCTCGTGCAGGAGCGCGGACAGGTGGTCGGGGCGGGCCGGCTGGCCGGTCCGGCGGCCCGGGAAGATCCAGCGGGATGCGGGGTTGGTGGCGGTGTTCATGTTGTCGCGGTTCGCGATGTGCTCCAGCAGCAGGTCAGCGACCGGTGCGGGAACGGGCGAGGCCGGCTCCCCGAGGCGTAGGCGGTCTTGAACAGGGTCGCGTCGCGGAAGGCGGGCAGCCAGCCCTTGCGGCCGAAGGCCCGGATGCGGGCGACCTCGTCGTCGCAGTGCGCGAAGAACGCATGCAGTTCGGCTTTGGTGAACGCGCGCTTCTTCGCGTCCGCCTCGTTGTCCTGAACGTGCACCGCGGTGTTCCACTCGTGCACCACCTGCACCGGGTGGGTGCCGAACCGCTCTTCGCAGGTGGTTGACCACTCGTGGAGCGGATCGGTGACGAAGTGGCAGAACGCCCGCACGGCCTCGGAGTGCGAGCGGATCGCGGAGCGCTTCAGGCCCCGCAGCGAGCGCAGGTCCCCGAGCCACTCGTCGACCATCGCCGGCGTCCAGAGCCAGGGGCAGGTGTTTACGTGGGCGGCGAACGCCTTCACCGTGTTCTCCCGGCCCTCCACGGTCGTGCGGGCAAGATTCCGGGCCAGCTGCTGGTTTGCGAATCCGGTCAGCATTGCTGTGAAGACCTGTTCCTCCAGCCGCAGCAGCGCGACCCCCGCGACCAGGTGCAGCCTCGCCGTCCCCGGTATCGACTCGTTGAACCCCACCGCTTCACCACTCTCCGTGACTCGCATCAGAGGCGAGAAAACCGCGTCCTGTGCGAGTCGTCCACAGAGGCCCAGTTCAGCCCTCCGTACGAGTCGCAGTCGAGCCCGGCGGCCGGATATCGTCCCCGCCAGAGATCGCGCTCAACTTCGCAGGACCGCAACGCGATTGCCTCTCCTTCCGGGCAGATTCGCCGACTGACGCGAGTTCGCATCCGATGCAATTGGCGGCGGTTGGCACACCGGCACAGCGGGTGGCGCTGAGAACGATCGGGGTCCCGGTGCCGGCCCGGCGGGTGTCGGAGGCACGGAAGGTCGCGGAAGAGCGGCTGCACGGCACGGTCGCGGGGCCGCGAGGCCAGCGGACCCGGGGCTTGCCGGGGACCTGGTGGTGATGCTGGAGACGCCGGAGGGCTCGCGGTTCTCGGAGCTGGAGCGGCTGCGCCGGCCGTCGGCGCTCTGCGCCCGCTGCGTGACGCGGATGCCCCAGAACTGGACGAAGACGGCGGCGGGCAGGGGGAGGATCAGGAGCCGGTCGGATCAATCCGTGAGGGGCAGGCACTCGGCGAGCAGGGCGAGGATGTCCTGCCAGGCTCGCTGTGCGTGCCGTGGGTGGTGGCCGACGCCGGGAGGCGCGGGGTGGTCGACCGGGGGGTGGTGGAAGGCGTGAAGGGCTCCTCCGTAGACCACGAGGCGCCAGTCGACACCCGCGGCCTGCATCTCTGCGGTGAACGCCTCCCGTTGCGCGGGCGGCATGATCGGGTCTTCCGATCCGACGCCGGCCCATACCGGGCAGCGGATGCGTGCCGCCTCGCCCGGTCGGCCCGTGGTCAGTGCGTTGACTGTCCCGATCGCGCGCAGGTCGGCGCCATCGCGACCGAGTTCCAGTGCGACTGCGCCCCCGGTGCCGTAGCCGATGGCGGCGGTCCGGTCGGGGTCGGCCCGTGATTCGGCACGCAGCACGTTGAGCGCGGCGTGACCGATTTCTCGCATGCGATCGGGATCGGCGAGCAGCGGCAGGCAGCGGGCCAGCATCTCCTCCGGGTCTTCCAAATAGCGTCCGCCGTGGAGGTCGAAGGCCAGTGCCACGTACCCCAGTTCAGCCAGAGCCTCGGCCCGTCGGCGTTCGACATCGCTGAGCCCCATCCCCTCGGGCCCGATCAGGACTGCGGGCCGGCGCTCGGCACCGGCCGGGAGCGCGAGGTATCCCCTCATCGTCAGGTTGTCGGCCGGGTATTCGACCGTGCGGGTGGTGATTGTCGCCATGCGACCGGACGGTAATGATCGCTGCGTCCGCTCGGGGTGGTGTTCACCGATGGCAGACAGCAGTCCGTCCCGGCTGCATCACTCGGACGTTTCGGCCGCCTGTCGCCGAACGATCGAATGGCGACAGGTCCGGCCGGCGTCCAATGAACCCGGTGATTCCGGGGTTTGGCGGTGAATCGGATCCCATGAGAGGGCGTGGAGTCCGATCTTCCTTGGTCCGTGATCGCTCGAGCGTGGGACTGATCCCCGCTTCCTTGCGACCAGGCTCCTGGGGCCCTGACCGTACGCAATCCCTGTCTCCTGGCGAACGCGAACGGTCACTGACTGCCGCGTCTCCCCGGCGTCAGAACTGGCGGCCCTTGAACGCGCGAGCTCGCCACTCCCGAGGCCGGTGCTGCAGGGGAGTGCGGCGATGTCATGCCTGCCGCCGGGTGGCGCCATTCATGCCCTTCGAGTGGTGCCATCATGGCGCCTTCCTGGTGTCGCGGCGAGTCATTTCGTCGTTGCTGTGACACTGAGGCGCAGTGATTCGGGGAAGAAATGCCAGGTCGAGGCCTTGTGTGCCAAAAAAGTGGCGTTGCGGCTCGCTGTGGCGCCATTGATGTGCCATGATGGCGTCATGGACCTCACGCCCTACGTCGACAACCTTCGGCAAGAACTGGCCGTCGCCGCGGAAGCCGGCGGCGACGACGCCCGCGCCCTCGCCGAGCGGCTCACCGCCCCCCTGGAATCGGCCGCCCGACTGACCCTTCTCAACGCACTGTCCGCCGCCATGGGCGAGGTCACCCGGGAGCTGGCGCCGGGCTCGGTCGACGTACGGCTGCGCGGCCTCGACCCGGAGTTCGTGGTGACGGCGCCGCCGGCGCCCGAGCCGTTCCGGGAGGTACGGGAACCGGCCGAGCCCCTCGCCGCACCCGTGCTGCCCCCGCCGCCCGCGGAGGCCGACGACGGCACCATGGCGCGGATCAACTTCCGCCTCCCCGCCCACCTCAAGGCCCGTGCCGAGAGTGCCGCGGCGGCGGAGGGGCTGTCGGTCAACGCCTGGCTGGTACGGGCCGTCTCCGTCGCCCTCGACGGCGGGGGGCGCACGAGCCCGCCGGGCCACGGCAAGGAGTCGGGCGGCCGGGGCTTCACCGGCTGGGTCCGCTGAGACCGTCCCGCAATACCCGGTCCTCGAACCGCCGTCCACCGGACGATCCATAACGGTGGTTCGAGGACCCGACCCGATTTCACCGGCGGACCGTTGACCCGCCGACGTCATTCATCACCCGCCCCACCAGCGGGAACACCCACGCGAGCCAAGAGGACGGAACAGCCATGCCTTCTTTCGAGACCCCCGAGCCGATCTCCGCCACCCTCGAACTGGAGGCCGGTACCGCCCGCATCACCGCGGGCAAGCGTACCGACACGGTCGTGGAGGTGCTGCCGCGCGACGGCTCCGACAACAACGACGTACGCGCCGTGCAGCAGACCCAGGTCACCTGCTCGGGCGGCCGGCTCACGATCAGGACACTCAAGAAGCGGACCCTGTTCGGCAAGCCCGGCTCCATCGAGGTCAGCATCGAACTGCCCGCGGGGTCGGACATCCGGGGCAGGTCGAGCATGGGCAGCTTCTTCTGCGAGGGCGGCTTCGGGGAGGTCGTGCTCAAGACCTCGCTCGGCGACATCCAGGTCGACGAGGCGGCCGGCGCCGACCTCAGGACCGACCACGGCGACATCCGCCTGGCCCACTCGGCCGGGGACGCAGAAGTCGTCGGCGGGGGCCGGATCGAGATCGGCACGGTCACCGGCACCGCGACCGTCAAGAACAGCAACGGTGCCACCCGGATCGGCGAGGTCACCGGCAACCTGAAGACCAACGCGGCCAACGGCGACATCTCCGTCGGCGTGGCACACGGCGCCGTCGGCGCCAAGTCCGCCAACGGCCGGATCGAGATCGACGTCGCCCACGCCGGGGTCGAGGCGATGTGCTCCAACGGTGGCATCCGCGTCGGCGACGTCATCCGAGGCCGGACCGATCTGCGTGCCTCCGTCGGCAACCTCGAAGTGGGCATCCACCAGGGCACCGCCGCCTGGCTCGACCTGAACACCAAGTACGGCAGGGTGCGCAACCTGCTCGAATCCTCCGCGGGCCCCGCGGACTCCGACGAGACCGCCGAGGTGTACGCCCGGACCGCGACCGGCGACATCGTCGTCCGCCGCGCCTGACCCGCGGCCGACCCGCGCATTCGCAAGCCCGTCAACCCGTCAACCCGTCAGCCTGTCAACTCTCCATCTCCGAAGGGAAAACGGCATGACCGCCATCCAGGCATCCGCGCCGACCGCCGCGAACGCGACGGCACGGGCGATCACCGCCACCGGACTGCGCAAGTCCTACGGCGACAAAATCGTGCTCGACGGCATCGACCTGAACATCGCCGAAGGCACCGTCTTCGCCCTGCTCGGTCCCAACGGCGCCGGCAAGACCACCACGGTGGAGATCCTCTCCACACTCATCGGCGCCGACGCCGGCGAGGCCCGGGTCGCGGGCCACCACCTGACCCGGGACGCCGAGGCGGTGCGCTCCGTGATCGGCGTCACCGGCCAGTTCTCGGCCGTCGACAACCTGCTGACCGCCGAGGAGAACCTGCTCCTCATGGCGGACCTGCACCACCTCGACCGGCGCGAGGGCAGACGGCGGGCCGAGGACCTGCTGCGCCGCTTCGACCTGTCGGAGGTGGCCGGCAAGACCGCCGTCACCTTCTCCGGCGGCATGCGGCGCAAGCTGGACCTGGCGATGACCCTGGTCGGCGATCCGCGGGTCATCTTCCTCGACGAGCCCACCACCGGACTCGACCCGCGCAGCCGACGCACCATGTGGGAGATCATCCGCGGTCTCGTCGCCGACGACGGCGTGACCATCTTCCTGACCACCCAGTACCTCGAAGAGGCCGACCAACTCGCCGACCGGATAGCCGTGTTGGACCACGGCAAGCTGATCGCCGAGGGCACCGCCGACGAGCTGAAGCAGCGCATCCCCGGCGGCCACATCCGGGTGCGGTTCGCCGATGCCCGGAGCCTGGACGACGCCGCGGGAATCTTCGGCATCGCCACGCGCGACGAGGAATCCCTCACCCTCCGGATCCCCGGCGACGGCTCCATCCCCAACCTGCGGGCCGTCCTCGACACCCTGGAATCCACCGACGTCCGGGCCGATTCGCTCACCGTGCACACCCCCGACCTGGACGACGTCTTCCTGACCCTCACCGGCCGGCCCCGCCCCGCCGCCACCACTACCGCCACCGCCGCATCGATCGAGGAGAACGTCTGATGGCCACCATGTCCTACGCCGTCCGGGACTCCAGGACGATGCTGCGGCGCAACCTCAAGAAGGCTCTGCGCTACCCGTCCTTGATGCTCACCGTCGTCATCATGCCCCTCATGATGCTGCTGCTGTTCAACTACGTCTTCGGCAGGGCCCTGGGCACCGGCATCAGCGACCTGCCCACCGGCGGTGGCGAATACATCGACTACATCGCCCCCGGCATCATCCTGATGGCCGCCACCTCCGGCGCCCTGACCACCGCGATCAGCATCTGCATCGACAAGACCGAAGGCATCGTCAACCGCTTCCGCACGATGCCGATCTCCCGGGCCTCGTTCCTGACCGGCCATGTCGTCGCCGGGGTGATCCAGACGATGACCAGCGTCGCGCTCGTCATCGGCACCGCCCTCCTGATGGGTTTCCGCCCCGATGCCACCACCCTCGAATGGGCCGCAGCCCTGGGGCTGCTCACCCTGCTCACCCTGGCCCTCACCTGGATCTCCGCGGGCATCGGCCTGATCGCCAGGAACGCCGAGACCGCCAGCAACATCCCGATGCCGCTGACGTTCATGCCGTTCATCGGCAGCGCCATCGTGCCGCCGGAGTCCATGCCCACCGGCCTGCGCTGGTTCGCCGAGTACCAGCCCTTCACGCCGATCATCGAGACCCTGCGCGGGCTGTGGCTCGGCACCGAAATCGGCTCCAGCGCGACCATCGGCCTCGCCTGGTGCGTGGGGCTCTCCCTGGTCGGCTATCTGTGGGCGCGCCGCACCTTCAGGGCCGGCGCCAAGCGGTAACCACCGTTTCTTCCCGGGGGACTTCACCGATCCGAACCACCTGTACCCGTACTCCGTATCCCGCCCACCGCCCACCGCCCACCGCACTCCGCATACCGTCCGACGAGCCCGGGAGGACCCCATGCCGTACGACCCGACGCCCCCCGACGCCACCGCGCAGGAGCCGCCCACCCTTCCCACCGACCGGCGCACCGGCTGCCCCTTCGATCCGCCGGCCGGACTCACCGCGCTGAGCGACGAGCCCGTGCGCCGCATGCACTACGCCGACGGACACCTGGGCTGGCTGGTCACCGGGCACGCCGCGGCCCGGGCGGTCCTCGCCGACCCGCGCTTCAGTTCACGCTACGAATTCATGCACATGCCGGTGCCGGTGGAAGGCGTGCCGGGGGAGTTACCGCCGGCACCGGTCGGCGACATCATCGGCCTCGACGCCCCCGAGCACACCCGCTACCGGCGCCTGCTCACCGGCCGGTTCACCGTCCGTCGCATGCGTCAACTCACCCGGCACGTCGAGCAGTTCACCGCCGAATGCCTGGACGCGATGGAGCAGGCCGGGCCCACGGCCGACCTGGTGGCAGCGTTCGCGCAACCCGTGCCCGCGCTCATGATCTGCGAGCTGCTCGGCGTGCCGTACACCGACCGGGAGCGCTTCCGGGGCCAGGTGGCGACGATCTTCGACCAGGCGGTTGACGCGGAGGCCAGGGCCGGGGCCTACACGGAACTCATCCAGTACCTGGACGAACTGGTCCTCGCCAAACGCGCCGAGCCCACCGACGACCTGCTCAGCGAGCTGACCACCTCCGACCTCACCGACGAGGAACTGGCCGGGATCGGCGGGATGCTGCTCGCCGCCGGGCTCGACACCACCGCGAACATGCTCGGCCTCGGCACCTTCGCCCTGCTGAGCAACCCCGACCAACTGGCGGCCCTGCGCGCCGACCCCGAACTCGCCGGGCAGGCCGTGGAGGAGCTGCTGCGCTACCTCAGCGTGGCCGACCCGCTGGTGCGTTCGGCGCTCGAGGACGTCGAGGTGGAGGGCCGGCTCATCAGGGCGGGCGAGTCGGTGACCGTCTCCGTGCAGGCCGGCAACCGCGATCCGCACAAGTTTTTCGACCCCGACCGGCTCGACATCCACCGCCGGGCCACCGGGCACCTGGCCTTCGGCCACGGCATTCACCAATGCCTGGGCCAGCAGCTCGCCCGCGTCGAGATGACCGTCGCGTTCCCGGCACTCCTCGCCCGCTTCCCGGGGCTGCGCCTGGCCGTGCCGCCGCAGGAGGTGCCGCTGCGGGACCGTGCCAACATCTACGGAGTAATCCGTCTGCCCGTCACCTGGGACGAGGAGTGACCCCATGAGCGACTCACGAGAACCACTGCGTATCGACGTCGACCGAGACCGCTGCGTAGGAGCCGGCATGTGCGCCCTGACCGCTCCTGCGGTCTTCGACCAGGACGACGAGGAGGGCCTGGTGGTGCTCCTGCACCCCGTGCCGGAAGCCGGACACCGGGCCGCCGCCCGGATGGCCGTCGGCCTCTGCCCCGCCGGAGCCATCACCCTCGACTCCCCGGAATCCACGGCCCCGTAGCGGCCCCGCCCGGACCGAGACCCCCCGCACCGCACGCCGGTGGGGGGCTCTCGTGTGCCTCGCACGACTGGGTGCCTCGTGTGTTTCGGGTACCTCGGATACCTCGGGTGTTTCGTGGGTACGGGGCCGACCGCCCCAGGAGCGGGCCGTGCCCCGTCCGCCGGTCAGTCCGACAGGGCAGCGAACATGCCGGGCTCGTAGGAACCCCCGAAGTTGTGCACGATCACGTTCATCCGGGTGGCCGCGTTGATCAGGGCGATCAGACAGACCAGCGCACCGACCTGGTCGTCGTCGTAGTGCTTGCGCACCTCGGCCCAGGTCTCGTCGGCCACCCCGCGGTCGCCGAGCCGGGTGCCCTCCTCCGCGAGTGCCAGCGCGGCCCGTTCGGCCTTGGTGAAGACGGTGCTGTGGCGCCAGACGGCGACCAGGTTGAGCCGGAGCGCGGTCTCACCGGCGGCCGCAGCCTCCTTGGTGTGGGCGTCCACGCAGAAACCGCAGCCGTTGATCTGCCCGACCCGCAACTCCACCAGTTCCTGAAGGGACTTGGGCAAAGTCGACTGCTCCAGGGGCAGGGCGGCGTTGTAGAAACGCTTGGCGATTTTCGCGGCGGTCGGGCTGTCGAACAGGTTGAAACGGGGTTCCATGACTTCGTCCTCACTCGTGGTCTCGCGTGCTGTCGCACCGTACGGACACAAGACGCCTGCGCCCCGGCCCGTGTGACGGCATGCCGATGTGATGTGTTCGACCGTCCGCAGGTGTCACAAATCGGCGGGGACCGGTGTCCGGGGCGCCTTCCGGCCGTGCCCGAGCCCGTACGCGTACGGGCTCGGGCACGGCCGGACGAGTACGGGCGGTTCCGGCTGCGAGCGGGTCCGGGCAGGAGCCGGTTCAGACGCCCGCGCCCTGGAGTTCGGCGCGCCGCAGGGCCGGGGCCGCGGCGGCCAACGCGCCCGCCAGCAGGCTGATCGCACCGCATCCGGCGAAGAAGGCGGCCGCTCCCCAGAGTTGGGCGGTGATGCCCGCCACGGGGAAGAGGGCGGGGGCCAGACCCAGGGTGCACAGGGTGGTGAGGGAGGTGACCCGGCCCAGGTACCGGGGGTCCGTCTCCGCCTGGACCAGGGCGCCGGTGAGCGTCACCGTGGTGCCGCCGGCCAGGCCGATCAGCACGGTGAGGGCGACGGCGGACCACAGGGTCGGCGCCCGGCCCAGGGCGGCCGTGGCCACTGCGGTGACCAGCAGCGCGACGACGATGCCCCGCCCGGCGCGGGCGACACGCGGGAGAACGGTGAACCACAGGGCCGCGGCCCCCGCCCCGACGCTGAAGGCGCTCGCCATCCACCCCGTGCCGGAGGCGCCCCAGCCCCGTTCGTCCGCCAGCAGCACCAGTCCCAGGGCCACCGGGCCGCTGAAGCACATCTCGCTCAGCCCGATCACCCCCGCCAGCGGGGCGAGCAGCCGGTGGCGGCGTACGTAGCGCAGCCCGGCGCCCAACTCCTGCCGGGTCGTGAGACGTTCGGGGGCGGTCGGAGCCGGGAGGGGGGTGATGCGAACGGCGAGAAGCAGGACGAGCGATGCGGCGAAGAGGACCCCCGCGGCGGCGAAGGCGCCCCCGGCCCCACCGGCGGCCAGCACGACGCCGCCCACTGCGGGGCCGAGGGAGTTGCTCAGCCGGACCGACAGCCCCCGCATGCCCTGGAGGCGGGCGAGTTGGTCCCGGGTCGTGATGCGGGGCGGGAACGCGCCCACGGCGGGCATGAACACCGCGTCCACCACGCCGAAGACCAGGGCGAGCGGAACCAGCAGCCACAGCCCCGGCGCCGCCGACACCAGCACGGCGGCCGACACCAGGATGACCAGACAGCGGGTGGCGTCACTGGCCACGGCGACCCGCCGAGGACCGAACCGGTCGGCCACCACGCCCCCGACGAGCATGAACACCGCCCGGGGGAGGGCCCCGACCGCGACCACCAGGCCCGCCTGCGACGGACCGACGGTGCGGGTCGCGGTCCAGGACAGCGCCAGGAAGTAGATCACGTCGCCGGTGACCGACGCAGTGTACGCGGCGAGCCAGCGCAACACGTTGCCGTCCCGGTGCGCGGGCCGGGGCAGGGTCGTGGCGGGCCCGGTCATGAACCGGCGGACCGCGGCGGTACCGTGCCCGGCACCGGGAACGCCTGCACCTGCACCGCCACCGGTACGAGTTCCTCGGCGCCCCGGTCCGCAACCTGCCGGTACCGGGAGACCACCGCGAAGACCTCGTCGCGCATCCGGGCGACGTCCTTCGGGGCCAGCCGCAGGACGAAGTCCCCGAACGTGCTGACCTCGAACCACTCCTCGGGCAGCGACGGCACCTCCTGCGCCGCCGCCCGCAGCCGCTCCGTGCAGGCGAGGGCCACGGCGTGCGCGTAGGCGCGCCCGGCCTCCTGTTGTTCCGGAGCTGCGGACGCCGGATCGTGGACGGACTGGCGGTGGGCGGCCCTCCACCACCGCTCACGCCCGGTGCCGCGCCCCGGTTCCTCCACGACGAGCCCGCCCGCCGCCAGCCGGCGCAGGTGATAGCTCGCGGCCCCGGGATTGATGCCGAGCTCACCGGCCACCTTGGTCGCGGTCGACGGGCCGCCCCGACGCAGCAGCGCGAGCACGTTGATACGCAGGGGGTGGGCCAGCACCCGCAGAGCGGCGGTGTCCAACTCGATGTCCGAGTCCGCCGGGGCATGGTCGGGCGGCTCGGCGGATGAAACAGCGGGGGAAGCGGTGGGGGAAGTGTCGGGGGAAGCGGTCATGCGCGCCAAGATAGACCTACAACACTTCTTTCGAAAGAGTTGTTGTGAACGATCCTGGCCGAGCTCTCAACAGGGTTCCTTCCCCCATCTAATCAAATTTGATTAGATGGGGGCATGAGCGAGAAGATGATTCCGATCCTGCCGTGCCGGACCCTTCGGCCCGTCCTCGACTTCTACACCGCCCTCGGTTTCGGGACGACCTTCCAGCAGCGGAGCCCCAACCCCTACGCGGTTGTGCAACGCGACGGCATCGAGCTCCACTTCTTCGGGATGAAGCAGTACGACCCGGCCGGTTCGTACAGCACGTGCCTCATCGCGACCGAGGACGTCGACGGTTTGCACGAGGAGTTCCGGGCCGGCCTCAAGGCCGCGTGCGGGAGGGTGCCGGTCCGGGGGCTGCCGCGCCTCGGGCCGCTGAAGGACATGTCCTACGGTGTGCGGCAGTTCCTCATGACCGACCCGGGCGGCAACTGCATCCGCGTGGTCCGGCGGACGAGCGAGAACCTGCACCATCGGCCCGCGCCCGAGGGGACTTTCGCCCGGGCCCTGCACCACGCGTCCCTCTTCGCGGACTCGAGGGAGGACCTGGCGGGTGCCGCGCGGGTCATCGACCGCGCGCTGAGGGTCGAGGACGAGGAGCCGACGCGCGTGCAGCTCCTCCGGCTCCTCGTGCTGCGCGCGGATGTCGCCGGGCGCCTCGGCGACGAGGAGGTGGCGGCGTCCGCGCTCGTCCGGGCCTCGGGTATCCGCCTCCTCGCCGAGGAACGGGACGCGGCCCGGGACGCCCTCATGCGTCTGGAGGAACTGCGCGCCGCGGTCCGGCCGTGAACCGACCGCCTGCCGAAGCCCGTTGAGGCGGAGGGCCGCCCCCTCCGGCCGGCCCGTGCCGAACTGATCTGTGCCGGCCTGTGCTGTGCCGGTCTGCGCCCTGTTGATCTGTGATCCGCTGATCTGGGCTGGCCCGTCCTGTGCCGGCCTGTGCCGCGCCGTGCTTCGCCGGAGGGAATGGCCCCGTCCCGAGGGGAGGGGTACGCCCGCGCGCGGCGCGGCGCGGGCTGCGGACCGGGGTGTCGGGCCGCGCTGAGACGGGAGAGGATCTTGTGTTCGAGTCCGTTTTCACCTGTGAAAACAAACTGTTGTGTTGTTTTCTCCTGTGCGTCGATGGCTCGTGATCAGGCATATGCCCCGTTCATGCTCACCTTCTGATGGGTGTTCGGGCACCTTCGGTGAGGTCGTGGCCCGAAGTCGGGGTGCTTTCATTGCAAAGAACCGTCCAGCCGGTATATTTATCGACCGGAGAGGAGCCGTGCTCCGAAAGGTCCGAAGGAACGAGGCTCTCTTCTGCGTTTCCGTATGTGGTCCGTTGACGACCAGGAGCGTGGGGACGTTCCGGGCGGAAAAGGGGGAGGCCCAGGATGGCAGGCCGAATGCACGCACAGGTGATGGTGGTCGGAGGAGGCCCGGTCGGCATGCTCGTCGCGGCCGAACTGGCCGCGCAGGGGGTCGACACCCTGGTCCTCGAGGCGGAGGCCGCCATTTCGGAACGGCCCAGGGCCACCACGCTCCACGCACGGGCGGTGCAGTGCCTGGCCAGGCGCGGGTACTTCTTCGCGCCGGAGCCGCGCCCCGCGGGCGGCGCGGCCGCCATGCCCTTCCACTTCGCGGGCATCCCGGGCCTGTCCATCACCGCCCCGGAGGCGGAACCCGTCCCGATCCTGAAGGCCCCCCAGGCAGAACTGGAACGGCTCTTCGAGAGCAGGGCGCGGGCCAACGGCGTCCGGGTGCTGCGCGAGCACCGGGTGACGGACATGTCGCAGGACCGGGGCGGCGTGCGGGTCACCGCACAGGGCCCGCAGGGGTGCCGCTCGTTCACCGTCGCGTACGTGGTGGGGGCGGACGGGGCCCGCAGCACGGTCCGCGAGAAGGCGGGGATCGCCTCCGACGTCGGCCTGCCGACCATGTCCGCGCTGACGGGCCTGGTCCGCCTCCCCGACCCGCAGGCCGCCCCGGTGGGCTGGCACCGGACGCCCAGGGGCTGGCTCATCGTCAAGGAAGGTCCCGAGGGACGCACCCTGATCCACACGCTCACCGAAGGGGATGCCTCGGACGATCGTCATCTTCCGCTCACCCTGGCCGAGTTGAGCGAGAAGGCGGCATGGGTCGCCGGGCACGACATCGAGATGACCGACCCCCGCTGGCTCGGCCGGTTCAGCGACTACACCCGGCTGGCCAGGACCTACCGCGCGGGACGGTTCTTCCTGGCCGGGGATGCCGCGCACGTGCACTTCCCGATCGGCGGCCAGGGCCTGAGCACGGGGGTGCTGGACGCCCTCGACCTCAGCTGGAAACTCGGCCTCGTGGCACGGGGCGCCGCGGGCGACGGGCTGCTCGACACCTACGGCCCGGAACGCCGGCCCGCCGCCCGGCGGGTCATCGACAACACCCGTGCCCAGGTCGCGCTGATGCGCCCCGGCACCGAGACCGACTCCTTGCGGGCGCTGCTCGCCGGACTCCTGGAGTCGGGCCGCGGCAATGATTTCCTGAGCGCGATGATCAGTGCCCAGGACACCGTCCTCCCGTCGAGCCCCCGCCGCCGCTACCGCTCGCTGCGGGAAGGCACCTTCCTCGACAACGTCGAACTGGCCACGACCCGGGGCGCGTCGGACGTGATCGGGCTGTTGGGGAGGAGCGGCAAACCGCTTCTGCTGCTCCTCGGCGAGGGCGGCAGGCGCTGCGCGGACACGGCGCGCGCCTGGGCCCGCGTCCTGCACGTGGCGCACTGCGCACCGACGGACGCCCTGCCGTACGACGCCCTGCTCGTACGCCCCGACGGGTACATCGCCTGGGCCTCGGACGGCGGTGAACCACTGGCCGATGCCCTGGTGTCGCTGCTCGGCACGGAGGCGGGGACGGAGACGGAGACGGAGACGGGAGCGGAGGGAACCGCGGAGAAAGCAACGGGGACGGCGGTGGACGCGGATCCCTGCCCGGGGGCGTCTTCCGCACCGGCCCGGGTACCCGCCGCGACCGGCCGCCGCTGACGCCCCGAGTCCCGCAGGGGCACCCCGAGGCCCCGGCCCCATCGACGTGATGTGCACCACTCCCGGGATGCTTCGGGCCGGGCGTGCACGATCATGACCGGAATGGACGCTCGCTTTCTCGGCATCACCGAGCTGACCGAGACCCCCTCCGTGGCGGTCGTGGTCGACGTCATGCGCGCTTGCACCGTTGCCGCCTGGGCCTTTGCCCGGGGGGCGGAAAAGATCGTGCTCGCCGAGTCGTTGGACGAGGCCCTGGCGCTCAAGGCCCGCCACCCGGACTGGGTGGCGCTCAAGGACGGCCCGCCCGCGCCCGGGTTCGACGCCGTCAACTCGCCGGGGCTGCTGCGGTCCGTCGACCTCGGCGGGCGGACCGTCGTGCAGAAGACCACGGCGGGGACGGTCGGCGCCCTCGCGGTCAAGGAGGCGTCGCTGGTGCTGTGCGCCGGCTTCGTGGTGGCGGAGGCGACCGCCCGGCTCCTGCGGGCACATGGGGGCAACGACGTCACGTACGTGGTCACCGGGGAGGACGGACGGGCCGAGGAGGATCTGGCGTGCGCCCAGTACATCGCCCGGAGGGCCGCCGGGGCCGAGGCGGAGGCCGCCGGGTTCCTCCGCCGTGCCGCCGGGTCGCGTGCCGCCACCGAACTCACCGAAGGGGTGCGTCAGGGAGCCCATCCCGATGACGTCGCACTCTGCCTCGAACTCGACCGGTTCCCCTTCGCCATGGTGGCGGAACCGGAGGGCCCCCTCATGGTTCTCCGCTCGTGCGCCGTCCCTCCGACGACCAACGACGCCGCCACCTGACAAGTGGGCGCCCGGCCTTGATACTTGGGGGCATGCAGTTCATCGCCCTCATGACCCTGCCAGGGCTGGTCATCGTGCTGACTCTGCTGGCCTTCGTCGACCAGCTGCTGCTGCGCGCGGGCCGGGCCGGAGTGCTGCCGTGGCGGAACGGCGCACGTCAGGGGCAGATATCGGCGACCGGGTTCGAGCAACTGCACGCGAGCCTCTCGCCGGGCAAGCAGAACGAGCTGAAGGAGCGGCAGTCGGCCCTGGTCATGCCGGACAACGAGGACGACGGCGCTCCGCCGCACAGGACGACGGTGGACCTGACCGCGGGAACGGCCGTCGTAAGGTTGCCGCGCCCCGGGCAGTAGGCCCGGCGCCCGATCAGCCTCTGCATTGATCGCCGGGCAGCACGCACGTGGGGGCGACGACTCCCGTGGCAGGACCGCCCCCGTGTGCTTTTGCCGCTGCACTCCGACGAATCCGGGTGGGCAGTTCCCGGGCCGGCGTGAGGGGAGGCCCAGGGTCCGTCCGGCCCCGGGCCTCCGGTCGGGCCCCGCCGCCCCCGACCGACCGCCGCTGGCCGGTCGGCTCAGGCGGCCAGCTGCCGGGCGGCTCCGGCGGCCGATCCTGGCCGACCAGCGCTGGTCGACCAGTCCTGGCCGACCACTCCTGGTCGACCGTCTCTGAATCGACCGGTTCTGGTCGGTCGGTCCTAACCGACCGGGACGCCGACCTTCTCGTCGAGCGATTCGGTCAGCTCGGTGAAGACCGTCATGCCCCGTGCCCGGGAGAGGTCCACCGACGCGAGCACGGACGCCAGCACCACATTGGGCAGCAGATGGCGGAGCAGGGAACAGACCCGGTCGTCCAGGTCCCGGTAGTTGCTGAGTGCCTGCGACATCGCCTGGACGCCGGCGAAACTGCCCACCAGCACGTCCGAGGTCTCGTGGGGCACGATGTGGGGGAGGAGTTCCCCCTGGGCCTGCGCCTTCTCCAGGAGCTCCCGCATGACCTGGCCCCAGTTCAGGAAGGGGGCGCTGCGGTCGAGGTCCTGCGCCTGTTGGTCCAGGGACAGCCTGACACCGGCGCGGACCATGGGGTCCGTCTGCAACCGGTGGGCGTGCAGCATGATGACGTCCACGATCTCCTGCGTCTTGCAGGCCCGATCGGGGACGGCCAGTCGCTGGTCCTGCTCGCTGAGCACCCCCTGGGCCAGCTCTTCCTTGGACTGGAAGTGGAAGTACAGGGCCCCCTTCGTCACTCCCGCCTCGGCGAGTATCTCGGTGATCGTGGCCGCCTGGTAACCGTGCAGCTCGAACACCTTGGCCGCTGCAGACAGGATCGTCTGACGTGTACGGATGGCTCGATCCTGCTTCGCCACTCTCGCCTCCTTCACCTACGTGGTCGATGTATCTGAGTTCCGCCGTACCTCATGAAAAAAACCGGCTAGTTTGTATCTTACAGTGATCGGCGCCCACAGCGAATGGGGGAACGGCATGATCGAGACGGATGACGGGGCCGACCGAACCTGGAACCGCGGCGTCGGGGGCCACCTTCCGCGCCGCGTCGGAAGGCCGGGACGAGGAACGGGGGAGCGATGATTCTGGTGACGGGTGCGACCGGAACGGTCGGCAGGGAAGTGGTCCGTTCCTTCCCGGCGGGCGCGCCGCTGCGCCTCATGACCAGGAACCCCGCGCAGGTCACGGGAGTTCGGCCCGGGGCGGAGGTCGTGGCCGGGGACTACGCCGATCCCGGCTCGCTGGCCCGGGTGCTGCGAGGGGTGCGCGGTGCCTTCCTCGTCACGAACCGGGTCGGCGGTGACGACGACGCGGTCTTCCTCCGGGCCGCGCGGACGGCGGGCGTGCGCCATGTGGTGAAACTCTCTGCGGCTGCGGTCGCGGACGAGCGAGCGGACGACTTGATCACGTGCTGGCAGCGCACCAACGAGGACCTCCTGCGGGGGTCCGGGATGGACTGGACCCTGCTGCGGCCCCGTTCGTTCATGTCCAACTGCCTGTCATGGGCGGGGTCGATCCGCTCCGAACGGGTGGTACGGGCGCTGTACGGAACCTCGGTGAACGCGTGTGTCGACCCGCGCGATATCGCGGAGGTGGCGGTGTGCGCACTCACCGACAAGGGGCACTGCGGCGCGGTCCACACCCTGACCGGGCCGGAGGCGATCAGCGCGGTGGAGCAGACGGACCGCCTCGCACGGGCGCTCGGGGTGCCGTTGCGCTTCGAGGAACTGGAGCCGGAACAGGCGCGGGCCGCACTGCTGCGCCGGTACCCGGAGGAGCTGGCGGATGCGCTGCTCGGCAGCGCGCGGCGGCAGCGCGACGGGGCCAAGGCGGCGGTGGGAGGCGGGGTCGCCGAGGTGACGGGCCGGCCGGCCAGGAGGTTCGACGAGTGGGCCGGGGACCACGTGACCGCCTTCGCCCCCGGGACGTCCTCATGAGGGCGATGGCGGTCACGTGACCGGTTCAGCCTTTGTGCGACAGAGCCTTCACGGTGGAGGTGAACACCAGCTCCCCGTCCTGGTGGCCGGTCACCAGGACCGACTGCTCGCCGCCGACCGCGTCGGGCAGGGGCTGCGCCTGGATCATGCAGGGCGTGTCCAGTTCGGCGTACCGGTGGAACTCGCTCGCGATGTCCACGGGGAGCACCGCGGAACCCTCGCAGATCGCTGCCGCCGCCTGTCGGGCGGCTTCGAGGAGCACCATGCCGGGGACGTGGTCCACCGGGTGGTCGAAGAGCACGTGGTGCCGGGTGTCGGCCCTGAGCTGCCAGCGGTTGGTCTCGCCGACGGGGGAGAGCACCACGTCGATGGGTGACATGCGGCCGACGCTCTGGGGCGAGGCGGGGGCCGTGAGGGCGAGCCGGGGCGGGCCCTCGGGGGTGCCGCGGTCGCCGCGCAGCCTCCGGTACACCGCCGGGGTGGTGCAGGTGTAGGAGGCGCTCCCGGTCACGGCCGGCCGGCCGTCGCGGTGGACCACCGCCTCGTAGCGCAGCCCGGTCAGCGCGCCACCGCGCTGCTTGACCTCGGTGCAGGTGATGTCGATGTCGAGCGAGGCGGGCGTGTCACCGATGAGCATCTGATCCGGCTCGACCGTGTACTGGAGGTCCCACATCAGGAAGTGGTGGCCGAGGGGGACACCGAACTCCGCGTGTGCGAGCAGCGAACCCACCTGACGGATCGTCTCCGCCGCCAGCAGCGGGTCGTGATGGGCGCCGATGGGGCTGAAGAAGCTGTGGCCGCGGGGCCACTGGGCCGTCACCTTGAAGTGGGTGTCGTCCTCGCGCTTCCAGTCGGTGAGCATGACTTCGGCGACGGCGGCCCGGTGGACGAACTCCTTGGGAACGGTGGTCGTCAGCGACGGGAAGCGGAACAGCGGAGGTGCGATCGGCGCGGCCGCCGGGCTGTCCCGTACGGGTGCCTCGTGCGTGACCGGTCCGGCAGGCTGGATCGTTGTCGCAGTCATCTATCCCCCAAAACCACGGTGACGAGAACTCGTTGAGCCCCTCGCGGGACACCAAAGATACATACCACCCGGTTTAATTTCCAGCCTTCCGTCACGTCCGCCGGAACCAAAACCGCAAGATCTATTTTCCCTCGGAGTGCCCCTCCGTCCGCCCGTGAGCGGGCGCGTCGAGTGGATCTCGACCGGATTTCGACCCTGCTGCTCCACGGTGTCCTGACGGCTGAGGGGGTCTTCGTGAGTGGATTTCACCGTGGGGCGACCGAGCTGGTTCGGGTGGAGCGAGGTGCTCCGAATCAGGATGAAGTGGACGCCCTGACCAAGGCTTTGCTCTCCGTACTCGTCAGAAACCGGGACAGAGCGCGTGCGCGCGGGGGTGATCCGGGGTCTCGGCCCGGCGCCTGGGGGCGGTGGGAGCGGGCGCCGTACCGGGCTCCGCACAGCTGGCGATAGCTGTCACGTGCGGAGATGCTGCAAAGAGGGTCACCCGCGAGCAGAAAACCGCGCAACTGGTTTGTTATTCTGGGGCCGATGCCGGAAGGCGATGTGGAGAGGGGCTGGGGCATGCCGGTGAGTACAGCTGCCGGGCCGGGCGAGCCGACCGACACCCGTGGCCGGGTGGCCGAGCTGCTGGCGCTGCGTGAGCAGGCCCGTCGTGGACCGAGTGACCGGGCGACCGAGGCGCAGCATGCGAAGGGGAAGCTGACGGCGCGTGAGCGGATCGGTCTGCTGCTGGATGAGGGTTCGTTCCGTGAGGTCGAGCAGTTGCGGCGGCACCGGGCGTCGGGTTTCGGCCTGGAGGAGAAGAAGCCGTACACCGACGGGGTGGTCACCGGGTGGGGGACGGTGGAGGGGCGTACGGTCTTCGTGTACGCGCATGATTTCCGGATCTTCGGGGGTGCGCTGGGGGAGGCGCACGCGACGAAGATCCATAAGATCATGGACATGGCGATCGCGGCGGGTGCGCCGCTGGTGTCGCTGAACGACGGGGCCGGGGCCCGCATCCAGGAGGGTGTCTCGGCGCTGGCCGGCTACGGCGGGATCTTCCAGCGCAACACGAGGGCCTCGGGCGTGATCCCGCAGATCAGCGTGATGCTCGGCCCGTGCGCCGGCGGCGCCGCCTACAGCCCCGCGCTGACGGACTTCGTGTTCATGGTCCGCGACACCTCGCAGATGTTCATCACCGGCCCGGACGTCGTCAAGGCCGTCACCGGCGAGGAGATCACCCAGAACGGCCTGGGCGGCGCCGACGTCCACGCCGAGACCTCCGGCGTGGCGCACTTCGCCTACGACGACGAGGAGACCTGCATCGCCGAGGTCCGCTACCTCCTGGGCCTGCTCCCCTCCAACAACCGCGAGAACCCGCCCGCCGCCCCCGGCACCGACCCCGCCGACCGGCGCGGCGACACCCTCCTGGACCTGGTCCCGGCCGACGGCAACCGCCCCTACGACATGCACAAGGTCATCGAGGAGATCGTCGACGACGGCGACCACCTCGAGGTCCACGAACGCTGGGCCCGCAACATCGTGTGCGCCCTGGCCCGGATGGACGGCCAGGTCGTGGGGATCGTGGCCAACCAGCCGCAGTCCCTGGCCGGGGTCCTGGACATCGAGGCGTCCGAGAAGGCCGCCCGCTTCGTCCAGATGTGCGACGCGTTCAACATCCCCATCATCACTCTTTTGGACGTACCCGGCTTCCTGCCCGGCGTGGACCAGGAGCACGGTGGAATCATCCGGCACGGGGCGAAGCTGCTGTACGCGTACTGCAACGCCACCGTGCCGAGGATCTCGCTGATCCTGCGCAAGGCGTACGGCGGTGCGTACATCGTGATGGACAGCCAGTCCATCGGTGCGGACCTGACGTACGCCTGGCCGACCAACGAGATCGCGGTGATGGGCGCGGAGGGTGCGGCGAACGTCATCTTCCGTCGGCAGATCGCCGACGCCGAGGACCCCGAGGCCATGCGCCGGCGCATGGTCAAGGAGTACAGGGCCGAGCTGATGCACCCCTACTACGCGGCCGAACGCGGCCTGGTCGACGACGTCATCGACCCCGCCGAGACCCGCGAGGTCCTGATCGCCTCACTCGCCATGCTCCGCAACAAGCACGCCGACCTGCCCTCCCGTAAACACGGCAATCCGCCCCAGTAAGTCATGAACGACGGGGCGCGGCGGGACCGGCCCCGATCGGGGGTCGTGCTGCCGGTCCCGTAGCCAGGAGACATTTGATGGTCAAGCAGGACCGTGCGGCCCGCACACGTCAGTCGTTGATCCGTGCAGCCGCCGAAGTGTTCGCGCGGGAGGGCTTCGCGCCCGCCTCGCTCACCGCGATCAGCCGCGGGGCCGGGGTGAGCAACGGCGCGTTGCACTTCCACTTCGAGAGCAAGAAGTCGCTGGCCCGGGCCGTGGAGGAAGAAGCGGTGCAGGTCGTGCGCGGCATCATCGGGAAGGCGCTCGATGGCGGGGGAGGGGGTCTGCGGACGCTCATGGACACCACGCGCGAGCTGATGGGCCGACTGGGCGACGACATCGTCGTCCGGGCCGGTTTCGAGCTGGGCGGCGACCCGGCCCGGGGGGAGGAGTCCCTGCTGAGGAGTGAGTGGCAGCAGTGGGTCGAGGACATGCTGCGGCACGCCGAGGACGGGGGCGAGCTGGCCGAAGGGGTGTCACCGGGCGATGCCCTGCCCGCCATCATGGCGGCGACCGTGGGCTTCGAGGTGCTCGGCGCCGAGGACAAGGCGTGGCTGTCCGAGGAGGCGATCGACGGGTTCTGGGAGCTGGTGCTGCCCGGCCTGGCGGGCGGGCGGGAACAGCCGGTGCCGGTCGGGCCGCCCTCGACGGGAGCCTCCGGCCATCGGGTCGTACGGCCCGCACGGCCAACAGACTGATCATGCTGTTTTGAGGGTTCGCCGCGAGTGACCCCTACTCGACACCCCTCCTCGCCCACCGGGCGCGGAGGGGTTGTTCTTTCTGCCGTCTCATCAAAGTGCCAGGTGGGATGGGTTGTTGAGTGTCAGGGGCGAGTTAAAAGAAACAGCGCGTTCGGTTTGATATTGACAAACCGTACGTCCTGTTTTTTACTCGAGGTACTTCGGAGCTCATGATTCATGCACGAACAGGGGAGACGGCGTGGATATCGATGTACTGGGCGCGTTGGCCGTCCGTGAGAACGGGCTCTCGGTGACGCCGACGGCGCCGAAGCCGCGGCAGGTCCTGGCCCTGCTGGCTCTGCACGCCGATCGGGTCGTGCCCGTGGCCACGCTGATCGAGGAGCTCTGGGGCGACCGGCCGCCGCGCAGTGCCCGTACGACCCTGCAGACGTACGTGCTGCAGCTGCGGGACCTGATCGCGGTCGCGTTGCGGGAGGACCCGGAGGGGACCGGGCCCCGTTCCGCCAAGGACGTGCTCGTCACCACCCCCGGCGGCTATCTGCTCAACACCTCCGGCGGCACCAGCGACGTCCGCGAGTTCGAGCGGCTGGCGGGGCTGGGGTACCGGGCGATGGACGCCGGTGACTTCCCGGGCGCGGCACGGCAGTTGGGCGACGCGCTCGCGCTGTGGACCGGCGCCGCGCTGGCCGACGTGCAGACCGGGATGCAGCTGGAGATGGAGACCCGGCGGCTGGACGAGACCCGGCTCTGCGCGCTCGATCAGCGCATCGAGGCCGATCTGCGGCTGGGCCGGCACCGGGAACTGCTGGGCGAGCTGACCATGCTGGTCAGCCGTTACCGCACGCACGAGAATCTGCACGGCCAGTTCATGCTGGCGCTGCACCGCTCCGGGCGCCGCAGCGAGGCGCTCGACGTCTACCAGCGACTGCGCTCCGTCCTGGTGAGGGAGTTGGGGTTCGAGCCGTCCGCCGGGCTGCGGCGGTTGCAGCGGTCGATCCTGATGTCCGGCCCGGAGTCCGCCCTCGACCCGGCCGCCGCCGGCGGGGGGCGCGAGCGCCTCAGCCGGGTCGGCTGAGGGGGAGGGGGACGAAGATGCAGGCCAGATCGCAGCGGACCCGCCAGAGGCTGGTGCGTGCGGGCGCGGAGATGTTCAACCGGAACGGCTACGCCAACGCGACGCTGGGACAGATCGCCGGGGCCGCCGGGATGACGAAGGGGGCGCTGTACTTCCACTTCGCCTCCAAGGACGGACTCGCCGACGCGGTGCAGGAGCGGGGCCGCGACATGCTGCAGGACTTCATCCGGGAGCACCGGGAGGCGGGCGTACCGCCGGTGCAGGTGCTCATCGACATGACGCACTGGCTGGCGCGGACGTTCCACGACGACCCGGTGATCCGGGCCAGCTTCCGGATCACCAACGAGTGCACCGGCCGGCAGCCGCCCGTCACCGACTTCCACCAGGCGTGGATCACCGAGGTGTTGCGGCTCCTCGGCCAGGCCCGGGCGGAGGGCGCGTTGCAGGACCGCGAGGCGGTGGACGGGCCCGAGACGCTGCTGTCCGCGACGGTGTGCGGCATCGGGGTACTGGCCGGCACCGGCATGCCGTACCCGCAACTCGGTGACCGGGTAGCGGCGTTGTGGAAACCGTTGCTGTCGGCGCTCGTACCCTCCGGGGACGCGGCGCGCTACCGCACCCACCCGCCGGCCACCGCGGGGAACCCCCGGCCGCAGGCCGTCGCCGAAAGCCCCCGCGCTCAGATTTCTCGCACCCAGGTTTCCCAGGCGCCGGTTTCCCACGCGGACGCCCACCGGCCGGTGGCCGCTGCCGGTGCCCACACCCCCGTGCCCGCGACGGGCGCCCCCGCGCCGGTCGGCGGTGCGAACGGAGAGCCGGCTCTCCCCGCCGGGAGTCCGGCCGGGGACCGGGCCGCCTGAGCGGCGCCGGGACGCCGTGCACGATGACACGGCTCGCTCGTACGGAGTAGTCGCGGGGAGCGCTCCCTCCCGGGGACCAGCCCGCGGCCGCACATTTCAGCACGGACGGCGATAGCCGCCGGTCGGACGCGCCTTCGATACTTCCTTCGTCGGCCAGCCGGGACGGACACTTTGGAGCCCATCCATGCCCCATGAACGTCAGAATTCCCTCCGGGCGGATGTCATCGCACCGCCGCCCGACGCGATGCCCGAGGGCGTGGTGACCGAGGCAGTGGTGACCGAGGTCGTGGTGCTCCTCGCCGACGTACTGAGACTGAAGCCGGAGAAGATCGATCCCGAGCAGACGTTCCGTTCGCTGGGCCTCGACTCGCTGCTGACCGTGGAGTTCGTCGCCACGGTGAACGCCCGGTACGGCACGGCCGTCAGGGCGGCCGCCCTGCTCGACCATCCGACTCCACTGGCCTTCACCCGGCACGTGGTGGGTGAGCTGGGGGCACGGGATTCCGCGACCGGGGCGGTGCCGTCGTCCGGTGCCGGTGCCGGTGCCGGGGCCCCGGTCGCGGCCCGGGGTCGGGGCTGGGGTCGGGGCTGGGGCCCAGTGCCCGCAGGGCCGGTGGCGGGGACCGCGGCGCCGGCGCCGGTCGGGCCGGTGCCGGAAACCGCGTCCGTGTCCGTGGCCGCCCCGCCGTCCGGCGGTCCGCTGCCCGTGACCGTTTCCTCGCCGGTCGGAGCGCGGGAGATCCTCGACCATCTGCGCGAGGAACTCGCCCGCATCCTGTGCTGCGACCCGTGGGACATCGACCCCGCGGCCGCGTTCAACCTCCTCGGCGTGGACTCCATCGTCGGCGCCCAGTTCATGGAGGTCATCAACGGCACGTACGGCATGGAGGAGCGGCCGGTCGCGCTCTACGAGCACCCCAGTCTCGCCGCGATGGCCGCGCACATCGCCCTCGCCACCACGGGGACGCCGACGCCGGTGGTCGCGCCGATGCCGATGGCCGGGGCGATGCCGATGGCCGGGGCGACGCCCGCACCGGTGGCGGAGTCGGTCGCGGAGGCCGAGGACCCGGGGCTGCGGGCGTTGCTCGACGCGGTGCGCGACGACCGGCTCTCCGTCGACGAGGCGCTCACTCTGCTGCCCAGGCGGGCGTGAACGGGCGGAAGGCAATGGACGAACGAGAAATACTCACCCGCTTCAAGGCCGGAACCCTGGAACGGGACCGGGCCGTGCGACTGCTGGCCGGGCTGAAGGCGGTACCCGGCCCACCCCCGGAGCCGGTCCTGCCGACGGCCCCGGACACGGCGGCCTCGGGGACCACGGGTCCGGTGCCACCCGGGCCCACGAACCCGGTGACGCACGGGACCACGGGCCCGGTGACGTCGAAGGCGCCGGTCGCGGTGGCGCCGGAGGCCCACGACCGGGTGTCCTCGCCGGTCCCCGGCCCGGTACGGCCACGGGCACAGACGCCGGGACAAGGACCCGTGCCGGTACCAGTACCGGCACCGTTCTCTCCGGCGGACCCGTCGGCGGCCCTTCCGCAGGGCCTGCCGCAGGCCCGCCGGACCGATGGGGGCACGGACGTCGAGGACCGGTTCGCCGTCGTCGGGATCGCCGGTCGCTATCCGCTCGCCCCCGACCTGCGCACCTACTGGCAGAACCTGCGCGAAGGGCGGGACACCTCGTCGGGCGCGCCGCTCGGCCGCCCCGGTGCGTCGCTGCTGAGCGCGGGAGAGTGCGGGCACTTCCTGGACGGAGCCGCCGATTTCGACGCGGACTTCTTCGGGCTGACCGACCGGCGGGCGAGGCTGATCGACCCCCAGGAGCGGCTCTTCCTCGAAACCGTCTGGGAGGCGCTGGAGGACGCCGGCTGCACCGGCACCCGGCTCGACGCCCTGACCGGTCCGGGCGGAACGCCGCGCGGCCTCGGGGTGTTCGTCGGGGTCAGCGCCGCCGACTACTCGCTGGTGGCCGCCGAGGCATGGGCGCGCGGCGGGCGGGAGATGCCCGAGAGCGGGCACTGGAGCGTGGCGGGCCGGCTCTCCGGCCTGCTGGGACTGAGCGGACCGGCGCAGGCCGTCGACACCGGGGAGTCCTCCGCCCTCGTGGCGGTGCACCTCGCCGTCGGCGCACTGCGGCGCGGGGAGTGCGCGGCGGCGGTGGCCGGTGGGGTCGAACTGCTGCTGCACCCCTCGCGCGGCCGGCAGGGGGCGGGGGAGGGCGTGGGCGCCGTGGTGCTCAAGCCACTGGCCCGTGCGCTGTCCGACGGCGATCATGTGCACGCCGTCGTACGGTCCACCTCGGCGGGCACCGGCTCCTGGACCGGCTCGCCCGGACTGCGCGAGACGAGGGGGACGACCGCCTGCCGGGTGGGCGACGCCGGTGCCGTCACCGGCCTCGCCGCGCTGACCGCCGCCGTGCTCCAACTGCGGTACGGCGTCCTCGCCCCCGCACGGGGCGAGGACACGGCCACGCCGTGGCCGAGGCCCCATGACGCACAGGGACACGAGCTGCCCCGCACGGCCGTCGCCGAGGTGACCGGTACGACCGGGGCGTTCGACGCGTACGCCGTCCTGGAGGAGTTCGTACCGGCCCGGCGTCCGGGGGACGGAGCCGGGAACGGACGCAGCGAGGCCGGCCGTGCCGACGGGGCGGGTACGACGGGTGAGACCGATGCGCCCGGTGAGGGCAATGGGAGTGGCGGTGCCGGACGGGACGAGCTGATCCTGCTCTCCGCCCCCACCCCCGGTCATCTCGCCGCCACGGCGACCAGACTGGCCGACTGGCTGGCCTCGGACAACGGCAGGAGTGGGGACACCACCACCGGGGACGAACGGGTGGCGCTCGTCGATGTGGCCCGCGCCCTGCGCGTCGGCCGCGAGGCGCGGTCCTGCCGGATCGCACTGCTCGCCCGCGACCTGTCCCAACTGGTCAATTCCCTGCGGGAGTTCGCCAGCTCCTGGGTGGATGTCGGCGGAGTCGAGGGGACAGCCGGCACGCGCGCCATCGGTGTTGGTGTTGGTGTCGATGTCGGCGTTGACGTTGGTGTCGATGTCGGTGGGGTGCGGTACGCGGATCTGCGCACCGGCGGGACCGATCCGCTGGGCCTGGGCGATGTGCCGGAGACCGGCGACTATCTCGGCGCGCTGTGGCGGGCCGGCCGGATCGAGCAGTTGACGCGCCTCTGGCTGTCCGGGCTCGACATCGACTGGGCCGCGCTGGAGTCCGGGCCGGACGCGGGCAAGACCCTGGTGCCGCTGCCGCCCTCGGCGTTCCTGCGCCGTTCCCTGTGGCTGGGGGGCCGGGAAGGCACGCAGGAGGGCACGGAGGAGAAGGGGGCGTCCGGATGACCGGCCTCTCGGTGGTGGAACGCCCCGTCGACAGGTTCGCGCCGGCCCGGCCCGAACCCGTCAAACTGTGGTTCTGCCCCAACGACGAACTCACCCCGGGGATCGCCGCGACCCTGGCCACGCACTGGCTGGACGAGCACGAACAGGAGATCGCGAGCCGGTTCCTGTTCGAGCGCGACCGGCGCCAGTACCTCGTCGCCCACACGCTCGTACGGCGGGTGCTGGCACTGGAGAGCGGCGTGCCCGAGGCGGAGGCCGTGATCTGGCGTTCCTCGAGGGGGCGGCCGTTCCTGCAGAAACCCGTGGAGGGGCTGCCGCGCGGGGGCCGGGAGCTGGACTTCAACCTCTCCCACGCGCACGGCCACAACTTCCTCGGCGTGGTCCGGCGCCACCGCATCGGGGTGGACGTGGAACGGCTCGACCGGGGCGACCAGGGGTTCGACGCGATCGTGGAGACCTTCGCGCCCGAGGAGCAGCAGTGGGTGGCGCGGGCCGCGGCGGGCCGCCCCCGGGACCGCCGGGTGCTGCGGCTGTGGACGCTGAAGGAGGCGTACTCCAAGGCGCGCGGGCTGGGGCTCGGACTGCCCTTCGACAGCTTCGCCTTCACGCTGGCCGAGGACCGGGGGGTGGTGGGCTTCCGCCCGCCCGAGGCCGGGTCCGCGCTGCCGTGGCGGTTCCTGGAGCTGGAACCCGTGCCCGACGTCCTGGCGGCCGTGGCCGTGGCGGCCGACACGGACGTCCCGCCCGTCTTCCACCTGCACCACGGCTTTCCGTGGGACCGGGGGGCGCCCCGGCTGCTGGCACTGCCGGAGCCGGTCGCCATGGCGGCGTAGAAGCCGTCCCACAGAGGGAGCCGTCCCGCAGAGGAAGTCGGCAGGGAAAGGGAGTCGGCAGAGAGTGCGCCGGCAGAGGAAGTGCCGGCAGAGAGTGCGTCGGCAGAGGGAGTCGTTTCGTAGAGGGCTGTTCGGGGCGGGGAGTTGTTTTGTAGGGGGCGAGGACAGGGGGGCTTTCGGGGTTCCGGGCGGTGGGTGGACCGGCCGACGATGGGTGCGCCCACGTACGGGCCGGTAGCCGACCCGTACGAGACAGCGCGGGCCGGCCGCGACGCGTCGTACCCGCGCGCGGGCCGGCCGTCGACCGAGGGAGCCCCTTCTGTGACCGTGCCGTACACACCGCCGCGGGCTGCCGCGACGGGTGCCCAGGAATTCCGGGACGCGATGGCGCTGCTCGCCGCGCCCGTCACCGTCATCACCACCGTGGACGGCGACGGCCGCCCGCGGGGGTTCACCGCCAGTTCGGTCACCTCCGTCTCGCTCGACCCGCCACTCGTCCTGGTCGGTGTCACCCGCGGCTCAAGTTGTCACCAACCCCTCCTCGGACAGGGGGAGTTCGTCGTCAACGTGCTCGGTGCCCGGCACGGCGCACTGGCACGGCGCTTCGCGACCACCGGCGCCGACCGGTTCGCCGGCGGGGAGTTCGAGCCATGGCCCGGCAGGGGCCTGCCGTACCTGCCGGACGCGTCCGTGCTGCTGCGCTGCACCCTGGCGGACGTCGTACCCGCGGGCGATCACGACCTGCTGCTGGGCAGCCCGGCCGAGGTGCGCACGAACGGCTCGAGCGGGGCTCTGGTCTGGTACCAGCGAGGCTTCCACGTTCCTGTGCAGACTTCCCAGGAGAGGACGGCGGCCATCCGGGTGGCCTGACGACGTGGGGGTGCCGGTGCGGCTGGTCCGGCGGGACGCACAACTCGACCTGATCGAGCGGCATTTGACGTCCGCCCGGCGGGGCGGGGGCGGTGCGGTGCTCGTCACCGGCAGTCCCGGCACCGGCAAGAGCGCGCTGTTGCGGGCCTTCGCCGAGCGGGCCGGGGACTCGGGCGCGCTGGTGCTGGACGCGTCCGCCTCACCGGCCGAGACGGATCTGCCGTTCGGCGTCGTGGGGCAACTGCTCAGCGGCGCGGGCCGGGACGCCGGACACCACCGGCCGGAGCCTTCGTCGCCCCGTTCCCCCGCCCGGCCGGTTCCGACCGGGAACCCCGGCGACGACCCCGCGGTGCTCCACGAGGCCCTGCGGGATCTCGCCGTGACCGCCCCCGTGGTGGTCCTCGTCGACGACGCGCACCACATGGACGAGGTCTCCGCCCGATGCCTGCTGTACGTGTGCGGGCGGCTCGCCGCGAACCGGGTGCTGCTGGTGATGAGCGGCCCGCCGCGGCCCCGCCCCCGGCCCCCGCTGCCCCTGCCGCTGGCCGAGCTGCTGAGGCATCCCCGCTGCACGCCCGTACCGCTCGCACCCCTCGACGAGGACGGCGTCGCCGCGTTCCTGGCCGCGTCTCCCGGCGGTGCGACGGACCTGCCGACGGCACGGCGGCTGGCCCCCGACTGGCACCGGTTCACCGGCGGGAACCCGCGCCTGCTGTGCGGGCTGCTCGACGACCACCGGGACTGCGAGCCGGTGCGGCCGTCCCGTCCGGTGGCGGGCACGGCGTTCCGGCGAGCCGTCACCGGCTGTCTGCGGGGTGCCGGTGACCCGGCGGTCTCGGTCGCGCGGGCCCTGGCCGTGCTCGCCGACGCGGCGACGCTCACCCTGCTCGCCCGGCTGCTGGAACTTCCCGAGCGCGCGGTCGGCCCCTGCCTGGCCGAGCTCGACGCGATCGGACTGCTGGACGGCGGACGGTTGCGCCATGAAGGGGTGCGGGCGGCCGTACTGGAGGAACTGTCCGCCCGGGAGTCCAGCCGGCTGCACACCACGGCGGGCCGGATGCTGTACGAGAACGGCGCCGAACCGGCCTCGGTCGCCCGTCACCTGGTCACCGCGGACACCGCCGGTGGCGGGCCCGGCCCGGCGTGGGCCGTTCCCCTGCTTGCCGAGGCGGCCCGGCACGCGATGAGTTCCGGCGGGGCGCGGCAGGCCGCGGAGTTCCTGCGGACCGCCCACCGGACCGGCGGCCAGGAAGCGGCCGGGCTGCTGACGATGCTGGCCCGCGCGGAGTGGGAGGCCGACCCCGCGGCGGTGATCCGGCATCTGCCCGCCCTCGGACGGACCCTCGCCGACGCCCGGTGGCGGACGGCCGAGGACACGGCGGGAGCGATGGGGCTGTTGCTGTGGCACGGGCGCCCCGCCGAGGTGGCACGGGCCCTGTCCGGAGCCCCGCGTTTCGACGGTGCGGATGGTGCGGACGGACCCGGCGGAATCGGGGGAGCGGACGGAACCGGTGGGATGGACGGAACCGGTGGGATGGACGGACCGGCCGCGGCGTTGGCGTACGTCTACCCGGGTACGGGCGTCGGGCCGTACCCGCACGGCGCCGACAGCACCGACGACACCGACGGCGTCGACGGCGTCGATCCCTCCCCGTTCCACGGCTGCGGGGACGGGTTCTCCGCGCGGGACACCGCCAGCATGGCCGAGCTCCGGGACGAGGCCGCCGAGCGGGTGCTGGTGTCGATCGTCTACGACCACGCGCCACCGGCGTCCGTGGCCGCCATCCTTTCGGCGCTCCTGCGCACGGGGGAGACCGGGCGGGCCGCCCGGTGGTGCGGGCTGACGGCCGACGGGGACCGGACGGGGGCCACCACGGCCCGGCGGGCGGTGGCCGCCGCTGCGGCGGCCGTGGTGCACGGCCGCACCGGGGCGTACGACATCGCGTCCGGGCACGCGGAACGGGCGCTGTCCCTGATGTCGCCGGGGGCGTGGGGCGTGGCCATCGGCATGCCGCTGTCCGCCGCCGTGCTGGCGGCGACGCGCCGGGGTGCGCACGAGGAGGCCGTACGGTGGCTGCGCGTCCCGGTGCCCGCCGCGATGTTCCGCACCCGGGCCGGGCTGCACTACCTGCTGGCCAGGGGCCACCACCAGCTGGCCGTCGGACGGCCGAAGGCCGCACTCGGCGACTTCCACGCCTGCCGGGACGTGCTGTCCGGGTGGCGGCCGGAACTGCGGGGCGCCGTCGACTGGGGCACCCCGGCGGCCGATGCCCTGCGGGCGCTGCGCGGGGAGGAGGCCGCGGACGGGAACCCGATCGCCGGACTGACCGAGGCCGAACGCCGGGTCGCGGTACTGGCCGCCGACGGCTGCACCAACCGGGCCATCGCGGCCCGGCTGTACGTCACCACCAGCACGGTGGAGCAGCATCTGACCCGGGTCTACCGCAAGTTGTGCGTGAAGTCGCGCGGGGACCTGGCACACCTGGTGACGGCCCGCCCGCACTGAGCCCCGCCCGTACCGAACTTCCTCTGCACTCGGATCAGTTCCTCAGTACCCTCCGTACTACTGGTGTGTCACCGGGTTTCCGTGGAGGCCGCCGTCCGCGCACGGCCAGACGCCACTGTCCAGGGGGCCGAGGCCCGTCCGCCGCAGGACGAAGAGTTCGTCGTCGAGGGCGAAGAGCCCCTGCCCCCGGTCGAGCAGCAGTATTCTGCTCATCACGGCGCGCTCCTCGTCCTCCAGGGCGAACAGCTCCCGCATCCGCGATTCGGCGTCGACGGCGAGCAGTCGGCCGTCCCGCCAGAACACCGCGGTGCCCTCGTCGTCCAGGGCCGGGTAGGCGGTGTAGTAGCCGGAGAGCGCGGGTCCATGCCGCACCGTGCCGTCGGGGTCGAGGCGGACGAAGCGCGAACGGGACGGCAGGACGTTCTCGGACTCGGGTCCGCTGATGGCGCCGTGTCGGTCGACCAGCGGCATCGTGTGCGTCGGCCATTCCCGTACCACGGCGCCGGAGGAGTCGTGATGGGCCGTGCCGCACGCGCCGTAGCCCTGGGAGCCGATCAGGAACTCGCCCGGTCCGACGATCGCCTTGTGGCGGCCGGGCCCGGGGCGGCTCGCGGCGACGGGCCGACCGGTGGCGGTGTCCAGGAAGAACGTGACGGAGATGCCGCTGCTGCCGTCGGCGAACGTCGCGGCGACGCGGTGACCCGCGACCAGCAACGGCTCCCAGTGGTGCGCCTCCACCGTCCGCGGAGTCCACGGCTTCGAGGGCCGTAGCTCCCAGCCCGTCTTCGCACCGATCTCGACACGGCCCGGAAACGACAACCGGTCGAGCACGGCCGGTGTCGACCATCGCACCGAGCCGTCCCCGTTGTGACGTGCGACCCGCGGATGACGGCCGGCCGGGACGACCCGGTCTCGCCCGGCGGGCAGCCAGGACGCACACACACCGTCGGGCAGCACCACGAACGCGCCGAGGTGCTCGTGGGGTTCGTGGTCGGGAGTGACCGAGCGCAGGGTCGAGCCGGTGGCGTCCAGTTCGGTCAGCACCACATCCCTCGGCCCGCGATGGGCGACCCACACCGACCCGCCCGGACCGACGCGCGGCGGGCCCGGGTGCCCGTCGAACCTGCGGCGCCACAGGACCTCTCCGTCCACGTCCACGGCGGTGAGCACCGTGGTGGACAGGCCCTTGCCGTCGTAGCCGGTGATGAAGACGGGCCCACCGGAATCCGGTGCCGCCAGGCCCCACACCTGCCCGGACATCGGTACGCGCCGCGGTTCACACATGGTTCGGGCTCCTTCCCCTGGTACCACGGCCCCGGAGTCTACGCAGCCATGCAGGGGCACAGGGGCAGGTGCACAGGTGTGCAGGTGCGGGCGGCGCCTTTCCCGTGACGGGGCATCAGGGGAAAGGCACCGGCAGGGTCCGTCAGCGGCGGGGGCCCGCTGTGCGCAGGCCGCGGCCGTTCTTGCGGCCGAGCAGGCCCGCGGACACCAACTCGTCCAGGACTGCGGCTGGTTCGTACTCGGGGGTGCGGAAGCACTCGTACAACCGGTTCTGGATGGCGAGCGAGACGTCGAGGCCGATGGTGTCCAGGAGCGCGAACGGGCCCATGGGGTAACCGAATCCGGACCGGATCGCGTGGTCGGTCTCCTCGAGGTCCGTGTCGTGCCGTTCCAGCAGGGCGAGGGCCGCGCCGAGGTAGGGGAACAGCAGGCTGTTGACGATGAAGCCGGTACGGTCCGGGCACGTCACCGTCGTCTTGCCGAGGGCGCGGCAGAAGGCGTGGGCCGTCGCCAGGGTCGTCGGGGCCACCGTGTCCGTGTGCGCGAGCTCCACCAGCTTCATCACGGGGGCCGGGTTGAAGAAGTGGATGCCCACGACATCGGCCGGGCGGCCGGACGCCTCGGCGCACGCGGCGACCGGGAGACTGGACGTGGTGGTGGCCAGTACCGTGCCGGGAGCACAGATCCTGCCGAGCGCCGCGAACATCGCGCGCTTGACGTCGAGGTCCTCGGCGACCGCCTCGATGACCAGGTCGCAGTCGGCCAGCACCGCCATGTCGTGGGCGCCGGTGAGGAGTTCACCGGCCGACGCCTTGGCCTCGACGGTGACCCTGCCCCGCCGTACGCCCCTGGTCAGGGAGTCGGCGACGGCGTCCAGCGCCCGTTGCGCCTTCTCCGGGTCACGGGCCACCAGGACCGTGGGGTACCCCGCCGTGGCCGTGACCTCGGCGATGCCGCGCGCCATCGCACCGGAGCCGAGCACACCCACCCGGCGCACCGGCGCGCCGTCCGGTTCACCGGAGCTGTCGGCCGGCCGGCCGAGCACGCCACCGGTCTCGTCGTACGTGTGGAAACCCTCGCCGGTGGTACGGCCCAGGCGCCCGGCCGCCACCATCCGGCTGAGCAGCGGGGCGGGCTCGAAAGCGCTGTCGCCGGTGCGCCGCCACAGCTCCGTCAGCGCGGCGTGGGCGGTGCCGAGCCCGATGCGGTCGAGCGTCTCCAGCGGCCCGGCGGGCAGCCCGCAGCCCAGCCGCATGGCGGTGTCGATGTCGTGCCGGGTGGCGTAGTCCTCGTCGAGGAGGATCACGGCACGGTTGAGGAACCCGAGCACCAGGGCGGTGGCGTCGGCGGCGGGCCGGGCGCCGACCGCGACCGGGGTGAGCCCGGCCGAGGCCACCAGGGCGTCCACGGCGGCGGCGGTCTCCGGGGAGGTCAGGGCCGTTCGCACCGGTTCGACGGGGCCGCCGGGGGCGGGCGGGGTGAACAGGCGCAGCCCCGCCACGTCGGCCGGCCTGCCGGTGGCGATGGCCAGGCGTGTGACCGGCAGCGTCGCCGTGGTGGTCAGGACCGGGGTGCCGGGCGGGCAGACCGAGGTGATCCTGCCGAGCGCGTCGGTCTTGGCGGCGAGGTCCTCCGGGACCGCCTCGATGACCAGACCGGCCGCGCCCAGCGCGGTGTGGTCGGCGGTGAAGGTGACGTCGGGGTGGTTGGGGCCGTCGGGGCGGTCGGGGCCGTCCCCGGCGGCGATGGCGGCGATGGTGGCCTTGAGCCGCCCGGCCACGCGGGCCAGGACGTCCAGGTCGGTGTCCACGGCGACGACGGTGTGGCCCGCGCCGTGCAGCAGGTGCAGGAGTGCCTCGCCCGTCGAGCCCAGGCCGACGATGCCCGTCACGGGGGTGGGGGTGCCTGTCACGGGTGCGTCCGTCACGGGTGCGGGCGTGCTGGTGCTTGCCGCGGGCGTGGGGTCGCTCTGTCGCGCAGTCATGAGGTCCGCGCCTCCTCTTCCCGGAACCGGTTGATGGCGTCGATGTGCTTCTCGCGCATTTCCTCGTCCCGGACGCCGAGTCCCTCGTGCGGGGCCAGGGCCAGCACGCCGACCTTGCCCTGGTGGAGGTTGCGGTGCACCTCGTACGCGGCCTGGCCGGTCTCCTCCAGGGAGTGGACCTTCGAGAGCGTCGGGTGGATCCGTCCCTTGGCGAGCAGGCGGTTGGCCTCCCACGCCTCGCGGTAGTTGGCGAAGTGCGAGCCGACGATCCTCTTCAGCGACATCCACAGGTAGCGGTTGTCGTACTCGTGCCGGAACCCCGACGTGGAGGCGCAGGTGACGATCGTGCCGCCCTTGCGGGCCACGTACACCGAGGCGCCGAAGGTCTCGCGGCCGGGGTGCTCGAAGACGATGTCCACGTCCTCGCCGCCGGTCAGTTCGCGGATGCGCCGGCCGAACCGCTTCCACTCGCGCGGGTCCTGGGTCTGCTCGTCCTTCCAGAACCGGTAGCCCTCCGCGCTGCGGTCGATGATCGCCTCGGCGCCCATCCGCCGGCAGATCTCCGCCTTCCGTTCGCTGGAGACCACACAGATCGGGTTGGCGCCGCCCGCCAGCGCCAACTGCGTGGCGTACGAACCGAGTCCGCCGCTGGCGCCCCAGATCAGCACGTTGTCGCCCTGCTTCATGCCCGCCCCATTGCGCGACACCAGCTGGCGGTACGCGGTCGAGTTCACCAGACCGGGGGAGGCCGCCTCCTCCCAGGTCAGGTGCTCGGGCTTGGGCATCAGCTGGTTCGACTTCACCAGCGCGAGCTGCGCCAGGCCGCCGAAGTTGGTCTCGAAACCCCAGATGCGCTGCTCCGGGTCGAGCATCGTGTCGTCGTGCCCGTCCGCCGACTCCAGCTCCACCGACAGGCAGTGCGCCACGACCCGGTCGCCGGACCGCCACCGGTTCACCCCGGGCCCGGTGCGCAGGACGACGCCCGCCAGGTCGGAACCGAGGACGTGGTACGGCTGGTCGTGGCGGGCGGCGCCGGGGAACCGCCTGGCGTACCGCTCCAGGAAACCGAAGGTCGGCAGCGGCTCGAAGATCGACGACCACACGGTGTTGTAGTTGATGGCGCTCGACATGACGGCGACCAGGGCCTCGCCCGGCCCGGGCTCGGGGGTCGGCACGTCCTGGAGGTGCAACGACTTGCGCGGGTCCTTGTCCGCGGAGGCCATTCCCTCGAACATGCCGGTGTCCTCCTTGCGGACAACGGCACCTCGATAGCTCTCCGGGAGCCGCAGACCCGCGAAGTCCTGCGGCGTCGCGTCCTCGGAGAGAAGAGCACTGATGATCTCGTCCACGTGAGTTCCCTGATTCTCTTGAGAGCCGAGGAGAGCGAAGCGGGCCCCGTGTCCGTCACGGGTGTCTGTTGGTAGATGTCCGGCCCGGATTCCCGTCCCGGATGTCCGTCACGGGTGTCCGTCCAGCGTGGGGCACCGCACCGCCCATGGGGCACCCCTGTCCGCCCCCAGAAGGCGCGCGCCCGGTCATAGGGGGTGATTAGGGGAGGACCGGGAGCGGGGCGCGCACCCATCCTGTGCGCAGGCCCCACTCGGATCGGCTAGGAGAACTCATGACGGGAATCCCCGGCGACAGCACCTGGTTCAGGAACTACCGGCCCGCCCCCGACGCCCCCGTGCGCATGGTCTGCCTGCCGCACGCCGGCGGTTCGGCCAGCTTCTACTTCCCGGTGGCGCGGGAGCTCTCGCCCCAGGTGGAGGTCCTGGCCGTCCAGTACCCCGGCCGGCAGGACCGCCGCGCCGAGCCGGCCGCCACCGACCTGGAGTCGCTCGCCGACCGGATCGCCGAGGCGCTGGGGCCGTGGGCGGACCGGCCGTACGCGCTGTTCGGGCACAGCATGGGCGCCGTCGTCGGCTTCGAGGTGGCCCGCCGGATGGAGGCCGCGGGCAACGGCCCCGTCGAACTGTTCGTCTCCGGCCGCAGCGCCCCCTCCCTGGACCGCGCGGACGCGTGGTACCCGGACACCGACGAGGAGGTCGTCGCCGAGATCCGGAAGCTGGACGGGACGGGGGGCGCGCTGCTCGACGACGAGGAGACGCTGCGCATGATCCTGCCCGCGTTGCGCGCCGACTACCGGGCGGTGCGCGGCTACCGCTACCGTCCGGGTCCGGCCCTGGACTGCCCCGTCACCGCGTTCACCGGCGACCGGGACCCCAAGGCGAGCATCGAGAACGTGCAGGCATGGGTGAACCACACCCGTTCGGGCTTCGGCCTGCGGGTGCTGCCCGGTGGGCACTTCTTCCTCGTCGACGAACAGGAAGAGGTGCTCCGCACGGTCCGGGAGCGGCTGGCCCGGACCCCGGTGGCGGCATGACCGTGTACTCGCCCGCCCCGGGCGGCACCGGCATCCTCGGCACCGGCTCGTACCTGCCCGAACGGGTCGTCACCAACGAGACGGTCGCCGCCCGGGCCGGGGTCACCGCCGAATGGATCGAGCGCAAGACCGGCATCCGCGAGCGGCGCTACGCCGCGGACCACGAGGCCGCGTCGGACCTCGCGGCCGAGGCCGCCGTACGGGCCCTGGCCGATGCCGGGGCCGGGCCGGAGGACCTCGCCTGGATCGTCGTCGCCACCTCCACCCCCGACCATCCGCAACCGGCCACGGCCGCGTTCGTGCAGCACCGGATCGGGGCGCGCCGGGCGGCGGCCTTCGATGTGAACGCGGTGTGCGCCGGATTCATCGCCGCGCTGCACACCTGTTCCCGACTGCTGTCCGGGCCCGGGACCGACGGGCGGCAGCGCCTGGGGCTCGTCGTCGGCAGCGAGGTCTACTCGCGCATCATCGACCCCGGGGACCGCAGGACCGCACCGCTGTTCGGGGACGGGGCGGGCGCCGTGGTGCTCGGTCCGGTGTCCGGGGAGCGCGGTCTCCTGGGCACGGGCATGCGCACCGACGGCCATCTGCACGACTTGATCGGCGTCACCGCGGGCGGCAGCAGGAAACCCGCGTCGGAGAAGACCGTCGCCCGCGGCGACCACTTCTTCCGGATGCGGGGGAGAGACGTACGGGCCTTCGTGGAACGGGAGTTGCCGGACGCCGTCGCGGGCACCCTCGACGCCTTCCGGTTCACGGCCGCCGAGGTCGACCACTTCGTACCGCACCAGGCCAACGGCGAGATGCTGCGGAGCGTGGCCGCCGGACTCGGGCTGACCTCGGCACGGGTCCACCTCCCGGTGGAACGGCACGGGAACACCGGGGCCGCCTCGATCCCGCTGGCCCTCGACCATGCCCGCCGCACGGACGGGCCGGTCGACGACCTGGTGCTGCTGGCGGGATTCGGCGGCGGAATGACCCTCGGAACCACCCTGCTGCGCTGGGGCCGTTAGTACTCCAGTCGCAATTCGCTGTTCCTGCTGGTCAGGAGCGTGTATCTGAGTGTACTCGGCTGACGTGTTGTCAGGTTGGGTGAGTTCGTGACCTCGGGTACGGCGGCGGTAATGACAGCGGCGGGCTACTGCTTGGTGTCGGCGCCGCCATCGGGACCAGTGCGGTATGTGGTCGATGTGCCGACGGCGCGTCATTGCGGGGCGCCCCGCTGCCAGGAGCCGCTGTATTTCTGCCACGGTGAGCGGGACCAGGGCGCCGGAACCGTTTCTGCTGCCCCCTTTTGCGCTGCCGCGGCGGCCATGGCGGCGAGGAAGGCATGGGCGAGCATGGCCAGGGTGATGTGCCGGGACCAGCCCGGATACCGGCGTACCTCGTACTGGTCCAGGCCGCACTCGTTCTTCGCCGCTTGGAAGGCTTCCTCGATCGCCCACCGCGTCCCGGCGACCCGCACCAGTTCGGCGACGGTGGTGCCGGTTGGTGCGTAGGCGAGGCAGTAGGCGATCTCGTCCGGGCGGGCCAGACTGCGACGGGCCGGCACCCACCGGCCGTGGGTGGGCTCAGGACCGTCGAAGTCGTCGATCGGCGGGAGCCTCGCGGCGGCCCAGTCGTAGACGCGTGGTCCCTTCGCTCCGGCCCCGCACGACTGACGCTCCCAGGCGTCATCCGGGGCTCGGGAGAAGGCGAAGTCGATGCGGCCCGCCGCGTGAATGTGCTGGGACTTCGGCACGGCCAGAACACAGCCGACCCCGACCTCTTCGAGCATGCGGCGCAGTCTCTGGTCAGCGAGGAGGTCTTGCACCTCCTACGGTTTTTCAGCGCCTCACGGCGCACTGCGACCTCGTGTCGCACCTTGAGGCGGTTGATGCCGCACTCCACCGCGTGGCGCTCTTTGTAATCGGCCGCGTCGAACTTCGGCGGCCCGGCGGCCAACGGTCCGCCGTGTACGGCGTTGATGCGCAGAACCTCATTTGTGCAGCACGACGGGCGTTGCGATCACGCTGAACTTGCGGGCTGTCCGTGGGCCGACCGCATGGCGAGCGGCTGGGCCGGGCGCGGGGGCACCTGCGGCCCCGGGCCCCGTTGGGCACTGCCAGCGCCTCTTCCTCCGTGTGAGGGGGAGGAAGAGGCGCCGCAGCGTGGGCGGGGGCGGTGATCGTGCCCCAGCCGAACCAGCCGTCGCGAGGCGGCTCGTTCAGCACCCGGACCGACCAGGACACCCCCGGACCGGCGCAGAAAGCCGGGGAACCCGACGCCGCGCCGTTGCGACCACGATGCCGTCCCGCTCTCCACATCATGTCCAGGCTACGGAACTGGCTTGGTTGTCCATCGCTTCGCCGACCCAGCGCGTGTCAGAAGTGAAGAACTGGCGTGCTTCCGTGAAATTTGCTCCCGAGAACAGTTCGACGTAGCAGTTACTGAAGAGCTTCAGGGAAGTGACGTGATTGTTCCAACCCGATTCGATGTAATTCTGCTGATAGTCCCACTTTCCGTCGTTCTTGCATGCCGCATTTCCCGTGGAGGTCAGGGAGGATCCCTCGTAGTCCCAATCGTCGTAGAAGATGCTAAGGACGAAGGGGGAAGCGGCGCTGGCGGAGGTGCGTGAGCTCTGCGTGCCGGCGGGGGCCTTGGCCGACGCGTTGAGCTTGTCGAGGAAGTGCTTGTCCTTGGCGGCTTCCTCCTGTGACGCGTTGTTGATCCGGCCGCCGGTCGCAGCGGCGATGCTCTCGCGGAACGTGTCGTAACAGGTGGTCTTCCGCGTGGCGGTGTCGACGACGCAGTGGGATTGGGGCTCCTTCTGGGGGGCCGCCGCGGCTGAGGCCGGTGCCAGAAGGACGGCCGCGCACGCGGCGGTCATCAGCCCGGTCACACCTGTTCTCACTCTCATGCTCTCCTCTGTCTCCATCGAGGGTGGGACGCCCCATTGGCCACACCAGTAAGGCTGTTCACCCGCTGACTATGTCAAAGCAGGAGAGGGAGAACGTGCACGGAAGGTTGCTTCGCAACCCGCCGAACACGCCACTTCGCGCCGACACGCCCGCGGCCGATGCCGAACGCCGCGCCGCTCCCGTCCCCGGGGAGGAGGTGCCCGTCGCGGGCGCGCGGGAGATCCGTGTCCCGGTCAAGGGCGTACGGAAGGCATGAAGCTTCCTCTTGATCGTGGACACCTGGAGACTGGGATCCTGAGGTTCCAGAGGAAGTAGCACCAGGTGGGAAGCAAGGGTGGATTCAACTGATCGTCGCAACACCTCGTAGTCGGAGGTGGAGTAATGGGTGTTGGCCCGCAGCAGCGCAGGGTTCGTGAGTACCGGGGGCAGATGCCGTCGCCGGGCCGGCCAACGGTTGCGTGGCGTGAGGACCGCGTGCGGTTCTGGGCTGCGATCGCCCGAGGGCTCCGGTCGGAGGAGGCAGGAGTCGAGGCCGGGGTGTCGCCCGCAGTCGGGACACGGTGGTTTCGCCACGCTGGCGGCGTGGGACCGAATCTCTCCCCGACGGTGTCGGGACGCTATCTGTCGTTTGCGGAGCGCGAGGACATCGCCCTGTGGCGGGCTCAGAACATCGGGGTCCGTGAGATCGCGCGTCGGCTGGGCCGCTCGCCGCCGATGATCTCGCGGGAGCTACGCCGGAACGCGTCAACGCGCACCTACCGTCTGGAGTATCGGGCGACCACCGCGCAGTGGCATGCCGAGCGCAGAGCACAGAGGCCGAAGACCGCGAAGCTGGCGGGGAATGAGCGGCTGTGTGGATACGTGCAGGACAGGCTCGCCGGGGTGATCCGGGCTGCAGACGGGAGGCCTGTGCCGGGGCCTGCAACGCCCCAGTGGAAAGGCCGCAACAAGCCCAGGCGGCGAGACCGGCGGTGGGCGACGTCGTGGAGTCCGCAGCAGATCTCGAACCGGCTCAGGGCCGACTTCCCCGATGATGAGTCCATGCGCATCTCGCACGAGGCGATCTACCAGGCCCTCTATGTCCAGGGCCGCGGCGCGCTCAAGCGCGAACTGGTCGCCTGTCTGCGCACCGGGCGAGCGTTGCGCGTCCCGCGTGCTCGAACGCGGCGGCGTCCCGGTGGCCATGTCACGCCTGAGCTGATGATCAGCGAACGACCGGCTGAGGCCGAGGACCGAGCGGTCCCGGGGCACTGGGAGGGCGACCTGATCATCGGCCTGAACCATTCGGCGATCGGCACGCTCGTCGAGCGCACGACCAGGTTCACGATGCTGCTGCACCTGCCCCGAATGGACGGTTACGGCCTCGAACCACGAGTGAAGAACGGCCCGGCACTGGGCCGAAGTCCTGGACCTCGGATACGGACCGCTGTGCAGAGGCAAGGATTCCCGGGGAGCGTGCCTTCGCGACCAAGGGCGATCTCGCGAAGGACATGATCAGACGAGCCCTGGGCTCCCTGCTGCCTGTCGCCCGGGTAACCGCCGACTCTGCCTACGGCCAGGACCAGAGGCTGCGCCGCATGCTCGAAGAGGTCGGGGTCGGCTGTGTTCTGGCCGTGCCGAAGTCCCAGCACATTCACGCGGCGGGCCGCATCGACTTCGCCTTCTCCCGAGCCCCGGATGACGCCTGGGAGCGTCAGTCGTGCGGGGCCGGAGCGAAGGGACCACGCGTCTACGACTGGGCCGCCGCGAGGCTCCCGCCGATCGACGACTTCGACGGTCCTGAGCCCACCCACGGCCGGTGGGTGCCGGCCCGTCGCAGTCTGGCCCGCCCGGACGAGATCGCCTACTGCCTCGCCTACGCACCAACCGGCACCACCGTCGCCGAACTGGTGCGGGTCGCCGGGACGCGGTGGGCGATCGAGGAAGCCTTCCAAGCGGCGAAGAACGAGTGCGGCCTGGACCAGTACGAGGTACGCCGGTATCCGGGCTGGTACCGGCACATCACCCTGGCCATGCTCGCCCATGCCTTCCTCGCCGCCATGGCCGCCGCGGCAGCGCAAAAGGGGGCAGCAGAAACGGTTCCGGCGCGCTGGTCCCGCTCACCGTGGCAGAAATACGGCGGCTCCTGGCAGCGGGGCGCCCCGCAATGACGCGCCGTCGGCGCATCGACCACATACCGCACTGGTCCCGATGGCGGCGCCGACACCAAGCAGTAGCCCGCCGCTGTCATTACCGCCGCCGTACCCGAGGTCACGAACTCACCCAACCTGACAACACGTCAGCCGAGTATACTCAGATACACGCTCCTGACCAGCAGGAACAGCGAATTGCGACTGGAGTAGTACTGTAACGACACTTCGTGACGTGGTGTGTTCGGCGTCGTTGAGCAGTCCGCGGTGGAAAAGTTAGCTGATGGGTGGTCAGGTACGTTCGGTGACTTCGTGGCGCGCAGTGCCCGGCAGACGCCGGCCACCGAGGGGTTGCGCCCCTTGCGCTTGCCGGTGGGGATGATCGGGGCGGGCTGGATCTGCTCGACGGACTCGCCGTTCGCGCGGCGCCGCAGCACGGTGTGCAGCATGTCGTCGGTGATGACCGGCGGTCGGCCGCCGTGCTTGCCCTTGCGAGAGGTGGTGTCGAGCCCTTCCAGTGTGGACATCGCGGAGGTTCTCCCGCTCGGCACCCTGCGGGAAATGACAGCTCAGCCGACGCGCGCAGTCCACTCCGGCGGCGTCCACAACCGGGCATCGGCGCTGCCGACCTGGATCAGCGTTCCGGTATGCCGATCCTGACGTACCGGGCGGAACCCGTCGATCGCGAACACCTGCTGTCCACTGGTGATGTCGACGCCCTGCAGACCGGCCTCACCGACGATCAGCAGATGCTCTCCGTCGGTGAAGAAGCCGAAATCGCCGACCGGCCAGGGGAACGTTGCGACTGCCTTGATCCACCGGACGCCCGGCGAGCGCAGTTCGATCGAGGTGGGGTCGAGGACGTGGACGGTACCGCTGCCGGCATCGTCCCGGTCATACACCGCGATCCGCCTGTCGTCGATCCACACCACCGGCCAGTTCCACTTCGAGACCTCGGGATACACCGCATGGCTGGGCCCGTCCTCGGACTCGTACGGGTTGTCGTGCAGCCAGGCGGTCAGGCTCCACACCGCCGGCATCCCCCACGGCTGCCACACCCAACCGCCGTCGTAGACACGGGTCCCGTCAGGACTCAGCGACAGCGCGCCGTGGAAGTAATCGAGGTCGTGCTCCGCACCTTCCTCATCTCTGTCCGGGCTGTCTCGCGCCGTAAGCACCTCGCCGGACGCGAGATCGGTGACATCCAACCGGTTCCAGTCAGTGCGATGGACGACAACCGGCCGACCACCGTGTTCGGTGAACGCCAACGCGAACGGGACGGTTTCACAGCAGTAATCCCCGCCGTCCAACTTCAACGCCGGCGAACCGGTGGTGAGATCGACGACGGTGCCGTACCGACCGCGGTCTTGAACCACCGCCGCCCAACGGCCACACCGAGACGCATGAAGCCGCAGTCGAACGCCGTCACCGTATTCGGACGCCGGCCTCTCCTCCCGATACCGGGCCACGTCCTGCACCTCGCCGGTCGTCGGCGTCCACCGCGCCAGCCGTCCGCCCTCGGACAGCACCAGCCACGCCGGCCCCGCGTCACCGAGGGCCGCCGGCAACGCTGCCACATCCACGACCGGCCGCAGCGCGTCGGGAACCGCCACGTCCACCGTGATCGTCGCCATATTGATCTCCTCGGTGTGCCCGTGCGACTCCCCGCGGCAACGTGAACAGCAGGTGATACGGCACCGTATCGGCAAAGTCGGTGAACGCCGCGGTGCCGGTCACGGCGGTGAGGTCGGCACGGATCTGGTCCATGTCGGGCTCATTCTCGCGCAGGTCCGCCTCGGTGTCGTCCACCGAGAAGCCCCCTCCGACCGTCATGACCGGACCAACCTCACCGAGCACGGCCCCCGACAGCCCCAGAAGATCCAAACCACTGACAAGCACACCCCGGATCCGCTGAAGAGAGTTATTTGTTACTTCACCGTAACTTCGGGAGAACAGGGCCGTGATGGGAAAATTCGGTCCAGGCCCAGGCCCAGGCCCGGAGAGTCGGGCCGGCTCTCGTCGGGCCGGTATCCGTCGGGCGCCGCCGGGAACTGTTGTCGGGATCGGTCAGTCGTCGTCGTGGGGTTTGTCGAACTCCTCGATCAGCACGGGATACTGCTCCCCGCCGTGCCCCGCGGCGATCGCCCGGTCGGCCATCGCCTTGAACAACTCGGGCAGTTCGGCGTTGACGCCCACCGCCCTGCTCTCCTCGATCAGGTGCTCCATCGCCCGTGCGTCGGTCTCCAGGGCCGACACCTCGGCGGGGAAGGAGCCGTTGTCGATCTGCTCGGCATAGCCGGGCAGCCATTCGGCCACACCGGCGGCGATCCGCTGGGCGAACGGCGCGTACGTCGCGGCGTCGACACCGGCCGTACGGAGCAGGGCGGTGCCCTGGAGCCAGGCGTTCAGGATGCTCCACATCATGGCCAGCCCCGCCACGTCGTACAGGGCCGCCAGGCCGTGGTCCGCACCGAGGTGGGTGACGGTGCCGAGTGCTTCGAGCGTCGACCGGTGCGTCTCGAAGTCCTCCTGCGGCCCGCTGTGCAGGACCACCGCCTCGGCGGTACCGATCGTTGGTGGGACGGCCATGATGGCGCCGTCCAGGTAGCGGGCGCCGATCCGGTCGGCCCATCGGGCCGTCTCCCGGGCCCGGGCCGAGTCGCCGGAGGTCAGGTTGACCAGCGTCGTACCGGCCGGCACGACATCGTCCGCGCCGAGCAGTTCGTGCACGGCCGTGTAGTCGGTGAGGCAGATGACCGTCAAGGGGGAAGCCTTGAGCGCGGCACCGATGGTAGGTGCCAACTGTGCGCCTCCGGCGACCAGTCGGTCGGCCTTGGCGGCCGTACGGTTCCACACGGTGGTGGGGTGGCCGGCTTTCAGGAACGCGCCGGCGAGCGCCTGACCCATCAGCCCGAGCCCGATGACGGTCACGGGCGCAGCGGTTGTGTTGTTCATGGCAGCATCCTCAACGTTGATACCGGTATGAAGGTCAAGCGAGGTTTTGATGAGGATCGGTGAACTGAGTCGCCGAACGGGCGTCAACGCCCATCAGCTGCGCTACTACGAAGCCCAGAGCCTGCTGGAGGCGGACCGGGGCGCGAACGGATACCGGGAGTACGACGAGAGCGCCGTGTTGCGGGTGAAGCAGATCCGGCACCTGCTCGGCGCTGGTCTGTCCTCCGAGGACATCGCGTACCTGCTGCCCTGCGCGGTCGGGGAGGCTCCGGAGCTGGCCGGGTGTCCCGAACTGCTGGCCGCGATGCGGTCACGGCTGCGGCAGCTGGATGACCGGATGGGAAGCCTCGCCCGGTCCCGTGACGCCCTTGCCGGCTACATCGACGCGGCCGAGCGCATGGGTGGCGAGAACTATCCCCCCTTCGACCATGTCGACCCGGAGCCCGTTCCCGTCTGAGCGGGGCCGCGGCCGGTCTCCCGGCCCGCCTCAAGGGCGCAGGTACCGCCGCAGGGCACCGGCCAGGCCCTGGTGCCAGGTGTGGAGGTGGGCGGCGCGGCGGGCGTTGATCTCGCAGGAGTACGACGAACCGTCGTGCAGTGCGAGGGTGACGAGCAGCCGGGTGCGGCGGACGGTACGGCCGGTGGCATTGGCGATCTCGGACCAGGCGAACTCGGCCTCCACGTCCGGCTGTTCGGGGTCATCGTCCTTCGCGCCCCGGTCTGGGGCGCCGCTCCGGTACAGGGTGAACATCACGCCGTCGGCGTCCACCAGGATGCTGGAGTCGGAATCCGCGGCGATGAACACCACCTCCTCCTCGGAGGGGGAGGAGGTGTGCGGGGCGGGGACGGGCGGTGTGGGGACGTGCGGGACGTGGGCGGGCTTCGGCGGAATGTCCAACCACGTCGGTACGTACGGGACGGCCTGCGCCACCGGAGCCTGACCCGGAGTCGGGGTCGGCAGCGGGTGGGGAGTGGGAGCCGGACCCGGAGCCGGATTCGGAATCCGGGCGGGAGCCGGCGGGGGTGTCGGGTCCGATGCCAGCAGCCGGCGCGGGTCGGGGCCGGGCTCCTGGCCTCCCTCCGTCGGTTCCGCAGGTGCCTCGAACCAGTCCAGGAGTTGGTCGGTCGTCGGGCGCCGCTCCGGCTCCTTCGCCAGGCAGGCCGCCGCCACATGCCGTACCCCGCCGGGCACGGCATCGAGGTTCGCGGGTTCGTGCACCGTGCGATACATCATCCCCATGGGCGTTCCCTCGCCGAACGGGCTGCCGCCCGCCGCCGCGACAAGGACCGCCCCGAGCGCGAACACATCCGCCGCACCGGTGACTTCGTCGCCCGTCGCCTGCTCGGGGGCGAGGAAACCCGGTGTGCCGAAGGCGTGACCCGTGGCCGTCAGCCGGGTGGACTCGACCGCCCGCGCGATGCCGAAGTCGAGCACCCGGGGACCGTCTTCGGCCATGATGATGTTGCCGGGCTTCAGGTCGCGGTGGACGAGCCCGCACCGGTGGATGGCCTCCAGCGCCTCGGCCAGGCCGGCACCGAGCGCCCGCAACGCCCTTTCGTCCATGGGGCCCTGCATCCGGAGGAACTCCGCGAGCGTGGGCCCGGGGACGTACGCGGTGGCGAGCCAGGGCGTCGGGGCGTCCGGATCGGCGTCGACGACGGGCGCGGTGTGGAAGCCGCCGACGGCACGCGCCGCGGCGACCTCGGCGAGGAACCGCTCGCGGAAGACGGGATCGGCGGCCAGCTCGGACCTGGCCACCTTCACGGCGACGGCCCGCCCGCCGCGGGACCGGGCGAGATACACACTCCCCATCCCGCCCTCGCCCAGCTTGCGTTCGATGGTGTACGAGCCGATACGACTGCCGGGCGCACCGAGCGCCCCGCCCCCTGTACTCACGCGGTCCCCCAGAGTCCTTTCCGCCGACCACCCGGGCCGATTCCCGTCGATGTGGTGGAGGAGATCGTCTCACCACTCCGGCACGAGGAACGCGGAGGGAGGAGGGAGCAGGACGGGGGATGGACCTGTCACCGGGGCGTTCGACGGGACCGGGGCGGCCGGGGCGGGGCGGGTTCGAGCACGGACATCACGGCATCTCGGGGGCGGACGCGGCGAGGGCGAGCGCACGCCGGGCTTCCTCGGTGATCCGCCAGGTCAGCGCGGCGGGATCGGGCTGGAAGTAGAAGTGCCCGCCCTCGAACAGGTGCAGGCCGAGGAAGTGCTCCGCCCGCTCCGCCCAGCCGGACAGCCGGGCGGGCGGCGCCACCGTGTCGCCGGTGCCGCCGAAGACGGACAGCGGCACGGGCAGGGGCACCTGGTCGGGAGCGGGCCGCCAGGTCTCCACCAGCCGCAGGTCACCCCGGATGACCGGCCCGAACAACTCCCACATCTCCTGGTCCTCCAGGACCACGGCGGGCGTGCCGCCCATCGCGGCCAGCTCCCGGCGCAGCCCGGCATCGTCGAGCAGGTACCGACGGGTTCCGTCACCTTCGGGACGCGGCGTGCCGCGCGCCGACAGCCCCAGCCAGACCGGCGGGGTACGGCCCTCGGCGAGGATCCTGCGGGTGAGTTCGTAGGCGACGAGACCGCCCATGCTGTGACCGAACAGGGCATAGGGGCCGGTGAGTTCGGCATCCAGTTCGGTGAGGAAGTGGTCCACGAGCCGATGGGCGTCCCCGATGGCGGGCTGGTCCGCCAACAGACCGTGCCCGGGGGCGTCGACGAGCCGTACCTCCCAGCCGGCCGGGAAACGGCCGGGCCAGTCGCGGTAGAGCAGATGGGAACCACCCGCGTGGTGGAACACGAACAGGCGTAGTTCCATGCTTACTCCGTCTTGTGGGACGTGGTTTTCGGTCGGAGTACCGGACCTTAGCCGATGCGCGCGAACGGTGATTGCCCCTCCGGCCCGGTTCGAGCATGTGTGCACCTCACCTGGACGCTCCACGACGCCGCGCACGAGGGGAAGCCGGTCCCGCACGGGGTGCGGGACCGGGCCGGAGAGGGGCCGGAGAGGGTTTCGTCAGCCGGTGCAGGTGACCTTCACCGCGGATATCGCGTGGTGTTCGTAGTGGTCGTCCTCGCCCCGGTCGTGCAACCGCACGGAGAGCTTCATGGCGTCCACGGGGAAGGTGCCCGGCACGTTGTACCAGGTGCCGCGGCGATCCGTCTGGCGGATGGTGAAGGAGCCGACCAGGTTGTTGGTCCTGGGCAGGAAGCGGTCGTAGACCGTGTAGTAGCTCGGGTTCCCGCCCACCTGGACGACGTTGGAGCTGCCCGGGACGTGGACGGAGACGCTGCACTTCTTGGCGGTGGAGGGCAGGTCGAACAGCCAGGTCGCCGAGCCGCCCGAGTCCTTGGAGGCGCTGCCGGACATCGGCATGGAGAGGTACTTCCCGTCGCAGCCGGAACCGCCGTACCCGCCGGAGTGGGTGGCCCAGCCCTCCTTGCCGTCGGTGTAGTAGCCGTCCTGCTGGAAGCGCTGGGTGTCGCACTCCGGTCCGGACACGCCGCTGTACACCACGCTGGTGGTCGACTTGGGTGCCGTGCCGGTCGAGGGGGCCTTGGCGGGGGTGCCCGGGTCCTTTTCGCCGGAGGAGCTGCCGCCGGTACCGCTGTTCGAGGGCCGTTCGGTCCCGCCCCCGGTGGACTTGGAGGACTCGGAGGACTTGGTGTCCTTCGTGTCACCGGTCTTCGTGTCGGTGGTGTTGTTCACGGGCTTCCCACCGGCCCCGGTGTCCGCCCGTAGATCCCCGGCCGGACCCTTGCCGTGCCGGGCCGCGGTGTCCTTCCGGTCCTTGGAACCGGCCGGCCCCTTGCCCTGGGCGCGGTCGGGGTCGGTGCCCGGGACGTAGCCGCCGCCCTCGCCGTTGTCCTTCCACGCCGCCGCGGTTTCCTTGGTCTTCCTGTCGGGCTCGTCCTGCTGCGCCCCCGCCACGATGAAGGGGGTCGCCAGGAGCAGCGCGCCGGCGAAGGCGGCCGCGACCACCATCGGACGCGAGACGCGGCCGGGGCGTTCCGGTGCGTCGTCCGGACCTGCCGAGCCCTCCGCGGGGGGAACGGACGAGGCCGTTGCGGAAGCGGTCGCGGTCGCGGTGGAGGAGGCCGTGGAGGTGGCGGTGGCGGTCTGCTCGGTGGTGGCGGACGCGCTCGCGGTGGCCGATTCGGCGGAGGCAGAGGCAGAGGCGGAGGCAGAGGCGGGAGCAGAGGCGGAGGGGGTCGCTGCCTTCGCCTCGGGTCCGCTTTCCGCTTCCGCGGTGTCCGACGAGGTGGTGGGGGCGCCCACGGCCACGGAGGCGGTGCTGGGGCGGGGGGCGGCCTTCCGGGGCTTCGGTGCCTCCTCCTGGGCCGCTGCCGCTGCTGCGGCTACTGCTGCCGTCGCGTCGTCGCCGTCCGGCTGCTGCTCGGACTCGGACGTGTTCCTGCCGATGGAGACCCCGACCGCGTGCACCACCGCCGCGGTTTCCTCAGCGGGCTCAGCAGGCTCGTCGGGTTCCTCCGGGCCGGACTCCGAAGTGATGGCCGGCATCCGCGCCCCACTGCTGACCTTGCCGCCGGTCGTCATGCTGGTGCCGCTCTCCGTCGACGTGCGGGACGACGGCTCGGACGGTGCGTCCATGGCCTCTCCCCGACCGCGAGCGGACTCGCTCTCCTCGTCGGCTCGCTCTCGCTCCACCGATCGCCCCTCTTTCCCTGCCATTGACCCTTCTCGTCCCTTCGCTCGCTCTTCGGCACAACACCTGACGTTGTGTCACTTCTCGTAGGCCTGGTTCTCGCTCTCGGCGGTCAGCCACGCGATGGCGCGCTGGAGATGGCCTCCCGCACGCTGGAACAGTTCGAACTCGCCCGGTTGCAGGTTCCGCACCCCGAACTCCCTGCTCAGATGGGATTCCAGCACTTGCAGGAGGGGGAACGGGCCACTGGCCGCGGGGCCGGACATCAGCATCTCGTCGGCTTCGAAAAGGCCCTTCTGCCTGATGTTCTCGTGGACCTTCTTGATCAGGGCGTCGATGAAGACGGAGTCCCTCTGCGCGGCGATGAAGTGATTGCCGTAGCCGCCCGTGTGCAGCAGATGTTCCCTCGCGATGCTGATTTGGGTGGCGAGGGGTTCCTCCAGCAGTTGGGCGAGGGGCATGTCGCTCGCCCTCGCCGCGTCGGCCAGCGTTCCTCCCAGGCTCCTATGGTCCCGGATGAGGGGGCCGAACACGGGCAGGTCGTTCCTGCGGAGCTTGGGGACGTTCGGTTCGAGGTCCACCGTCCCCGGCCCCAGGTCCACGTCGGCGTACACACCACCGTGTGTCCTGAGGATGCTGTACCGGGCCAGGTCGGAGGCGAACGGGTACGCCTTGCCCTTGCTCGCCGTCGAATAGGTGGACGCCAGGCGCTCGTCGATGACGCCTTCGATGGTCCTGCGCACCAGTCCCGGCGTGATCCGGATCTTTGCCTTGCTGGTGAGACTCAGCGCCGTGTTCCCGTCCGTCCACAGGTTGGTCCTCCAACCGGCCTGCTTGGCCTTCGCGGTCCAGTCGGCGATGTTCGTGAGCGCGGCCGGGGGGATGTCCCCGCCGATCCAGACGAAGTGGAGCTCGCGCGGGATCTCCGGCGGAGCCGGGATCCCGGTGAGGAGGGGTTCGGCCAGCGAGCGCAGGTCCTTCAGGTGGCTCGGTGGGAGGCCCGAGTCCGCCAGACGACTGAAGAGCAGGTCCACGGCGTCCATGTCGTGCCTGTCGATCGCGGTGAAGAGGTACGCCTGCACCTCCGCCTTGTCACCGGCATGCAGGATCTGCTCGGTGCCGTCGTTGTTCCTGAAGGCGATGTCCAGCGACACCGGTTCGGGCTCGGTCTGCTGTCCTGCCTGCTGGTCGGTCTGCTGCTGGGTTTGTCGGCTCTCCTGGGGCTGCTGATCGGTTTCCGGGGTGTTCGTCGTCGGATCGGGGGAAGCCGTCTGCTCCGTCGTGTCCTGGGTGCTGGTGGGCGGAACGACGTTGAGGGCTTCGAAGATCATGTCCGAGTACGTGGACGTGGAGGCGGGCACGGACGTGGACGGCTGGTCCTCCTGGTCCGACCGGTCCGGAGTGGGCGTCATGTCCTCGATGTCCTCGCCCGCTGTGACCCATCGGCCGCGGCGGCCGGTGACCGGGTCCGAGAGAAGGCCCAGTGCCCCCGAACCGGCATCGGTCACGGTCGTCGGTTTCGCGTGACCGACCGCGACGTCGGGTGCGTACCAGCGGCGTCCGGGTACGGCGCGTGCCGCGTCCGTGAGGAAGCTCCCGCCGTCCGTCGGCCGGGGGCTCGCGGTGTTGCAGGCGACCAGCACGACCGGGGCCGGGGGCTGGGCCGGGTCGCGCAGGGTCTCCATGAAGCGCGCGAACCGGGCCCCGTCGACCACCAGCGGCTTGTCGCCCACCAGGTGGAGTTCGACGCCGTCCTCGGAACCGTGCGCGTCGAAGAAGAGCGGGCCGACCGGCTTCTTCGACCCTTGCTCCTTCGCCTTCTGGGACTGTGCGTCGGCCTGCCAGGGAACCTTGCCGGTCGCGGGACCCTCGTCGGTGTCGAGGACGTACGTCCCGTCGCCCACGGCCCGGTGGTGCGTGAACACCGTTCCGTCCTGCCGGTACGTGGCGTAGAAGTCCTTGCGGGGGCCCCAGTCCTGCGGGTTGTGGGACGCGTACCCCAGGGTGCGGCCGTCGGCGCCACGGATCACCTGGAGGCCCTCGTACACACGGCCGTAGGAGATTTGGCGACCGTCCTTGCCCGTGAGGACGGCGTCCGGTGTCGCGTGGGCGGACGTCGACAGGGGCGGCGGTCCGTCCGAGGGCCAGGAGAGCGGAGAGGACGGCGCGGAGAGGCCGTCCTCGGCGAGGGGCGATGTCGTCCGGCCGTTGGAGAAGAACTTCTGCGTTCCGGAGAAGAAGGAGGAGGAAGAGCCGGTTTCGTGACCGGTGGGGTTCCTGCGCAGCGTGCCGGTGAGCCTGCCCAGCCTCTCCCGCAGGGCGCCGGAACGTCCGACGGACTGCGACACCGGCTCGTCCGGGACGTTCAGGGACGCGGTCTCCTGGTTCGCGCTCTCGGCCGTCACCCACTCCAGGTCGATCCAGGTGTTCCGGACGGCCTCCGTGGGCTTGAACCTGGCCGCTCCCCGCTGCGTGCCCTCCTGCTGGGACGGGTTCCTCCCCATCCCGTAGCTGTTCATCATTTTGTCGATGAACCCCGGGCCCGTGATGCCGGCCACGTTCCGCTCCCGCATCTCCTTCTTCCTCGCCTCCCACAGGAGGTCCGCGTACTCCTTGCCCCTCTTCTTCCCGAGATCCTTTTCGTACTGGTCCACGAGCCCCTTCTTGCTCACGAGGTTGTCCAGCAGATAGTTCAGGAAGGGGTTCTGCGGGTGGGCGGCGATGAACTGGTTGCCGTACTCGCCGGTCTCGTAGCAGTGCACGGCGGCGTCGCGGATGTTCTCCGGGGTCAGGAGCGCGGGCGCCTGCTCCTCGGTGATCGTGAGCGGTTCGGTGACGGGGACGGTGAGCGGTTCGGCGGTCGAGGACTGCGTGGTGTTCGGCGTGGCGGGGCCGAGCCTCTTGCGTACGCTTTCCTCGTCCCGGAGCAGGGGGCCGAGCATGGGCAGGACGTCGCCGTGCGACATCTGTACGCCGCCCTGCGGCAGGTCGAGCCGGCCGGGCGCCAGGTCCACATCCATGTACACCCCGCCCTGCTCACGGAGGATCGTGTACCGGGCGACGTCCGAGGCCATGGCGTAACTCCGGTACTCCTGGCCCATTTTGTAGAGATTCCTGGCCTTCGCCAACGGGTCCTTGAAGGAGAGGTCGTGCCAGTTCTTCTCGAAGAGCTGGTCGACGGAAGGGTTCTTGACCTGGCGGGTCCGCGCGAGTTCCGCCAGGAACGCCTGGTTGTTCTTCGCGCCCTCCTTGTCGGTCCAGAGCTTCATCTCCCAGCCCGCCTCGTCGGCCTTGGCCGCCCAGTCCCGGAGGTTCGTGCGGGCGGCCCGGGTCATCTCGCCGCCCAGCCAGACGAAGTGCAGGCTCTTGGGGATCGGCTGCTGGTTCTCGGTACCGCCGCCCAGCGTCAGCCCGCCGGGCGTGGCGGACGACTGCGTCCCGGAAGGGGAGTTGAGCAGGAGCGGGCCGGTCCTGTGCCGGGAATCCGTGGGGGCCGGGGCCGGGGCCGGGGTGTCCAGCGCGGTCAGGTCGGTCGGTGCGGTCGAGGTGCTCGGTGCGGTCGAGGTGCTCGGTCCGGTTGAGGTGTTCGATGCGGTTGAGGTGTTCGGGGCGTTGGGGGTGCTCCCGCCGGCGGCCATCCACCGGCCCGGACGCTGGGTTTCCGGCACCGGGAGCAGCGCGAACACGCCGGTGTCGACGTGCCCGCCCGTTCCGCTCCTCGACGCCACGTGGCCCACGGCGACATCGGGTGCGTACCAGCGGCGTCCGGGCATGGCCCGTGCCGCGTCCGTGAGGAAGCTCCCGCCGTCCGTCGACCGGATGCTCGCGGTGTTGCAGGCGACCACCACGACCGGGGCCGGGGGCTGGGCCGGGTCGCGCAGCGTCTCCATGAAGTGCGCGAACTGGGCCCCGTCGACCTCCAGCGGAAGTTCGCCGCGGATGTGGAGCTTGACGCCGTTGCGGGAGCCGTGCGCGTCGAAGAAGAGCGGCTCCGGCTGCCTCTGGCCGGGGGACGTGCTGCTCGTGCCGGTGCGCCAGGGGGACTCGGGGGGCGGGGCGGTCCTGTCGGTGAGGGGGACGAACTTTCCGTTGTCCGTCTTCCGGTAGGACGTGGAGGACAGTTCGTCCGCACGGTACTTGGCGTAGAAGCCCTCGCGCGGAGCCCAGTCCGTGTCGCTGTGCGACGCGTACCCGACGACGGACCCGGAGGCGTCGCGGATCGTCCGGAGGTTCTCGCGGACCTTCTCGTACGAGACCTTCCGGCCGTCGCTGCCCACGAGCTCGCCCAGGGACTGCGTGGTTCGTGCGGGCGGCTCCGACGACATGCGGAGGCCGCCCGAACCCGTCTCGTTGGTCGGCAGGACCGTGGGCCGCGTCCGCGTCCCGCCGGACCGCTGGGTGAGGTTCCCGAGGGCGGTGCTCATGCGCCGGATCAGGGTGCTTCGCGCGGACGGCGCGGACTTTGCCGGGGGAGTCTCCTGGTTCTCGCTCTCGGGCGTCACCCACTCCAGACCGGTCCAGTTCTCCCAGTCGGACAACTGGACACGGAACCGGGTGTGCCCCGGGGCGGAGAAGCCCCTCGGGCCGCCGACGGCCTGCGGGGGTCTGGTGTGCTCCACCAGTTGTTTCCAGATGAAGAGCGGGCCGGACTTCTCGCCGACGTTCTTCTCCTTCATGGCCATTTCCAGAATGGCCCTGGCGTACTGGTCCTGGTTGTCGGGGTCCGGAAGGGCGTGCAGGACCCGCCTCATGAAGGAACTCCCGGGGTGAGCGGCCAGGAACTGGTTGCCGAAATCCCCCTTCTCGTACGCCGCGACGGCGGCCTCCCGGACACGGCCCGTGATCGGGGCCTCCTCGTCGAGGCCGAGGGTCCTGCGCACGCCGGACGCATCCCGCAGCAGCGGGCCGAGCATCGGAAGGGTGTCATCGCCCTTCGGCAGCAACAGGCCGTCGGGAGGCAGCACCACGGTTCCCGGCCCCAGGTCCACGTCGAGGTAGACCCCGCCGTGCTTGTGGAGGAGCGCGTACCGGGCGACGTCGGACGCCATCGCGAAGCTGTTCAGTTTCTTCGCGGCCCGGTACAGGGCGGTGGCGTGGGGCGGGATCCTTTCCCCGGTGGGGCCCTTCTCCGGGGCGAACAGGGACTTGGTCGGCCTGTGCCGGACGGTGTCGGGGGCGGAGGCGACGAGGTCCTTCAGGAATCCCTCGTTGCTACGGCCTCCCGCGCTGTTCGTCCAGACCGAGATCTTCCAGTCGGCTTCCTGCGCCTTCTGCACCCAGTTCCGAATGTTGGCGCGGGCCGCTTCCTCCAGCGGGCCGCCCATCCAGACGAAGTTGATTTCCTTGGGGATCGCGGTGAGCGGTCCGCTGCCGCTGCCCACGAAGTGGGTCGGGGCGGCGGGAGCAGTCGTCGTCGGCACCGGCGGGCTCTCGACGATCTCGGACCGCGTCGCGTCGGCGTGCTGCGCCGAGGAAGCCCCGGCGTGCTGTGCCGAGGAAGAGGCATCGGCGTCGGTGCCAAGGTCTGTGCCGGCGTCGGTGTCGGCGTTGAGCAGCGGGTCGTTCGCCTCGGTGGCCTCGGTGGCCTCGGTGGCCTCGGTGGCCTCGGTGGCCTCGGTGGCGTCGGTGGCGTCGGTGGCCTCGGTGGCGTCGACGGCCACGGCGGCCACGGCGGCCCGGTACAGGTTGTCCGCGAGGTGCAGCACGACGCCGGGCGGCCGGGTCTCCCCTGCCGTGGCCGGCCCCGCCGTGGTCGGTCCCGTGGCGTCGAACGTCTGATGGTTCAGGTCCTCCTGCACCACGGTCACGGGAATTCCCAGCACCCGGGCCGCGAGCAGCGCCGTCAGGTCTCCCGCGCCGTGGTTCCAGCCGGCGTCCTTGCGGTGGCCGATCTGTTCGCCCGCCGGGCGCAGCAGCGCCACGAGCGCCAGGTCCAGCCGCTGGACCGGGGTCAGCCGGGCGGCCACGGCCTGCGGGAGACGGTAGCGCCCGTCGACGTACTCGACTTCTTCGTGCTCGCTGAGTGTGACCCTGGCGTCGGCCAACTCCTGGGCGGTGAACCGCTCCTGGGGGTCGATCGCGAGGAACGCCGCGAGCTCCTCGCGGTCCGCCCGCAGCTGCTCGGCGAGCCGTTGCTTCAACCGTACGACGTCGGCCCCGGGCAGGCCCTTCCCGTGCGGCCTGCGCAGCGCCAGTTCGGTGAGCAGCCCGGGGCGGGCCCGCTCGACCGCGTCGAGGAGCGCGCGGTGGAAGCTCGTACCGATGTCGAGGGACGGGGGCGTGCTGCTCGGCGGCTCCACGAGTTCGAGGACCCGGCCGTCCGGGTCCTTCAGAGCGACCGTCCGGCCCTCCGCGTCCTCGCGGTGGACGGTGTACGGCTCCGGGCGGGACGTCGCGTCGGACGGGCGGACGTGGCCCTCGGGTTCCGGCTCGGGGTGCCAGGGGGTGAACTCCTGCCCCGGGGCGCGCGGCCCGAAGACCTGGGCGGCGGACGCCGTCGCCGCCTCGAAGTTCGCCAGGGCCAGGGCGATTTCACGGTGGGCCGCGGGCAACTGCTCGATCGCCCGGTCGTACACCGGCTGCGTCGTCCGCTGGGTGTCCCGGGCCCGGTCGAGCCGGGCGCGCGCCTCCTCGCCCGCCCGCGCCTTCTCGGCCCTCCGCTCCTGGGCCTTGGCCTCCTTGATGGTCTGCCGGGCGGCCCGGGCCGCTTCCAGGGCCGACCGGTACGCGGCGTCCGCCGCCCGCAGGCGCTGTGCCGCGCCCGCCGCCTTGATCTGCTCCCAGCGCACGGGGGCGACCTCTGCCAGGGGCCGGCTGCCGTCGAGCCAGCTCGCCGTCCGGTCGAGGACCTCCTTCCGCTCGACGAGGACCAGTGGTTCGGTGAAGGCCTCGGTGGGGGAGGGGTAGCCGGGGACCGTGACCGGGGTCTGCTCGGTGGCCGGTGCGGCCCCGGTGTCCTCGCTCCACGGGACCGGCGGCGTACCGGTGGGGCGGGGCCCGCTGATGGTGTAGTGGTCGACGGCCCGCCAGGCGGCCCCGGCCGCACCGGCGAGACGCCGCTCGGCGGCTGCGAGGTCGCGGCGGTGGTTGGCCAGGTCCTGGTGCGCCTCGGCGTACCGGACGAGCGCGGCGGCGAGCCGCTGTTTCGCCGCGGCCACCGGGGCGGGGTCCTCTGCGGGGCGCTCCGTGGGGCCCTCTGCGGGGGCTTCCGCAGGACGCTCCGAGGAGTCCTCTGCGGGGGCTTCCGCAGGGCGTTCCGCGGGTGAGAGCTGTCGGAGCTCCTCGTGGAGGGTGGCCACCTCGTCGCCGAGCGCGCGCAGCCGGCGCTCGGCCGTCTCCACCAGGGTGGCGGCCTCGGTGTACTTCTTGGTCTGCTCCTTCACGATCTTCGCGGCGGCCTCGACCTCGGCCGGCAGCAGACCGTGCTCCCGGGCGACGTCGAACGAGACCCACATGGTCACGCCGTCCTGCACCGTGTGCTCGACGGTCACCGGGTGCCGGGAGGCGGCCCCGGAGGGCGACACGGCTGCGAGCACCGTCGAGACGACCGGCATGTCCTTGATCCGGCGCGTCGCCGTCGCCGTCTGCCACACGTGGAGCGGGGCCCGGACCAGCACGGCGCCGCCCGCGAAGGGCTTGAGCGTGTTCAGCGCGGAGGTCCGGCGGTCCGCGGCGCCGCCCGACGCGTCGGAGTCCGTCCAGCCGGGCATGGTGCCGGTGGACTGGACCATGGGCTGGGTCTGGAAGCCCGGGCCCAGGGTCAGCGCCGGGGTGTGCGTGTCGGTGGTGTCCCCGGTGTAGGTGTCGTTCTCCATGGTCCGCCGGCTGCCGCTGATACCCGCTCCCGGATCCACCGCCAGCAGCACGGTCCCGGACAGGTCGACGCCCACGGAGATCTTCAGGTCCGCGTCGGTCCCGCCGATCTCCGACGTGGTGTCGTGCAGGGTGACGGTCAGGGAGTCCCGGACCATCTGCGGGAAGTAGGCGCTCAGCACGTCGGAGTTGATGCCGCCGTTGAGCACCTCGCCGGCGGCGGTGCCGGGCCGGGTCAGCGGGGACTTCCCCACGTACGGGTTCTCGGCGTTCCCCGGTATCGCCGTCGCGGTGTCCGTCGTGGAGCGGCTACCGGAGACGGCACGGTCCACGGCGTACGCCCCGGCCTCCCGGAGCGCGGTGATGCCGCCGACGGTGGTGACGACGACGTGCTCCGGCCCGGTGGCGAACAGGTTCTTGCCCGCCGTGTACGCCTCGCGGAGGGCCACCGTCCCGTCCGTCCGGCGGGGGAGCAGCCGGGGGCGTGCGGGGGGCGGCGGATCCGTCACGGGCGCCGGGACCTCCTGCGGGCGGGCCAGGCTCAGCGGCAGGACCACCTCGGTGTCGCCGACGTCATACGTCCTGCTCACCGGCGGCTTGCCGGACAGCTCCAGGGCGAAGGTGACCCGGAACGCGGCCCGGCCGCTCACCACCGGCCCCTCGAAGGCCACCTGGGCGCTGACCGCGTCGGTGACGGCGTGCGCGAGGGCGGAGGAGCTGGTGGAGCCGGCCTTGTCGTCGAGGGTGAAGCCGGTGTTGCGGACGACGTTGTTGCCGACGGTGGGCGCCTCGGCCAGCCGGTAGCCGGCATCGCGCCCGCGCGCCAGCTTCTCCGTGACGGTCTCCGCCGTGGTCGTGGGCCGGGTGATCGTGGGCTTCACGTCGTGGCGCAGCCCGCCCCGGGTGGGGCCGCCCCGTTCCAGGGTCACGGTGAGCCTGGCGTTCCTGGTCGACCAGACCTTGTTGCGCACCAGGCGCAGGGACGTGCCGCCGTTCTCCATGCCGGTCTGCAGGGCGCGCACCCCGGACGGCGACAGGGCGGCCATCTGCCGGGCCATGTTGCCGAGCTGGTCCTCCAGGAGGTGTGCGGGACCGAGCCAGTCCTTGTGCGAGGGCAGGACCGTCCGCAGCTCGTCCGTGAACCGGCCGATCGCCCGGACCAGGTCGATGCGGCCGACGGTGAGCGTGGCGTGACCGGCCGCGGGGACGGCCGTGTAGAGCGGCTGGGGCGGCGGGGCCGCGAGGCCGTCGTCGAAGAGGCCCGCCCGTCTGGCCTCGGCGAGCGGCACCCACACGAGCAGACCGTCGGGGATCTCCACGATCCGGCCCTCGGGGCGGCGCCCGCGCACCAGGTTCATGGGCCGCTGGAGCAGACCGGACGGCTGCGAGCGGGCCGCGAGGTGCCAGGCCACGTCGGCGGAGACCAGGGCCATCGGACCGGTGTACTGGACCGTGTGCACCGGGTTCGTCGAGAAGGTCAGGGCCGTGGTCGCGGTGCGCGTGCTCTGGTACGGGGTCGCGGTGATCCCGTAGGTGCCCGCAGTCTGCAGCGCGTCGGTGTGCTTGGCCCGGAAGCCGAGCAGACCCGAGACGGCGTGGCCCCGGACGTGGGCGACCGAGTGGCCCGCCCCGCTGGTGCCCGAACCGATGGCGGAGAGCGCGAGGTCGGTGGAGTCGACCACGGCGATCACCCGGGGCCGCCGCACCGCGGGCCAGGCGCTGACCGAGGCGGTGATGTCGGTGACGGCCGTCCTGCCGAACAGGTCACTGACGTGCTTGCCGGTCTGTGCCGCGTCGCTGAAGTCCGCCTCGTTGCGACCACTGGCGAATGCCTCGGCCAACGCGCCGGAGGCGGGCGTCCCGTCCATCCGGTACACCCAGGAGTTGTGGGAGACGGAGGCCAGCAGCTGCTTGAGGTGGTCCACCACGATCTCGGGACGGGTGACGCTCTGCACCTGGTGCAGGCCCTCGAAGAGGGGGTGGGAGGCCCAGCTCTCCGGAGGGACGGGCTTCCCGGAGGAGAGCAGCTCGGCCATGGCCGGCGTCATCGGGGTGAACGCGACCGAGGCCGTGTCCGGCCGGGGCGCCGGGGCGACGAGGCCGGGAGCGGTCAGGGGGGAGGGGGCGACGGACAGCGAGGCGGGTACGGCGAGGATGACGTGCCCGGTCACCGAGGCCGGGGCGGTCGGCGCGTCGCCCTGAGCGGTCCGGCCCCCGGTGTCCAGCACGTCGATGCTGCCGGGCGCCTCCTTCACGAACCAGCGGGTGCTGAGCAGTTCGCCGGTTGCCGTCCGCAGCAACTGGCGCGGGCGGGAGAAGCTGGTGGCCTCGGCGGTGAACGACAGGTCGTACGCCCACAGGTGCTGCGCCCCGGAACTGGTGATGCCACCGTCCGGGGTCAGCGTCGGGCCGTACGTCATGCCGTAGGCGGTCTGCCGGGTGTACCGGTAGCCGACACTCGCCGTGCCGCCGTAGCCCCCGGTGTCGGCGGGGCCGAGGGACCTGATCCCGGTCAGCCCCAGGTCGAAACCAAAGGTCAGGCCGTGGGTGCGGGTGGTCGCGCTGTCGGCCCGACGGGTCGACAGGAGGTTGTTGGCCAGGCCCAGATCGTGGTGCGTGCCCCGGAACCGGCGGTTGGTGGCCCGCGCTCGCAGGGTGACGACGACGTACCGCTTCAGGACGTTGTCGAGCTGCTCCAGCTGGATCCGCAGCCCGGTGCTCACCAACCGGTCGAGGGAGCCTCCGAGTACCGCACGGGAGACGGCCTGGCGCAGCAGATGGGTGTTGCGCACCGCGTTGTTGTACGTCCGGTTACCCTCGATGGTCCGGTCGCCCTCGATGGTCCGGCCCTCCGCCAGGGGCGGCAGCACCAGGCCGGGGTGGGCGCGGTGCAGCCCCGCCAGGATGCGGTCGGCCAGCTCGTTCGCCAGGAAGATCGGGGTGGGGCTCTCCGGCGGTTGGGTGGCCGAGAGCTCCAGGACCGCGTGCAGTCCGAACGTCGCCGGATCCGACGGCGACAGGTAGGCGGGGGCGGGAGGCGCCTCGGCGTCCGGCACGGGTGCGATGCCGTCGTCCCAGCCGGCCAGCCTGCGGGCCTCGGCACGCGGCAACTGGACGGTGGCCCTCAAGAACACCTCTTGGTCGGCCGCTGTTTCCTGGCGGGGCGATTCCCACCTACCGCCCTGCTTGCGCAGCTCGATCCGGAAGCGGATGTCGTAGAGCCCCGAGTGGCCGCGGCTGTTGAGCGTCCGCACGGACTCGGCCGTGTTGCCGCTGTAGCTGCTCTCGGCGCGCTGGGTCGACGCCCCGGCCGTCCCGGAGAGCTGGATGCCCAGGGCCGTCACGGGCTGGAGCGGGGAGACCTGCGGGCCGAGGGAGAGGGCGAGACCGCCGCCCTGGGTGTTGCGCTTCTCCGTGGTCGCGGTGAGGCGCTGCGCGTCGGCCTTCTTGATCTCGGTCTTGTCGGACGCCTGGAGCAGTGTGGCCTCGACCGGGGTCAGCCGGAATTCGAGGGAGCCCAGCGACCGGCCCTTGGGGTCGGCGAAGAGCGGGGCGCTGATCACCGTCTCGCCGTAGCTCTGCGCGATCATGAGGCGCAGGCTCTCGTCCCCCACCAGCTCGGCCAGTTGGCGGCGGAGGAAGGTGCCGGGAGCCGCCTCGGGGTAGTTCCTGAGCAGCCAGTCCAGCAGCCGGGTCTCCGTGGTGACGCTCAACGGTGCGAGCAGCCGGGGGCGGTCGTCGGCCGCGAAGCCGATCTTGTCAGGCAGCCGGTCCGGGATCGCCGGGTCGGTGACGCTGTCCGGCACTCGCCAGGCGACCCCGTCCCGTATCCGGTAGTGCCTCGGCGGGGTGGTGGGCTGTTGGTCCGCAAGCAGCTCGCGGCCCTTCTTGTCCCAGACGTGCGGCGACTCGACGGTGACGTGCAGATCGCTCACGTGCAGATGGCTGCCGGCCTTGCCGACCGCGGTGACACTGCTCTGGGCGCGGCTCTCCTGGCTGTAGGTGTAACTGGCCTCCATGCGCCGGACGTTGAACGCCAACGACCCGAACCCCGTGAAAGGGACCGGTGCGGCCGTCAGGGGGATCGCCAGGCCGAACGCGCGGGACGTCCCGAGGGTCTTGGTCTCCGTGGCCCCGGGGCGGGCACGCATCTCCGTCTCGACCTTGACGGGGGCGTCGTCGTCCTTCGCCTTCGTCTTGGTGGCCTCCGTGTCGGTGCTCTTCGTGTTTTCCGCGCTCTTCGAGCTTTCCCCGGTCCCTGCGCCCTTCGAGCTTTCCGCGTTTTCCGCACTGGTGGTTCCCACCTGCGCGGTGGTGGCCGTGGGGGGCACGGCCAGCGGCGACGGCTCGGCATGGCGGCGCCAGTTCCCGTAGCTCTCCAACTCCAGGGAGATCTCCCGGTGGCCGCCGTCCAGGGTCGGCAGGACGAACGCCCGGCGGTTCAGCAGGGTGTGCGGACTCTGGGTGAGCACGAGCTTCAGCTCGTCGAGCGCGTCGGGCCGCAGACGCAGGTTCGTCGCGATGGACTCGACCAGCCCGTCGACCCCCCTGAGGGTGATCTTCCCGTGGCCGTGGCCATGGCCGTGCAACGACCTGGGCAGCATCGCGTTGTCGTCGAACGTGATGAACTTGTCGGCCGGCTGCTGGGGCAGCGGCGGCACGTCGGATTCCAGCAGCGGATCGGCGAAGGACGGCTTCACCACCGGCTCGCCCGGATTCTCCATCCGGCGGAACACCTCGTCACGGAGCTGCTCATCCCGGCGGAACACCTCGTCGCGGAGCTGCTCATCGGGCACCAGGTTCGGCTGGTCGAGGCGGGCCTGGTAGGCCGGGGAGGCCCGGTAGGCGCGGTACATCCGCTGCTCGTACTCGTCCGCGGAGAGCGCACCGAGTGCCTTGTCGCGGGCCGTCTGCGGGGACGTCGCAGCGTCCTGCTCGCTCCCGCCCGGCGTACGGTCTCCGCCGGGGCCCCCGGGCGGTTCGTCGTTCCGTCGCCGGGAACGGTGGGAGTCGTGGGGGAGGGAATTCCCGGCGTTGGAGTCGTCGGTCTTCCCGGGCGCGGTTTCGGAGCGGGTGTCGCCTTCCGGGTCGGTTTCGGGGCGGGTGTTGTGTTCCTGGTGGGTCTCGGGGCGGGTGTTGTGTTCCGGGTCGGCCTCAGGGCGAGGTTCCTGCTTCTGGTGGGTCCCGGAGTGGTTTTCCTGCTCGCTGTCGGTCCTGGACCGCACTTCGGTCTCGGACGTCGTGTCCGTCTCGTCCCCGGACTGCGTGCGTATGCGCCGGGTGTTCGGCGACGGCAGGTCCTCCCGGTCCTGCGAGCGGGTGCCGTCCTTGTCCGTCCCCCCGGACTCCCGGGTCCTCTCCTGCCGGCGCAGGGGTTCCATCTGCTCGCCCGGCGTTGTCGGGCGCTGCTCGTCCCCGTTCGAGCCGGCACGCCGACGGGGCTCTCCCGACGTGCTCGGGCTGTTCGTGGGGTCGGTGTCCGGCCGGGGGGCCGGGGGCCGGTTGGTTTCGGCGTTCCCCCGGCCCGATCCGTCGGGCAGGTCCATGTTCTGGACACGCGTGTTGTTCCCCGGCGCGGAGCCGTCCCCCAGGGGGGACTCGGGCGTGTCGTCCGGGCGGAACGGGGAACGGTCGGACGAATCGGGGGAGCCGGGGGAGTCGGAGGGCTTCAGGTCCCGCAGGCGCTCCACGAGCGTGCGGGCGTCACGGGCCGCCTGCTCGCGCACCGCTTCGGGCAGCTTGTCGAGCGAGCGGTCGATGCGCTGGTCGAGGTTCCGCAGCCGGTCCGGGGAGCGGAGCTCGTGCTCCAGGCTCTCCCGGCCCTCGTGCCGCAGTCGTGCCGTCTCGGCGTCGTAGTCGTCGAGGACCCGGTCGACGGCGCGGGGGTCGCCCGCCGCCTCGTCCAGCCGGGCCTGCCACGTGGCCTGCTGTTCGGGGGTGCGCTCCGCTCCCGTGGGGCCGCCGTCGGCCAGTGTCCTCAGCCGGCGGTCGCGCTCCAGCGCCTCCATCCGGTCGAGCTGCGCCCGCTCGACCGCCTCCCGCGCGGCCGGGTCCTCGGCCTCCGCGCGCCGGGTCTCCCACTGCTGCCGCTCCTCGCGCGACAGTCTCGGGGCATCCGTTCCTTCGCTCAGCCGGTCGAGCCGCTCCTCCAGCCACCGGTCGTTCTCGTACCTGGCACCTTCCGGCACGTCCTCGTCCGGGCGCGTCGTGGGCCGGTCCGCCGGGTCCTGGGCGAAGTCGCCCGCGCGCAGGGCGTCCAACCTCTCCTGGAAACCGGCCAGTTCGGCCTCGGAGCGGAGAGTGTCCAAGCGGCGCTCGTACTGCGCGTCGAGGTCGTCGCCCCGGCCCTGCCCCTCGAACCTCCTCTTCCAGGAGGCCAGTTCGGCCTCGGAGGCACCCAGCTCCCGCAGGTCCGAGAGCCGCCGCGACGTCTCCAGCTCCGCCCGGTACTCGGACTGCACCCTGTGGAGGTCCTCGGGGGTCTCGGCCTGCGAGCGTCGCTCCTCCCACTCCCGGATGCGCTCGCGGTCCATGCCCGCTGCCTCGGCCTCGGCCCGCGCGGTGTCGTCCAGCCGCTGCTGGAGCGCCTCGGGGGAGTGGTCGCCGAGGGCCTCCAGCTCCGTCCTGAGGGTGCCGAGGCGGTTCTCGAACTCGTCCAGCAGTTGGGTCGTCCGGTGGCGGTCGTTGGTGAGGGCCGACTGTTCGATGTCGAGGGCGTGCCGCAGCCATTCCGTCCGGCGCATGCCCAACTGCGCGGCCCGTGCCTCGTACCCGCCGTCCACATGGGAACGGAAATGCCGCAGGCGCTCGCCGAGGCCGTGCACGGCGACGAGGTCGTCGAGTTCCCGAAGTTTCCTGGCCGCCTCGGAGTGCCTGCCCGCCCGGAGGTCGGACCGGATGCCCTCGTCCAGCCTCTGCCGTACGTCACTGTCGACATCCACGCGGCGGGCATCGGCCAGCAGGGAGTCGAGCTCGCGCCGCACCTCCGCGTCCAGCCTGCGCCGCTCGGCGGCCGGAACGGTGTCGGGAACGGCCGGCAGCTGTTCGTCCAGCCGGGTCGCCGGGCCGTCGGAGACGCTGCCCAGTTCTTCGAGCCGGGTGATCAGCGCGTCGACATCGGAGTCGAAGCCGTCGGGGAAGGGCAGGGGGTCGTCCGGGGTCTCGGTGCGCATCGGCCCCGACGGGTCGTCGCTGCCGCTCTCATCCGCGCCGTTCTTGTCCGCACCGCTCTTGTCCGTGCCCCTACCGTTGTCGCCGCCGCCGTCGCTCTCGACCCTGGGCGTACCGTGCTGGCTCCCGCCCTCGGAGCCCGATCCTGAGCCCGAGCCGGGGGCGGTGAGGGGAACGTCCGGGAACACGAGGTCCGGTGTGTTCTCCGGGCCGGGCAGGGCGCCGGGCCCGTGCTGCGGGACGTCCGGGAACACCAGGTCGTCCCCGTCGGACTCCGGACCGTCGGGCTTCGACCCGTCGGGCTCCGATCCGTCGGACTTCGACCCGTCGGACTTCGACGTGCCGGCGGCCTCGTCCTGCAGGGCGAGGCGGTACTGCTCGCGGAGCATGTCGACACGCGCGGGCCTACCCGACCCACTCGGGCCGTTTCCGTCCGTCAACCGCTCGAACCGTGCCGCCAGTTCGGCGTCCTGGTCGGTGTCCGGCGTGTCCTGCCGGTCCTTCAGGCGGTTCAGCCGGTTCTGGAGTTGTTCGAAGTCGTCTCCACCCCGGCGCCCGGGCCCGGAGTCGTCGGAGCGGGTGGCGGACGGCCCCGCCGAGTCGTCACCGGACGGGCTCGGGAGGTCGTGCCGCGGCACCTCGGGCAGGTCCGCGAGGAGCCCGGCCACGTCCGGCGGAGGGTTGTTTCCGGGGAGTGGGGTGTCGGGTACGTCGGGCAGGTCCGCGAGGAGGTTGTTCACGTCCGGCGGGGTGTTTCCGGGCAGGGGGGTATCAGGGACATCGGGCAGGTCCGCCAGGAGGTTGTTCACGTCCGTGACCGTGTCCGGGGAGAGCGGCGCCGGGACGTCGTCCGGGAGGCTGTTGAGGAGCAGATCCACCTCCGACACCATGTCCGGCGGAACGGGCGTCTCGGAGACGTCGGGGACGAGGGGCGGGACCGACGGGCCGGAGGCCGTGTCGCCGGAGATGGTGTCGCCGGAGGTCGTGCCCGGGGTGTCACCGGTCGAATGGCGCTGGTCGGACCCGAACGAGGTAGTCCCGCTGTCCGAACTGGTGGCGAACGAGGGGGCGGACGCGTCGGACGAGTGGTGCGGCACGCCTGTGTCGTTGCCGCGCGGGAACGGCGTACCACCGTCCGAGGCGGCCTCGTCGCCGTCCCGGAGGAAACGGGTGTCCGGCCCGGACTCCGTGACCGGCCTCGTCGAGGGCTTGCTGTCGGTGTTGGTACCGGCGTCGGCGTCGGCGTCGGCATTGGTGCGGGTGTTGGTTCTGGTGCCGGCGTCGGTGCTGGTGTCGGTATCGGCCTTCGCACCGGAGCCGTCGCGCACCGTCCCGGAACCTTCGCGCACCGTCCCGGAGCCGTCGCGGACCGTGGCGCCCGACTCGGTGCTCGGCCGGGGCGTGGCGGTCGGTGCGGACGGCGAGTCGGACGAGAAGACCGGGGGCCGCGGCGGCGGAGTGGCCGCCGGGCCCGAGCCCTGCATCGACTGGTGCAAGGTCTGGAAGCCATGGCCGAGGCCCCGGCCCATGAGGCCGCCCGCAGCACCGGCGGCGGCCGTCCAGCCGCTGACCTTGAACGTGTGGTCGGGGCCGAAGATCAGGTTGTACATGCCCTCGGTGACCACGGCGTGCGCCGTATCACCCGCGAGCCCGCCGATGAGGTTGCCGATCCGGTAGCCCAGGTTCCCCTCGATGTTCTTGCTGATGGTCTGGACGAGGGAACCCGGCAGATCGTGCGAGAGGGCCCGGACGCCGGACTCGCCCAGGTGCTTCGCGTAGGGCTTGAGCGCGTCGTCCAGCGAATGGGTCAGCCCCTGCCAGTCGGCCTTGCCGCCCCAGTTCTTGACCAGGGCCTCCCCGTATTCGCGGCCCAGGTTGCGGGCGGTCTCGTTGCCGAGGGAACCGCCGAGGTTCTTCTCGAAGGCGTTCGCGAAGTCCTTGACGACCTCTCTGCCGACTGCGCCCGCCGCCGCTCCCCTGGCGCCGTCCGCGCCCACGTGGTTGAGGGAATCGCTGGTCCTGCCGAGGATGTTGCCCAGGTTCTCGCCGAGCTCGCGGGCGGATCCCTCGGAGATCGTCCGGCCCGCGGCCCCCGTCCCGGCCCCGGCCTTTCCGCCCGCACCGGCCACGCCCTCACCGGCACCGGCAGCCCCGCTGCCGATCCCCGTTCCCGCCGCGCCCGCGCCCTTCCCGGCACCGCCCCCGACCCCGGCCGTGCCCTTCCCGGCCCCCGAGCCTGCGGCGCCCGCGCCCTTTCCGGCGCCGCCTCCTGCCGCGCCCGCCCCTTGCCCGCACCGCCCCCTGCGGCGCCCGCGCCCTTCCGGCGCCGCCTCCCGCGGCGCCCGCGCCCTTTCCGGCCCCGCCTCCCGCGGCGCCCGCGGCCTTGCCCGCACCGCCGCCCGCCGCGCCCGCACCCGCGCCGCCGGCCCCCTTGCCGAGCCCTCCTGCCGCACCCTTCCCAAGGCCGCCCGCGGCACCCTTGGCACCTGCGCCCCCCGCGATGCCCTTGCCGCCCCCGCCCAGCCCCTTGGCCAGTACGTTCCCGGCGTCGTTGCCGAGGATCTTGCCGAGCCCCTTGCCGCCCAGGTTGCCGAGGAGCTTGCCGAACACGCCGCCGATCAGCGTGAACGGGCCGCCCAGCACACCGCCGATGGCACCGAACTTCGCCGCGTTCCCGGTGAAGTCCTTGTTCCACTCCGTGCGGTCGCCGCGACCGATCTGGGTGAGCTGGAGGATGGCGTCGAGCAGCAGACCGCCGACGATGCCGGTGATGGTCTGCATGATGATCTGGGTCACCAGGAGCTTCAGGATCAGCAGCGCCATGGCGCGGAACGCGCCGATCGCCGCCGCCGCCCAGATCTCGGACAGCCCGGCCGTCACCGGCATCAGGGCCTGTGCCAGGGCGATCTGGACGACGAGCAGGGCCAGTTGGCCGAAGATCGCCCACTTGGTGTACTCGATGTCGGCAGCCGTCTTGTGGGCGTTCTTCGACAGCTTGAGGGCGTCCTCGTAGGCCCGTTCGAGGATGCTCTGGTTGCCGTTCGTGGCCTGGACGAACTGACGGGCGTACGCCACGAACCGGGTCGCCGTCTCGCCCTCGAAGTCCTCGTCCACCCGGGTGACGACCTGGCGGAGAAGATCCTCGACCTCGCGGAACTTCTCCGCCATCTGACGGTACTCGTCGCTGACCACCCGCAGCATGTCCTCGTTCGCCTGCGGGAAGGGCATGCCTGTCAGGGTCTTGAGGAGGGTCGCCCACCCCTCGGGAACCTCGATCGCCATCGTTGTGCTGCCGCGTCTTCGGAGTTCGGCCGGCTCAGCCGGCGGCCATGTGGTTGGCGTCGTTCTCGGCGTCGTTCAGGATGTTCGACGCCTTGTTTCCGCTGATACCGACCATCTCGAGCAGCTCGGAGAGCCCTTCGAGACCGTACGTGAGCCCCTGGCCCGTCGAGTTGACGAACTTGTGGTACTCCTTCGCGTACACGTCGTCCTTGCCGCCCGCGGTTTTGTTCTCCAGGTTGATGCGGTCGTTGAGCACACCGAGTTCCCCGACGATCCTGGAGATGTCGCCGAACTGGGTGAAACGCCGCTTCAGGTCCTGCGGAACGCTCAGGGTCCCGTCAGCCATAGAACTCGTCCTCCTCGCCGCGGCCACCGGCCGGCTTCTTCCGGTCCCCCAGCACCGTCCCGGTCAGACCGTCGGGCTGCATCTCCCGCAGCGGGGCGAGCAGTTCGTCCAGTTCGCCCCCGCCGAAGAGGCCCTTGGCCAGGTCGTCCTGAGTGCCCATCAGCGGGCGCACGGAGCCGCTCACCTTGTTGGTCATCTCGAGCCGGGCCGCATTGACCGTGGTCTTCAGCACCTCGGCGAGCTGGGCCGCGGGCATCGTGCGGTAGCCCTCGGTGTGGAACTTGAAGGAGAGGACCTCGCCGTGGGCGTTGACCGTGGCGGTCACCATCCGGTCCTTGGAGGTCGCCGTGGCGGACGCCGTGGCGAGTTCCTCCTGAACCCGCTGGATTTTTTTGGTCTGTTCCGCGAGACCGGCCATGGCCTCCGCGAACTGCTCCTGGAACGACACCATCAGTCCTGCTCCTCCTCGTCCTTCGCGTCCTTCGCGGCCTCCGCCGCTTCCAGTGCGTCCACCGCGCGGGTCAGGTCCGCGGCGGACAGCCGCAGGGCCACGGGGCCCGTCGGGTTGAGGTACAGGTCCTGCCCCTCGGGCACGAGCGCGAACGCCTCGGCGACGGGCAGCACCCGATGGGCGAGCGCCCCCGCCCGTTCCAGGTGGGCGGGGGCGGTGAAGACCGGCACGACCGGGTCGCCGTCCGGGGTGCAGGCGCTCACCGCGCCACCGCCGGGCGCGGTCAGTACGGCCAGCTCGGCCCTGATCACGGCGAGGGCGACGTCCTCGACCGGCCCGTAACCGGTGGCCGCCAACTGCATGGCGGCGTCCACGTCGTCGGTCGGTTCGGGCCAGCCCAGCATGCCCGGCGAGGGCCGGTACCCGTCGTTGTGCTGCCATTCGGCGATCTCGCCGGCGGCGTCCGAACGCCACTGCCCGATCACCGCCCACAACGGGGGCTCGCCCTCCCCGCGCCACGCGGGGTCCACCATGCCGAACCAGTGGTCGGGCGCGGCGCGCGCCGCCGCCCGGATGTCGTCGGGCACCGGCGGTACGGCGGGCTTCCCGCCCGTGGCGTCGGCGCCGTCCGTCGCTTCCCCTGCGGAACTCATCGCCCGATCACACCCGTTCCGGTGCCGGACTCCGTGCCCCACACCTCTTCGTCCTCCGAGAGCCACACGTTGCGCTGCCGGTCGGCGCCGTTGCCCCCGCCCGGGGCACCGCCGCCCATGCCCATCGGGGGCATGAAGGGCATGCCCCCGGTGCCCGAGGTCTGGGCGGTGCGGCCCAGGGCGCCGAGCGACTGGGTGGGCACGCCGCTGGTCACCGCCGTGGTGGCAGTGGGCACCGGGGGCAGCCCCAGGGCGGTGCGCGCCCGGTTGCTGATCCCGGACACCGTGGAGACCGGTTCGCGGATCGCGTTGCCGTTGTTGTCCACCAGCTTGCGCAGGGTGTCGGTGGTGTTCTTCGACCCGCCGAAGAGGTCGCCGCTCGTGGTGGGGGGACGGCGCTGGCCGTTCAGCAGCTCCTCGACGGTCTTGGGGGCGCGGGTCCGCAGGTTGTTGCTGCTCTCGGTGATGTGCTTTCCCTGCGGGTCGGTGAGGGTTCCGTCGGGGTTGACCCGGGAGCCCGGCGGCACGGTGAGCTTTCCGCCGTAGACGTTGGTCAGCGGCTTGCCGTCCGGGCCGATCAGGTTCCCCTGGGCGTCCACCTTGGTGCCCTTGGGGACGACGACGTTGCCCTCGGCGTCGACACGGAAGCCCCGCGTCAGGTCACCGGAGGTGGAACCACTCGGGAACGTCGGCGGCTTGGGGCCGGTGGTGGCGGGGGGAACGATCTTCCCGCCGGACCCGATGGTCGAACCGGGCGGCACCACCAGGGGCAGGCCGTCCGGGCCGAGAACGGGCTTGCCCTTGGAGTCGGTGACGGCACCGGTCCTGGGGTCGATGCGCGAGCCGGACGGAACCGTCAGGGGCCCGCCGTTGGGTCCGGTCGTGCCGCCCGTGCCGCCGCTGGGGCCGGTGACCGGGTTCGGAGTGCTGAGATTGAGGTTCTTGTTCTTGAGCAGGTCGGCCGAGGAGCCGCCGATGCCCCCGCTCGGACCGGTCACCGGGGGCGGCACGTCGATGCTCGAGCCGTCGCCGCCCGTGCCACCGCCTTCCCCGCCGGCCCCGCCGCCTTCGCCGCCCGCCCCGCCGCCGAACATCTCCTTGAACTTGTTGAGGAACTCGTCACCGGTACCACCGGCACCACCGGCTCCGCCGCCCGCCGGACCGTAGAACTTCTCCTGATCCTCGGAGGTCAGCGAGATGGTGAACGTCGACTTCACGATGGAGTTCGCGTCGGAGAACTTGCGGCTGGCGATGTTGTAGGTGTTCGCCAGATTGGTCATCGTCTCCGCCGACGCGTCGTCGAGACCGGTCTTGACGTGGGCGAGCCATTGGTTCTTGGCGGCGGTTTCGATGCTGTTCCAGTCGAGACCGCTGACCGTGGCGTCATGGTCCGAGGAGGGGTTGAGGCTGTCCATCACCTTGAGGAACTCGCCGTTCAGGTGGGTGAACGCCATGGCGACGGAGCCGGTTTCCTTCGTCGCTCCATTGAAGGAAACCGATGTCTTCGTGTCGAACCAGGTGGAGAAGTTTTCCTGCAACTTTTTTATGCTGGCGGTCAGTTGGGTGCTCACATCGGTGAGATTGTTCTTCAGCGTTCCCCCCAGGTAGTAGGACTGGGTCTCCTGGAGGGCGCGCTTCACCGCCTGGAGGGTGGCCTCGAAGATTTCCGCGGACTCGCCCTCGATTTCCTCGGACCCGTTCCCCACGTTCTCGGCCCACTTGTTGAACTCGGCGATCCATCCGTCCGTCCACGCGTCCATGTTGGCGAGGATCTCGGCCGCCTTTTTCGACACCAGCGGATCGGCGTCCTTGTTGGTCCCGGCCAGGACGGATTTCAGAATGGGGCCCGGCGCTGCCGTGAACTCGCTCAGGGCGCCGGGGCCGTTGCCGAAGTCCGCCCAGTTGTAGCCGAACCCGAACATGAGCCACTGCTCGTCCTCCCGGAGGGGAAAGGCGAACGCGTAGTACCCGTCCAGGCCCCATTGCTTCGCCTGGTGCTCCGGGTTGCCGTCAAACCACGCACCATTCACCTCTTTGGTGATCCACCGCTTGGACCCCGGACCCGCCACCTGGTTCCGGTCCGGGAGCTTGGTGGTCCCGTCGTGAAACATGGCGAGGATGTCCTCCCACTTGGCGGGCATTCCGGAAGGTGCCTCGGCCATGGTTTCACTTTCCCTTCGGGGTCAGGATCTCGAGGAGTTCGTCGGCGAGGGAGCCACCCATGGTCGTGGAGTCGTCCTCGGCCTCCTTGTGCGCGCCCTCCACGTCCCGCAGGGCGGCCGAGAAGCTGTCCAGGAGCTTGATGGCGTTGTCGTACCGGGTGCGCATGTTGGTGCGATAGATCTCCAGCTCGGTTTCCAGCGCCTTCGCCGACATGCTCTTCTCGGGGTTCCCGATGGCGAGGGGGATCTTCGACCCCATGCTCACGTAGTTCGGGTTGACCGTGAGGTCGCGCCGGAAGCGGGGGATCTCCTGGTTGGCGTACTTGAGATAGACGCCGTCGGTCGACTGGAAGATGTCGCCCGGGTTCTCGTCAGCGGCCATGTCCGTACCTCACCTGGTGGAAGTCGACTCGGTCGGGAAGGTCAGCTGCCCTGGAGGGTGCCCAGGGTGCGGCCGCCCTCCTGGTCCCCGTCGATCTGCCGGGAGTGCATCCGCTGAAGGGTCGTCATGGCGGTCCCGTACTGGGTCTCGAGCTGGACCTTGATCCTCTTCAGCTCGTCGTTGAACTCCTCCCAGGACGTACGGGTCTGACCGGTCAGGGTGTCGCGCAGGGCGGTGAAGTTGTTCTCCATCCAGGTGAGGGCCTCACGCATTTCCGTTTGGGCCGTCTGCATGTTCCGGATGGCGTCCTGGACCCCTTGGTGGCTGATTTTGACGGTCATGGCAGAACTCCTCGTGTGGCGGCGGTGAGATCGGGAAGGTCGGGGGCGGGGCGAGTGACGGGAGAGTTACTTGGGGTTGATCTCGCCGGAGATGCCGGCGGCGTAGGTGTTCGCGTCGAACTCGGCGTCCACGAGGAGCTGCTTGGCCATCGCGGTGCCCTCGCGGAAGAACTGGGTGCGCTGCATGACCCTGTTGTGGAGCTTGAGCCACTCGTCGATGCCCGCGGCGTGGGTCTCCGAGGAAACCGCCTGGTAGGCCGCCCGGACCTGACCCTGGATGGTCTTGACCTTGACGCCCGCCTCGTCCATGTCGGTGAGGTGCCGGTCCAGCGTCTTCAGCGTTTCGAGCATCGCTGTCTCGTCGTTGGACAGGCCGTCGGCCGAATTGATGTTGAAGCCGGAGACATCAGGCATGGAGGTCCTCCTGGACTCTGCTGGAACACGGTGACACCACGGGTGCACGGCAGGCCGACCGCACCGGGAATGAATCCCTCCAGGTCGGCTGATCATCAGATTAATACGCGGTGCGGGATCTTGGTACGCGCGCTCACGGGCAATCTGAATGTTCATCTTCGATATGCGTGTGAGCTGCGGTGATGTGGCAGAAAGCGCGTGCCCGAAGGCCTCCCCATCCTCAAGGAAAGCTCAATTCCCTTAAGGAGCAGGGCAGTCGGTTATCCGGACGCCTCGTTCGCCGACGCCTCCACGAGCCCCTGCGCCAACAGGGCGGCCTCGTCCAGCGCGGGTCCGGACGCGAGCATCCCGAGCACGGCGGACGGTACGGGGACGGACTGCTCGGTGCCGTAGCCGAGTTGCTCGAGCGTCTTTTTGCCCCCGGGCACCGGGTACTTGGCACCCGTCTCGGTGACCAGGTAGTGGGCCGTGCCGGTGCCCGCGGAGGACAGTGCCGTGACGAGGGCGCCGCCCCCGGGACGTACCGCGAAGAGGTCGGCGGTGCCGGAACTCGCCGAGATCCCGGGCTGGTTGGACACCGGGCGGCCCCCCAGCCGCTCCGCGCCGGGCAGGACGACCGAGACGGTCGGCCGGCCGTCCGCGGTGCCGATGACGGCGCACACGGCCTCGTCCGCCGCGGCCGGCATGGGCTCGGGCAGCTCGGTCGGGACGGTGCCGCCCCCGGCCGCCAACAGCCGGGTGTGCTTGGTGTCCTGATGGCGTGCCAGATCGTCCGGGCCGATCTCGGGAAGGGTGACGGCTCCTCCCGCGTAGGCGGTCCGCTGGGTGCGGGGATCGCCCTTCAGGAGCGCCTCCTCCAGCGCGGTGACCGGGGTCAGGCCGTGCTCCGTCAGCAGGTAGTGGCGGCCGGAGCCGGCGAAGAGCTGCCCGATCCTCGTGGGGCGGCCGGCCAGCGCCGGGCCCGCCTTGCCGCGCCCCGACACCTCCGGCACCGCCAGGTCCGGCCCCGCGGGCAGGGCGTTGAGGAAGGCGTCCGGGACCGGGCGCACCCCGCTCCGGTCGTGCCCCAGTGCCTGGACCGCGTAGTTCGCGGTGTCGAGCCGCAGCCGGGTGCCGTGCCAGAGCAGGTACGTGACCCCGCCCGGGACGCTGCGGACCAGGGTGGCCCGGTCCGAGGTGACGGGCCTGCCCTCGGCCTCCAGGCCGACGGCCAGGACGAGCCGCGGCTGTCCGGTGTCCCCGGCCGGGGCGGCACACACCGACCAGGCGTCCCGGCTGAGGGAGCCCGGCCGGGGCAGCGGGTCCGGCGCGCCGACGATGCCCAGGGTCGCACCGCGCGGGGCGTCCTCCAGGGAGGCGGGCTCGACGCCCACCGTCCGCATCCGGCTGCCCGCCAGCAGCTTGGCCGAGGTCTCGTTCAGCACCGGGTGCAGGACGCCGTCGAGCGTGAGGTAGCGGGCGCCCGAACGCTCGTCGATCACCAGGGTCCCGGTGGCCTTCCACGCGTTCGAACCGCCCGGTACCACCAGCCCGTACACCGTGACGCCGAGCGCGGCCAGCACCGCGACGACGAGGCCGATGACGAAGCCCTTGGAGGTCCGCCGGTGCGCCGACTCGGGGGCGTCCGGGTCGTCCCGGAGCATCCCCAGCGACAGCCGGCTCATGACGAACATGTGCGCGTGGACCTGGTCCCGCCTGGACTGCATTCCTTGCCTTTCCGACCGGGCACCGCCCGGCACACGAGGACCAGGGCCCCGGGGGTCGGGGCCTTCGGCCGGGGAACCCCGGGACCGGGCCGTCGTCCGGCGTCCGCCGCCGGGCGACGGGCTCAGCCGTTGAGGCCCCGCAGGTACTGGTAGAGGCCGGCGACGAGCAGGGCCAGCGGGACGAGAACGATGGCGAAGAGCAGGTGGAGCAGGTCGACCGCACGCCCCCAGTAGGGCACCAGCCGGCGGCCGGGGAGCGTCCACCCCGTGATGGCGAGCACGGCGGCGACGGCCAGCAGACCGGCGAGCAGCAGCGGCCGGGAGCCGTCCGGCACGTGCAGGACCAGACGCACCGTCAGCAGTACGGCACCGTAGGCGGCCGGCAGGACGACGGCGAGGCGCTGCCACGCGCCGCCGATCGCCCGCGCGTGCGTGAACAGGAGCGCGCACAGCACCGAGGCCAGGGTGAGCGGCGCCCAGGACGTCTCGAACGCCAGCACCGTGAGGCAGCCCGCGGCCACCAGGCCGGTGGCGCCGTAGAGACCGGTGAGGTAGCCGTCCGCGACGGCGCCCCGGGTGGCGATCTGCTCGTCCGGGGTGGGGTCGATGCCCTCCTGGAGCTGCCCGGCGTTGGTGGGCAGCAGCGGCACCTTCAGGCCCGACAGGCGGAACGCCAGGGAGGGCAGGAAGTTCCCCAGCAGGACGATCACCAGGACCAGCGGGGCGGCCGTGGCGGCGGCCGGTGCGCCGAACAGCATGACGGCGCCCCCGATCGCGCCGAGCACCGCGGCCAGGGCGGTGCCCAGGAACAACGGGGCGCACGCGCCGACGGCGGCGACCCCGAGCACGGCGGCCCCGGCCGCCGCGGAGCAGCCCGCCAGCAGCCGGGCACCCAGTTCCGCATCGGTCCCGGACCCCTGCGGCACCAGCGCACCGGCCAGGGCGAGGAAGGGCACGGCTGCCGCGCCGAGCGCACCGCCCGCCCCGACGTCGCCGACCGCCCGTGCGGCGGCCCCCGCACCTGCCAGCAGGACGCCCGCGGTCGCCGCCGCGCAGACCGCCCGCAGCCCCGCGGGGCCGGGCTGCAGCAGGAGCAGCAGGCCGGTGGCGAGGGCGCACAGGGCGAGCGCGGTCATGAGGTGGTGCGACCACAGGGGCCGCCAGGAGTCTGGGCGTTCCCGCAACCGGCCGGAGAGCCCGTCCACCAGGTCGTCGTAATGGATCTCGGGCAGGGCGTCCCCGCGCAGGCGCAGGTGCACCGTCTCGCCGTCGCGCAGACCCAGGTCGCCGAGGGTGTTCTCGTCGTCGAGCGGTTCCTGGCCGAGGCGTTGGAGCACCCACCCGCCGGACTGGAGCCCGCGCTCGTGGAGGTCGTCGCCCCCGTGGTCGACGATGGTCGGCAGCAGGTCGGCGAGTACGACGTCGGACGGCACGGCGAGTTCGACGGAACGGTCGGGCGTCAGCACCGTGAGGCGGCACAGGGGGGCCGCGGATATGTCAGTCAAGCGCGTTTCATCGCCTTCCAGGACGGTGGTCGACGCGGTCGGATTGATCACATTAACTTGTGGGTGCAGTCTGTACGTTGTGGGGTGCCGTCATGATCGGCAACCCCGCGTCCACCCACCCCGGCCTGCGCACATTCGCCGCCGGCCGTACCCCGGGCGTTTGTCGTCCCGTCACTTCGAAGACATGACACAACAACCGTCGGCACCCCCCAGGAAGGCGATCCCCTTTGAGCGTGGTCCTCTTCAAGAGGCCTCCCAGGCGTCTTGGCCCCGAGATGCCCCAGGGCGAACTGAGCCTCCAGGAACCGCCCTCGGTGCCCGAGACGCAGAGCGCGATGGGCAACATGGTCACGTACATGCCGATGGCGCTCAGCTCGCTCGGCATGGTCCTCATCTTCCTGCGGCCGGGCAGCGGCGGCGGACCCATGATGTACGTCGCCATCGGGCTGATGGCGCTGTCGGCCGTCGGCATGCTGCTGTCACAGATCGTCCGGGCCTCCGGGGACCGCAAGCGGGCACTGCTCGGCGAACGGCGCGACTACATGCGGTACTTGTCGATCAGCCGCAGGCGCGTCCGCAAGGTGATCACCCAGCAGCGGGAGGCGCAGGCGTGGGCGCACCCGGACCCGGCCTCCCTGTGGGGCCTGGTGCCCACGAGCAGGCTGTGGGAACGGCGGGCGTCGCACGCGGACTTCGCCGAGGTGCGGATCGCGGTGGGCGAACAGCAGCTGGCGACGAAGCTGACACCGCTGAGCACCAAGCCGGTCGAGGACTTGGAACCGCTGTCCGCGCACGCCCTGCGCCGCTTCATCAAGGCGTACGGAACGGTGCCCGACCAGCCGGTCGCGCTCTACCTGCGCACCTACGCCCGCGTCCTGCTGCAGGGCGAGGAGGGGGCGGTGCACGCGATGGTGCGGGCCCTGCTGGCCCAACTGGTCGTGTTCCACTCGCCGCAGGACCTGCGGATCGTGGTGCTGGCGGACCACGACCGCCGGACCGCCTGGGAATGGGTGAAGTGGCTGCCGCACGCCCAGCACCCGACGGACGTCGACGGCGGCGGATCCGTCCGGCTGGTCACCGACTCCGTCCTGGGCCTCGAATCGCTGCTCGGCGAGGAACTCACCGGCCGGCCCGCCTTCGAGGCCGACGCCACCCCGAGCGCCGAGGAACCCTACTGTGTCGTGGTGCTGGACAGCGCCCGGACGCCCGCCGACTCCCGGTTGGCCACCGACGGCTACCGCAACGTCGTGACGCTGGACGTGTCCGGCTCCCTGCCCTGGCGCCAGGCCCGCCACACGCTGCGGCTGCGGATCGCCGAACAGCGACTGGAACTGGTCGGCACCGACCGGTCGGGGAAGGAGACCACGACCGCGCTCGGCAGGCCCGACGCGATGGGCCCCCGCCGGGCCAGGGCACTGGCCTGCCTGCTCTCCCCCTATCGGATGGGCGTCGCCACGGACAACGGCGAGGCCCTCACCACGGACGTGCAGCTGACCAACCTGCTCGGCCTCCCCGACCTGCACACCGTCGACCTGGACGCGGTGCGCGCCGACCGGAGCGAGCGGGCCAGGCTGCGGGTGCCACTGGGACTCACCGGCGACGGCACACCGCTGGAACTGGACATCAAGGAGGCCGCGCAGGGCGGCATGGGGCCGCACGGCGTACTGATCGGCGCGACCGGCTCCGGCAAGTCGGAACTGCTGCGCACCCTGGTGCTCGCCCTGGCGCTCACCCACTCCTCGGAGAAGCTCAACTTCGTCCTGGTCGACTTCAAGGGCGGTGCCACCTTCCTCGGCCTGGAGGGCCTGCCGCACACCTCGGCCGTGATCACCAACCTCGCCGACGAATCGGCCCTGGTCGACCGCATGCAGGACGCCCTGCACGGTGAACTGATGCGCCGCCAGGAGCTGTTGCGCAGCGCCGGTAACTACACCTCGGCGTTCGAGTACGAGACCGCCCGGGCCGCGGGCACCGACCTGGAACCGCTGCCGACGCTCTTCGTGGTGGTCGACGAGTTCAGCGAACTCCTCTCCGCACACCGCGACTTCATGGACCTGTTCGTGATGGTGGGGCGCCTCGGCCGCAGCCTCGGCGTCCACCTGCTGCTCGCCTCGCAGCGGCTGGACGAGGGCCGGATGACCCAGCTGGAGTCGCACCTGTCGTACCGGATCGCGCTGCGCACGTTCTCCGCGATGGAGAGCCGGGGCGTACTGGGCGTGCCGGACGCCTACCAGCTGCCCTCCGTACCCGGCAGCGCCATCCTCAAGAAGGACACCGGCACCCTGGTCCGGTTCAAGGCCGCCTACGTCTCGGGGCCCTACCAGGGCGTCCGCAGGGTCGGCGCCTCGGCCGTCGCCGGCCAGGTCGTCCCGTACCGCACGGACTGGACCGCCCCCGCGGCCCCCGCACCCGAACCGGACCCGCAGCCGCAGCCGCAGGAGGAGGAGAGCGAGGAGACCCTGCTCGCGCTGGCCGTGGCCCGGATGCGGGAGGGCGGCAGGCCCGCACACCGCGTCTGGCTGCCGCCGCTGGACACCCCGCTCTCGCTGGACACCCTGCTGATGGGGCTGGAACCGCACCCCGAGCGGGGCCTCACCACCGTCGACCCCGGATTGCACGGCCGTCTGACGGTGCCGGTGGGCATCGTCGACCGGCCCTTCGACCAGAGCCGCGAACCCCTGATCGCCGAACTGTCCGGCGCGGGCGGGCACATCGGCATCGCGGGCGGCCCGCAGAGCGGCAAGTCCACCCTGGTGCGCGACCTGATCATGTCCCTCGCGCTCACCCACACCCCGCGCGAAGTCCAGTTCTACTGCCTGGACTTCGGCGGCGGCTCGCTCGGCGCGCTCCGCGACCTGCCGCACATGGGCGGGGTCACGGGACGGCTGGACCCGGAACGGGTGCACCGTACCCTGTCCGAGGTGCGTGCGCTGGTGGCCCGGCGCGAGAAGCAGTTCGCCGAGCTGGGCATCGACTCCATGGCCACCCTGCGCGCCCGCCGCGCCGCCGGTGAACTGCCGGACGAGCCGTACGGCGACGTGTTCCTCGTCGTCGACGGCTGGGGCACGATCCGCCAGGACTTCATGAACACCATGGACGCCTTCACGGCGCTGGCGGCGCGCGGCCTCAACTACGGGGTGCACCTCATCGTGGCGGCGGGCCGCTGGGCGGAGATCTCCACCTCGCTGCGGGACCAGCTCGGCACCCGCTTCGAGCTGCGGCTCGGCGACAGCATGGACTCGATGATCAACATGCGGGCCGCCGCGACCATCCCCAAGGCACCCGGCCGCGGCATGACCGAGACCAAGCACCACTTCCTCACCGCCCTGCCCCGGGTGGACGGCGGCGAGAGCGCCGCGGACCTCGGGGCGGGCGTCGCCGACGCGGTGGCGCGGGTGGCCGGGCACTGGGCCGGCCCGCCCGCACCCCCGGTCCGCACCCTGCCCGTCCTCCTGGACCCCGCCGAACTGCCCGCCGCCGAGGTCGGCGCGGACGGCGACCTGCGCATGCCGCTGGGCCTGGAGGGCGACCGGCTCGACGTCATGTGGCACGACTTCGCACAGACCGCGCACCTGGTGGTGGTCGGCGACGCGGAGACCGGCAAGACCAACCTGCTGCGCACGGTCTGCCGGACGATCGCCGAGCGCTACACCCCCGCCGAGGCGCGGGTGATGCTGGTCGACTACCGGCGAGGGCTGCTGGAGAACGTCCCCGAGGCGCACCGGCTGGGCTACGCGGTCTCCGTCGACATCCTCAAGCAGGCGGTGGACGGCGTCGCACGGGCCATGAAGGAACGGCTGCCCGGCGCGGACGTCTCACCCGCCCAGCTGAAGCGGCGGGACTGGTGGAGCGGCCCGCGGGTCTTCCTGATCGTGGACGACTACGACATGGTCTCCGGCAGCATGTCCAACCACTTCGGCCCGCTGCTGGAGTACCTCGCCCAGGGCGCCGAACTCGGCCTGCACCTGATCGTGGCGCGCAGCGCCAACGGCGCGGCCCGGGCGATGAGCGACCCGCTGCTGCGCCGCCTGATGGAGGTGAACACACCGGCCGCGCTGCTCTCCTGCCCGCCCTCGGAGGGCTATCTGTTCAACGACACCAAGCCGATGCAACTCACGCCCGGACGCGCGCAGTTCATCACCCGCAGGGGAGTGGTCCAGGTGCAGACCGCCCTGCTCCCGGAGACGGAGGAGGCGAACCGGTAGCCCGGATGCCGGAAGCCCCCGGGACAACGACCGCCCGGCACCCGTCCATCGGGTGCCGGGCGGTCGGCGCATCGAGGGTCAGGGGTGGTGCCGGGGGCAACCCATGAGGGCGCCGCTGCGGGCCGCCGCCACCAGGCCGACGACCGGTGCGCCCAGGATGATGAGCAGAGCCGGCAGGGGGCCGGTGCCGGCGGCGAACACCACCGGCACCTCGGCCAGGAACAGGGTGCTCGCGACGGCTGCGGCGAGCAGTCCCCGCAACGGGGCCCGGGCGGTGAACCAGCCGGGGGCCAGCGCGAGCGCGCCCCCGGTCGCGGCCCCCAGCAGGACACCGACCGCCATGCTTCCGCCGATCGCCACGACGCCGCTCCGGAAAACGTCGAGGGCCTTCCCCGGCGTCCCCGTGGAAAGCTGCGCGGCGGTGCCGACGAGACAGAGCGACCCGAAGAGGACCGCGGGCCATGCGGCGACGAGCACGCCGAACCAAACCCCCCGGCGGACCACCTGTGCGACGGACACACGCCCCCCAGCCTGTCGTCACGCAGCCGGGCGGGCACGTCCCCCCTCAAGGTAGGGAAGCCTCGGACGGCGACCGCCCGGCACCCGTTCGCCGGGTGCCGGGCGGTCGCCGCGCAGGGGTATCAGGGGCGGTCGTCGCCGAAGCGGTGGGACGGCACCACGCGCCAGCCCCGGCGCCGTCCCCTGGGCAGTACCACCGCCAGGAAGGCCACCAGCAGCGACACCGCGCCCGCCGAGGCGGCCACGACCAGGGCGCGGTCACGTGTCTCCGGCGGGGCGGGCGGCGGCACGACCGCCGTCGCGGCGTCTTTCGGCCCGGCCGCGGCCCGCTCGTGCTCCTCGGGCAGTACGGCCGACAGCGCCCGCACCGGGTCCACGATCCCCGGTGCGTCGCCCGCCGCCCCGTACGCGGTGCTCCTCAGCCGGTGCGCCAACTGGTCGGCGGTCAGCCGGGGATGGTACGAGAGGACCAGGGCCGCGGCCCCGGAGACGAAGGCCCCGGCCACCGCGTCGCCCCGGCCGACGAACTGCCCGGCGCCGCCCGGCCCCGGCCCCGTCACCGACTCGCCCGGAGCGCTCAGCACGGGCCGCGTGCGCCGCCCCTTCGCGCCGCCGGGCTCCTCGGGCACCTTCCCGCCCGGCCCCACCGAGGACACGGCCAGCACCCCGGGCAGCGCCGCGGGATGGGCCGGACCGGCCACCGCCCCGGACGTTCCCGGGCGGCCCTCCCACTCCCGCGCCGAGGCCGGCGCCACCACCAGGGCCCCGGCCCGCTGCGCGGCGGCCACGGCGTCCTTCAGCGCCTTCGGCGCCGAGGGCACGCTCAGCGCCACCTGGATGATCCGCGCCCCGGTGTCCGTCGCCGCCCGTATCGCCCCGGCCAGCCGCTCGGGGGTCGTGGCGCCGGACCGGTCGGTGGCCCGCACCGCGACCACCTCGGCCCCGGGGGCGACCCCGGCCGCCTTCGTGCCCGGCTGCGGCCTGCCCGCCACGATGCCGGCGAGGAACGTGCCGTAACCCACGCAGTCGTCCCGCACGGTGCCGCCCGCCACCACGTCCCGGCCGCCGGTGACCCCGCCCTTCAGGGCCGGCACCCGCCGCAGGTCCGCCCCGGTGCTGATGACGGCGACCTTCACCCCCGCGCCCCGGCTGAGCTCCCAGGCCCGGTCGACCCCCAGGAAGCTCTGCGCCCAGGGGACCTGGGCCGACTTCTTGGCGGAGCCCGTGGTACAGGGACGGCCGTCGGCGAGCACGGCGGGCACCCCCGGCAACGAGGGACTGTCCGCCCCCTCCGCCGCGACGGCCGGAGCCGCAGTGCCGGACAGCAGGAGCAGGGCGGCCAGCGCCACCGGTCCGAGGGCGTGGGACACCGGGGACCTCGAAGATCGCATGGGCCGATCGTAGCGATCCCGACCGGCTTCGGAACACCGACCACCATGGCGGACGACCTGCGCCAACAGGCATGATGAGCACAGTAGTTTCCCATGCCGCACATGCCGCGTGTCCCCGCCCCGTACCCACGGCGCCGGGGCCGGGAGGTAGGAACGTGTCACGCCAGATGCTCACCGTCGCCGCCGACGGGACGGGCGACCACCGCACCATCGGGGAGGCCGTCGTCCGGGCCCGCCCCGGCGCCGTCGTCAGCATCGCCCCGGGCCGGTACGAGGAGCGCCTGACGATCTCGGCCGCGATCACCCTGACCGCCGAGGAGGGACGGGGCACGGTGGAGCTGGCGCCCCGGCGCGGAACGGCGCTGACGCTCACCGGGGACGCCGTGATGGTCCGGGACCTGGTGCTGCGCGGGCACGACGACGAACTGCCGGTGGTCGACGCGCCGCGCGGACAGCTCGCGATGGACCGGTGCGAGGTCCACGGCTCGTCCTGGTCGGCGCTCTTCGCCCGCGAGGAAGGGGCCCTGGCGCTGCGTCAGTGCCGGATCAGCAACGCGGCGGGCGCCGGTGTGGTGTCCACCTCCGGGGCCGAGAGCTTCCTGGAGGACTGCGTCGTCGAACACCTCGGGACGTCCGCCGTGGTGGCCGGCGAGCGGGGCCGCATCACCGTGCGCGCCGGCCGGCTGCGGGACACGCACGGCAACGGGGTGCTCGCCAACGGGCAGGCGCACGTCCTGCTGGAGGACTGCGAGATATCGTCCGCCGGAAAACCGGGCGTCGCCGTCGAGGAGGACAGCTCGGTCAGGATGGTGCGCAGCACGATCCACAAGGCCGCCGTCGGGGTGTTCGTGAACAGCTCCGGACCGGTCGCCCTGGAGGACGTCCTGGTCAGCGACACCACCGGGCACGGTTTCGTGCTGGGCGCGGGCGGTTCGGCGACCCTGTCCCGCTGCCGCACCGACCGCACGGAGGGACACGGCCTGCTGGTCACCGAACGCAGCCGCGGCGTCTTCGACGAGTGCGCGTTCACCGCCGCCGGGGAACCCGCCGTACGGGTCACCGGCTTCTCCTCGCCGGTCCTGACGAACACCGTCGTCCGGGACGCCAAGGGCATCGGGGTGCTGCTCGACGAGGACTCGGCCGCCGAGTTCGACCGGCTCCGGGTCCAGGGCTGCGGCGGGTCCGGCATCGTGATCCGCAGCGGCGCCAACCCGCTGCTGCGGCGCTCCTGTGTCACCGGGTCCGGCGGGCACGGCGTGGAGGTCGTCAAGGACGGCCGGGGCCGCCTGGAGGAGAGCGTCGTCGAGACGTCGGGCCGCTCGGCGGTGCACGTCTCGGGCCACGGCAACCTGTACCTCGGCAAGGGCCGGCTGACCGGCTCCGCCGAGGCCGGCGTCCGCATCGGCGCGCTCGGCACGCTCACCCTGCGCGACACCGGCATCGAGAAGTCCGGCGGCGCGGGCGTGCACATCGAGGCCGAGGGCGAACTGGCCGCCGTACGCGCGACGGTGACCGACTCCGGCGAGCACGGCGTGCTGGTGGCCGCGGGCGCGCGGGCCTCCCTCAACAGTTGCGAGGCGACCGGTTCGGGCGCCGACGGCATCCGGGTGGAGGGCACCGACGCGGTGGCGCTGATCGGCTGCACCGTACGCGACAACCGGGGCAGCGGGGTGCGCCAGGTGGTGCCCGGCGACCGGCTCGCCGTCGAGGGACTGACCAGTACGGACAACGGCTCCCCCGACGCCTGGGGCAGCGAACGGGAGGCGACGGACGACGGGCGGCTGCCCGGCGGCACGGTCCCGGTGGCGGCCGAGCCCCGCGAGGACTCCGGCCCGGTGGCCGAACTGGAGTCCCTGATCGGCCTCGACGAGGTCAAGCAGCAGGTCCTGACACTGATCAACCTCAACCGGATGGCGCAGCGCCGGGCCAGCATCGGCATGCCCGCCCCGCCGATGAGCCGGCACCTGATCTTCGCCGGGCCGCCAGGCACCGGAAAGACCACCGTCGCCCGGCTCTACGGCTCCATCCTCGCCTCGCTGGGCGTCCTGCGCTCCGGACACCTGGTGGAGGTGTCGCGCGCCGACCTGGTCGCGCAGATCATCGGCGGGACGGCCATCAAGACCACCGAGACCTTCAACAAGGCGCTCGGCGGGGTCCTGTTCGTCGACGAGGCGTACACCCTGCTCTCCGACGGCGGCGGGGGCGGCGCCGACTTCGGCCGCGAGGCGATCGACACCCTGGTCAAGCTGATGGAGGACCACCGCGACGACGTGGTGGTCGTGGCGGCCGGCTACCCGAAGGAGATGACGGAGTTCCTGGCGTCCAACCCCGGACTCGCCTCCCGCTTCACCCGCAGCGTCGAGTTCACCGACTACACCTCGGACGAACTGGTCACGATCGTGGAGCGGATGTGCACCGGCCACCACTACGAACTGGACCCGGCGGCCCGCACCGCGCTGCGCACCCGCTTCGACCGGATCCCCCGGGACGCCGGCTTCGGCAACGGCCGCACCGCCCGCAAGGTCTTCGAGGAGATGGTGGACCGGCAGGCGTCCCGCCTGGCCGCCCTGCCGGAGGCCGGGGAACGGGACCTGGCCCTGCTGACCGCGGTGGACGTGGGCCTCCCGGAGGGCGACACCCCGGACGCCGGGCAGGACGACGCCCCGCTGCTGCGGCTGGAGTCCCTGGTGGGCCTCGCGGACGTCAAGCGCGAGGTCGGCGACCTGGTCAACCTGCTCGCCACCGCACGGCGCAGGAAGGAGGCCGGGCTGCCCGCGCCCCGGATCGGCAACCACCTGGTCTTCGCGGGCCCGCCCGGCACCGGCAAGACCACGGTGGCCCGGCTGTACGGCGAACTGCTGACCTCCCTGGGCGTGCTGCCGCGCGGCCAGCTCGTCGAGGTCTCGCGCGCGGACCTGGTGGGCCGCTGGGTCGGACACACGGCGCAACTGACCCGGGAGGCCTTCGAACGGGCCCTGGGCGGCGTCCTGTTCATCGACGAGGCGTACACCCTGACCCCCCGCTCGGCCGGGGCCGCGGACTTCGGGCAGGAAGCGGTGGACACCCTGCTGAAGCTGATGGAGGACCACCGGGACGAGGTGGTCGTGATCGTCGCCGGCTACACCGACGAGATGAACCGCTTCCTGGGCTCCAACCCCGGCCTGGCCTCGCGCTTCCCCCGGCACATCGCGTTCCCCGACTACTCCTCGGACGAACTGGTCACGATCGTCCGCCGGCACGCGGCCGAGAACGGTTACGAGTGCGCGCCGGGCACGGCGAACGCCCTGCGGGAACACTTCGACACCATCCCCAGGGGCGCGGGCTTCGGCAACGCGCGGCTCGCGCGCCAGACCCTGGAACGGATGATGACCCGCCAGGCGGGACGGCTGAGCGCGGTCCCCGCCCCCAGCATGGACGACCTGCGGCTCCTGCTCCCCGAGGACCTCTCCGACCGCTGACGGCGGGCCCGGCCGGCCCGCCCGCGCATCCGAAGGCCCCGCCCGCGTCCCGTTGGAAGGCCGCTCGAACCCAGGTCGAGGTACGGGGCGGGCGGGGCGAACGGGGCTAGCGTGCGGAACGCCGACGGCTTCGAGCTCGGGGGAATCGACCGGGCATGCGGGGAGGAAAACGTGGAGATTCAGGTTCTGGGTCCACTGAGTGCCGACGTCAACGGAGTGTCGATCGTTCCGACCGCGGGAAAGCCGCGCCAGATCCTGGCGCTGCTCTCCTTCTACCCGGGCCGGGTCATGCCCGTGCCCACGCTCATGGAGGAGATCTGGGGCACCAACCCGCCCCAGAGCGCCATGACCACGCTGCAGACGTACATCCTGCAGCTGCGCCGCAGGCTGGGCACCGCGATGGGGCCCGACGCACCCGGCACCGCCAAGGAGGTGCTGGCCACCCGGCACGGCGGCTACCTGCTGCAGATCCCGCCGGAGTCCGTGGACGTGCACCGCTACGAGCGACTGGTGGCGGCGGGACGGAGCGCCTTCGACGAGGGCGAGGACGTACGGGCCGGGAAGCTGTACCGCGAGGCGCTCGCGATGTGGCAGGGAACGGCGCTCGTGGACGTACGGCTCGGCTCGATCCTGGAGATAGAGGTCCTGCGGCTGGAGGAGAGCCGGCTGGTGACCGTCGAACGACGCATCGACGCCGACCTCCGGCTCGGCCGGCACGGCGAACTCCTCGCGGAACTCACCGATCTGATCGCTCGTCACCCCCAGCACGAGGGACTGCACTCGCAGGCGATGGTGGCGCTGTACCGCTCCGGGCGCCAGGCCACCGCACTGGACGTCTACCGCAGGCTGCGGACCCGGCTCATCGAGGAGCTGGGCGTGGAGCCCTCGCCGCAGCTCCAGCGGCTGCACCAGGCGATGCTCGCCGTCGACCCGGCCCTGGACGTCACCTGCGGACCGCGCCGCGGCTCCACCTTCGATCTGTACGCGGCCTGACGAACCCGCCCACGAGGGAGGCACAGCGGATGCCCGACGAACAGCCCGTACCGCTCCACTGCTTCGCCCACGCCGGAGCAGGCGTCTCGTCCTTCTACGGCTGGCCCCGCGACCTGGGCCCCGGCGTCGAACCGGTGCCCAGGCTGCTGCCGGGGCGCGAGGCCAGGCGCCGCGAGCCCCGGATCACGGGGCGCGAGGCACTCCTGGCCGATGTGATGGGCACCTTCGCCCCGGCACCGGACGTCCCGTACGTGCTGTACGGGCACAGCCTCGGCGCGATGATCGCCTACACCGTCACCCGGGCCCTGCACGAGGCCGGGCTGCCGGGCCCCGCCCTGCTCGCCCTCGGGGCCTGTCCGCCGCCCGACTCCGCGTCCGAACTCTCGGACTCCGTCGGGGAACCGGACGAGCACCTGCTGAAGCTGCTCGGCGAGGTCGGCGCCCTCCCCGAGGGGGCCGGACCCGGCGGGTTCTGGCACCGGGCCGTGCTGCCGGTGCTGCGCGACGACCTGAAGCTCGCCGACGACCTGCGGGCCGGCGCCCGCGAACCGGTGGAGGGCACGCCGCTGTCCGTGCCGATGCTGGTCGTCGCCGGCACGGACGACCCGCTGGCCCAGCCGGACGTGATGGCGGGCTGGCGGCGCTGGACCACCGGACGGGTGGTGGCCCGGACCGTGCCCGGCGACCACTTCTTCGTACGCGGCCGCGAGCTGCCGCGCCTGCTCGGGCGGGCCTGCCGGGTCGTACGACGCACCGCACCGGCCCCCGCCGCGGCCTGCGGCTGACCGCCGCCCACCACAGGAGGACACACACCATGAGGGACAGCCGATGAGACGCGTCGTCATCACCGGGATAGGGGTGGTCGCACCCGGCGGGGTGGGCACCAGGGCGTTCTGGTCACTGCTGACGGAGGGCCGCACCGCGACCCGCCGCATCACTCTCTTCGACGCCTCCTCGTTCCGTTCGCAGATCGCCGCCGAGGTCGACTTCGACCCGGCCGAACACGGCTTCGGCCCGCGGGAGGCGCGCCGACTGGACCGCGCGGCCCAGTTCGCGCTGGTCGCCGCCCGCGAGGCGGTCGCCGACAGCGGCCTGACCCCGGCCGACGGCGCGGAGCGCACCGGGGTCACCCTGGGCAGCGCCGTCGGGTGCAGCACCGGGCTCGACGAGAGCTACGCCCACGTCAGCGAGCGCGGCGGCCACTGGCTCCTGGACCACACCAGGGCCGAGGAACGGCTCGCCGACTACCTGGTGCCCAGCTCCCTCGCCGTCGAGGTGGCGCGCGACATCGGCGCGCAGGGGCCCGTCGCGGTCGTCTCCACCGGCTGCACCTCCGGCCTGGACTCGCTCGGCCACGCCGCCGAACTCATCCGCGAGGGCAGCGCCGACGTGATGGTGGCGGGCGCGTCGGAAGCACCGGTCACCCCGATCACCCTGGCGTCCTTCGACGCGATCCGCGCCACGTCCGCGCGCAACGACGAGCCGGAGACCGCCTCCCGCCCCTTCGACCGCACCCGCAACGGCTTCGTGCTCGGCGAGGGCAGCGCGGTGCTCGTCCTGGAGGAGCACGGGCACGCGCTGCGGCGCGGCGCCCATGTGTACGCGGAGATCGCGGGCTTCGCGAGCCGCTCCAACGCATACCACATGACGGGGCTGCGCCCGGACGGCGGCGAGATGGCCGAGGCGATCAGGGTCGCCCTGGACGAGGCGCGCCTGGACGCCACGGCCGTCGACTACGTCAACGCCCACGGATCGGGCACCAAGCAGAACGACAAGCACGAGACCGCGGCGTTCAAGCGCAGCCTGGGCGAACACGCCCACCGGGTGCCGGTCAGCTCCATCAAGTCGATGATCGGCCACTCGCTGGGCGCGATCGGCTCCCTGGAGATCGCCGCCAGCGCCCTGGCCATCGAGCACGACACCGTGCCGCCGACGGCCAACCTGCACGACCAGGACCCGGCCTGCGACCTCGACTACACCCCGCTCGTCGCCCGCCGGCAGCGCACCGACACGGTGCTCAGCGTCGGCAGCGGTTTCGGCGGCTTCCAGAGCGCGATGGTGCTGACCAACCGGCACACGGGGGTGGCCGCATGACCGCCGTGGCCGCCGAGGAGGCGGGACTGATCGGCGTCCGCGGAGTGGAGGCGGCCGTCACCGGCATCGGTGTCGTGGCGCCCGGCGGCGTCGGCACCGAGCAGTGGTGGGCGGCCGTGCTGCGGGGCGAGAACGCCATCGGGCCCGTCACCCGTTTCGACGCCTCCGGCTACCCCGCCCGGCTCGCCGGGGAGGTCACCGGGTTCGTCGACGAGGACCACGTGACGAGCCGGCTGCTCCCGCAGACCGACCGGGTGACCCGGTTCTCGCTCGCCGCCGCCGCGCAGGCGCTGGAGGACGCGGACCTCGACCCGGAACGGCTGCCCGACTACGCGGTCGGCGTCGTCACCGCCAACGCCACCGGCGGCTTCGAGTTCGGGCAGCACGAGCTCCAGGCGCTGTGGAGCAAGGGCAGCCGGCACGTCGGCGCCTACCAGTCCTTCGCCTGGTTCTACGCCGCGAACTCCGGCCAGATCTCCATCCGGCACAAGCTGCGCGGCCCCAGCGGGGTCGTCGTCTCCGAGCAGGCGGGCGGCCTCGACGCCGTCGCCCAGGCCCGCCGCCAACTGCGCAGGGGCGTCCGGGCCGTGGTCACCGGCGGCGTCGACTCGGCGCTGTGCCCCTGGGGCTGGACGGCGTACCTGGCCGGCGGCGGACTGAGCACGGGCGACGACCCGGACCGGGCCTACCTGCCGTTCGACGCCGCCGCGTCGGGCCATGTCGTCGGCGAGGGCGGTGCGCTGTTCGTCCTGGAGGACGGGGACGCCGCCCGGAGCCGCGGCGCCACGGTCCACGGCACGGTCGCGGGCTGCGCCGCCACGTTCGACCCGGCGCCCGGCACCGGGGAGCCCCGGCTGCGGGCCGCCGCCGAACTGGCCCTGGCGGACGCCGGGGCCACCCCCGGCGAGATCGACGTGGTGTTCGCCGACGCGGCCGGCGAACGGGACGCCGACCGGGCCGAGGCCTGGGCGCTGGCCGAGCTGTTCGGCCCGTACGGGGTGCCGGTCACCGCGCCCAAGTCGATGGCCGGCCGGCTCTCGGCGGGCGGTTCCGCCCTCGATCTGGCGGCCGCCCTGCTCGCCCTGCGCGACCAGGTGATCCCGCCGACGACCGGCACCGCGCGCGCCGCCGAGGACTGCCCCGTCGACCTGGTGGTCGGCGCGCCGCGCCGGGCCGGACTGCGGACCGCACTGGTACTGGCCCGCGGTCGCGGCGGGTTCAACGCCGCCACCGTGGTGCGCGCCGCGCGCTGACCCGGGAACGGGGCGCGCCCGCGCCAACCCCGACCGGGTCGCGCACCGCCCCCGCCCGCCCCGCACACCGACCCCCGACCGACGAGAAAGGCACTTCTGTGGACCGGCTGGAGCTCACCGAACTGACCGCCCTGCTGCGCAGCTGCGCGGGCGAGGGCGAGGGCGTCGACCTGGACGGCGACGTCCTCGACACCCTCTTCCTCGACCTGGGCTACGACTCGCTCGCCCTGTTGCAGGTCACCGGCATCATCGAACGCGACTACGAGGTGATGCTGGACGAGGAGGTGCTGGAGGACGCGGAGACCCCGCGCCAGTACCTCGACCTGGTCAACCGCGCCCTGTCCGCACGGGCCGCCGCCTGACGTACCGTCACAGACCCGTCGAGGAGCCGACCGTGTCATCGACCCCCGGACTCACCGAGATCGCCGACGGCGTCCTCGGCTACGTCCAGCCCGACGGCGGCTGGTGCCTGAACAACGCCGGACTGCTCGTCGGCGACGGCACCGGGGGCCCGCTCCTCGTCGACACCGTCGCCACCGAGGCACGGGCCCGGCACCTGCGCGCACAGGTGCTGCGGGCGGCGGGCGCCCCGCCGCGCCTGCTGGTCAACACCCACTTCCACGGCGACCACACCTTCGGCAACTTCGTCTTCCCCGAGGCCGTCGTCATCGGCCACGAGCGGGCGCGCGCCGACATCGAGGCGGCCGGGCTGCACATGGCCGGACTCTGGCCCGAGGTGTGCTGGGGCGACCTGGAGGTCGTGCCCCCGCAGGTCACGTACCGCGACCGGATGGCGGTGCACGTCGGCCCGCTGCGGGCCGAACTGATCCACCCGGGGACCGCGCACACCACCGGCGACACCGTCGTGTGGCTGCCGGAACAGCGGGTGGTGTTCACCGGCGACCTGGTCATGTCGGGCGCCACCCCGTTCTGCCCGATGGGCTCGGTCGCCGGCTCCCTGGAGGCGCTGCGGACCCTGCGCGCCCTCGGTGCCCGCACCGTCGTGCCGGGCCACGGACCGGTGGGCGGACCCGAGCTGTTCGACGACAACGAGGGATACCTGCTGCGCCTCCAGCGGCTCGCCCGGGAGGGGCTGGCCGCCGGACTCACCCCGCTCCAGGTCGCCCGCGAGGCGGGCCCCGGACCGTACGCCGGTCTGCTGGACGCCGAGCGGCTGGTGCCCAACCTGCACCGCGCCTACGCGGAGGAGCGCGGCGCGGCGCCCGGCGATCCGCTGGACATCCCCGCACTGTTCCGCGAGATGTCCGAGCACCACGGCGGGACACCGGCCTGCCACGCCTGACGGACGGCCGCGACGAACCGGCCCCGCCCCTCAGAAGGACTGGTGGTCGGGGGTGACACGGCGCTCGCGCGTGCGCAGCTCCCCGTCCTCGTGCACCAGCACGTCCTCCACCACACCGCTCGGCCCGATGGCCGGCGCCGGGTCCCAGGGGCGGCTGACCATCACCAGCGTGTAGTAGTGCGTGACCAGGCTGCCGTCCGGCCCCGGGTCCACGCTCAGCATGTTGTACCAGTGCCGGCGCCGCACCGGCTCGGTGCCGAACCGGCGTACGTGCGCGGCGCGCAGCTCCGCCGCGATGGCCTCGCGGCCCCGCGCCGGCGGGAGGCCGGGCGACGGCGCGAACACCCCGTCGGCGGTGAACGTCGCGGCGAACTCCTCCGCCCGCAGGTCGTCGAGCAGCCGGACCTGCCGGGCGTAGAACTGCTGCACCTCCACGTAGAGCGCGGTCCGGTCGGTGCCGAGCCGCGGCTCGGTCGCATACGTCGTCATCCTGTGTCTCCTGGTTCTCCGGTCGCCCGGCCGATGTGCGCGTTCTTCTGCGGGGAGCCCGCCGGGCGGCGGGCGGGCCGGGCGTGAGCGCCCGGCCGGAAACCACCCGGCAGGCCCTCAGCCGAGGTCGTCACGGGTCACGACGCGGTGGCGGGTGCGCCACTTGCCGCGCGAGCGGACGAGCACGTCCTCCATGACGCACACCCGGTGCACCGCCGACGCGCCCCGGGCGGGCGTCACGTACACCAGCGCGTAGCAGCGGGTGCGCAGCGTCCCGTCCGGCTGCGGACTCAGGTCGAGCATCCCGATCCAGTGCCGGAACCGCTCCCCGCTGCGCGCCTGCTGCACCTCGTTGCGCCGCACGTTCGCCGCCAGGGCGGCCCGCCCGCGCACCGGCTCGTCCAGGGTCGGCACGTCGAAGACGGCGTCCTCCGTGAAGGTTCCCGCCCAGCGCTCGGCCTCGTGCGCGTCGAAGAGCTGCATCTGGTGCGCGTAGAACTGCTGGACCCGCGCGTACAGGACGCCGAAGTCCTCCTCGGGGGCACGCACCCCGTCGGGCACCGCGAAGGCGGTGCCGGTGCGGTTGAGCATCTCGGTGGTCATGTGACCGTCCTCCGTTCCGTCGGATGCGGACACTCTCTGCGGTGCGGATCGAGCGCTCTTCGAAGATTCCTCAAGCGTTCCGGTCGAACGTGTACACGCCTGCCGGATGCCGAACGGCAGCCGCGTACCGACCAGCCGGAGGAGAACGAGCCATGCCGAACCTCGCCTTTCCGGACCTTCCGCTGGACGCCCTGCTGCGCCGGGCGGCCGTGCGCGACCCCGACGGCATCGCCGTACGGACCGCGGACACGGACCTCGGGTTCGGCGAGCTGGACGCGCTGACCGACCGCGTCGCCGCCTGGCTGCGGCGGGAGAACGGGAACCGGCGCGGGGTGCGCACCGGCGTCGCCAACGTCCTCGACCCGGTCTTCGCCGCCACCTACTACGGCACGATCCGCAGCGGCGCCACCGCCGTCCTGGTCAACCCGCTGGTCGGGGCGGAGGGGCTGCGGCACGTCCTGGCCACCGCCGGGGTGGAAGTGGTGTTCGTCCCCGCGGCCACGGCCGAACTGCTCACCAAGCTGCGCGGCGCCCTGCCCCGGCTCCGCACGATCGTGGTGACCGACGCCCCGGACGGGGTGACCCCCGGCGACGCGGTACCGCTGCACCCGGCCCTGGAGACGGCCCCGGAAACCCCCGGCGGGGGCCCGTCCGACCCGGCGTCGATCGCCTGCGTCCAGTTCACCACCGGCACCACCGGCCGCCCCAAGGGCGTCCTGCTCACCCACCGCAACCTGGTCGCCAACGCGAAGCAGACCGCCCTGGCACACCGCCTGGACTGTGCCTCGGTCACCCTCAACCACCTGCCGCTGTACCACGTCATGCACCTCAACTCGGCGGTGCACGCGGGGGCCTGCCAGGTTCTGTGCCAGGACCCGGACCCGTTCGCCTCGCTCGCCGCGGCCGCCGCGGCCGGCGCCACCCACTACTACGGACTGCCCGCCCGGCTGCACCGCCTCGCCGCCGACGAACGCCTCGCCGACGCCCGGCCCGCCCCCGCAGGCAGCCGGCTCACGGCCGTGCTCTCCGGCGGCTCCGGACTGCGGCCCGGGGCGGCGCGCACCCTGCGCGACCGGCTCGGCGTCCCCGTCATCCAGGGCTACGGCATGGCCGAACTCTCCCCGCTCACCCACTGCCAGCGCCCCGACCGCTACCGGCCGGGCGAGGTCGGCGAACCCGTCCCCGGCACCGAGTGCCGCCTCGTCGACGTGGACTCCCGCACCCCGGTCGAGATCTGGTCCACCGGAGAAGTCCAGGTCAGGGGGCCGCAGTTGATGGCCGGCTACCTCGACGACAGCCACCCGTCCCGGATCGACGAGGACGGCTGGTTCTCCACCGGGGACGTCGGCTACCTCGACGACCACGGCTCGCTGCGCCTGGTCGACCGGCTCTCCGACATCTTCAAGCACGACAACGAGATCGTCTCGCCGAGCCGCGTCGAGCAGGTCATCGGCGAGGACCCGAGGGTCGCCGACTGCATCGTCGCCGACTGGCCCGACGACGTGCACGGCGGCCTGGTCTGGGCCGGCGTCGTGCTGCGCGACGCCCCGGCACCCGTACCGCACACCGGAACCGGGCCGGACGGGGAACACCCCGCGACCCCCGCCGACCTCCTCGACGCGATCACCGCACGAGCCAACGAACGGCTCGCGGACTTCGAACGCATCCGCTTGGCGGAGGTACTGGAAGCGGTGCCCCGCACCCCCACCGGAAAGCCCGAACGACGCGCCCTGCGACAGCGGTTGAAGACCAGGGCAGCCACCCGGACGACTGCGTCGGCCGCCTGAACGACCACCCCCGGCCCCCGCCGCCCGGACGACCCCACTCCGCCCTTCCGGGCCGCCTGACCACTCACGGAGGACTGCCCATGAGCACCGACCGACCCGATGTGCTCGTCGCGGGCGCCGGCCCCGTCGGGCTGACCGCGGCGCACGAACTGGCCCGCCGGGGCCTGCGGGTGCGGCTCGTCGACGCCGCCCGCGGCCCCGCCCGCACCAGCCGGGCCGTGGCCACGCATCCGCGCACCCTGGAGACGTACGACCAGATGGGCGTCGTCGAGGACATGCTCGGCCGCGGGCGGAAGAACCGCGCCTTCACCATGTACGCCGAAGGGCGCCGGCTGGTGCGGCTGGAGGCCGACTACGCCACGATGCCGACCTCCTACCCGTACACCCTCGTCATCGGCCAGACCGAGACGGAGGCGGTGCTGCGCGGTGCCGTCGCCCGGCTGGGAGTCGAGATCGAATGGGGAGTGCGGCTCACCGGCTTCCGGCAGGACGCGGACACCGTACGGGTCACCCTGGAGAAGGCGGACGGCACCGAGGAACACGTCGAGACGCCCTGGCTGGTGGGATGCGACGGCGGCCACAGCACCGTGCGCAAACTGCTCGGCCTGGAACTGGTCGGCGGAGCCGGCGAGACCTGGATGCTCGCCGACGCACCGGTCGACATGGACCTGCCGCCCGACACCATCTACTGGACCCACACCGGCGGACAGGCGCTGATGATGGTGCCCTACGCCCGCGAGGGGTACTGGCGGCTGCTGGACACCACCCCCGCCCGGCGGGACACCGACCCGCGCGCCGTCGAGGAGCGGCTGGGCGAGAAGCTGTCGGCCGGACTCGGCCGCCCGGTCCGGGTCGGCGAGAGCGACTGGACCTCGGTCTTCACCTTCCAGCAGCGCATGGTGGAACGCATGCACGAGGGCCGCGTCCTCGTCGCCGGGGACGCCGCCCACGTACACAGCCCCGCCTCCGGGCAGGGCATGAACACCGGCATCCAGGAGGCGTACAACCTCGCCTGGAAACTGGCCATGGTCCACCGGGGCCACGCCGGCCGGGAACTCCTCGACACCTACGGCGAGGAACGGATGCCCATCGGCCGGGCCCTGCTCGGCTCCACCCGCACCGCCACCTTCCTCGTCCAGCTGAAGAACACGCTAGCCCCGCTGGTGCTGCCCGTCGTCTTCTCCGTGGTGCGGAAGGTGACCCCGCTGCGCCGGGCCATCCAGCGCAAGGTGCTCGGCGGCATGTCCGGGCTGCGCATCCACTACGGCGACTCCTCCCTGACCACCGTCGACACCTTCCGGCACGTCCCCGGCACCGCCGCACCGTCCAACGCCGCCGTCGCCGCCGGCCCCGACCCGACCCCCGCACCCGCCCCCGGCGAACGCGTCACCCGGGCCGCGGTCCACGACCCCGACGACCCAGCCTTCGCCGCACTCCGTGCCGAACTGCGCGACCCCCGCTGGTCGTTGCTGCTCGCCGCGGGCGGCACCGGACCCGGCGACATACCCGTGGGCGTGGCCATCACCGCCGCCGCCCAGTACTCCGAGTGGCTGTCGGTGCGCACCGTCGGCGGCACCGGACCGGACGGACCCGCCCCGCTCGCCGACCCGGACGGACGGCTGCGCTCGGCGCTCGGCCTGGCCCCCGGCGGCTGGCTGCTGGCCCGCCCCGACGGCTACACCGCCGCCCGCGCCACTGCACTGACCAGGGACGCCCTGGGCCGGGCGCTCGCCCCGCTGCGCCCCGCCGAGCCGCTCGCCGAAGCGGCCAGGACCGAACCGGGACTCGCACTCCCGGCCCCCGCCCCACGGCTGAAGGAGCACTGACCGTGACCGACCACCACCCCGTGGCCCTGATCACCGGGGCCACCAGCGGCATAGGACTGGCGGTGGCCCGCCGGCTCGGCGGATCCGGGTACCGCGTGTTCCTGTGCGCCCGCACCGAACAGGACGTCAAGCAGACCGTCGAGGACCTCCGGGACGAGGGCCTGGAGGCGGCCGGACAGGCCGCCGACGTCCGCTCCCGGGAATCCGTCGCCGCGCTCGTGCACGCCGCCGTCGAGACGTACGGACCCCTCGACGTACTGGTCAACAACGCCGGGCGCAGCGGCGGCGGCGTCACCGCCGACATCGCCGACGAGCTCTGGTACGACGTCATCGACACCAACCTCAACAGTGTGTTCCTGGTGACGCGCGAGGTGCTGAAGAACGGCGGCCTGACCGGCAACGCCCGCGGGCGGATCATCAACATCGCCTCGACGGCCGGCAAACAGGGCGTGCTGCTCGGCGCCCCGTACAGCGCCTCCAAGCACGGCGTCGTCGGCTTCACCAAGGCACTGGGCCGGGAGCTGGCCCCCACCGGCGTCACGGTCAACGCGGTCTGCCCCGGCTACGTCGAGACCCCGATGGCCCAACGGGTGCGCCAGGGCTACGCGGCGGCCTGGGACACCACCGAGGACTACGTGCAGGAGCAGTTCGAGGCGAAGATCCCGCTCGGCCGCTACTCGACCCCGCAGGAGGTCGCCGGACTGGTCGGCTACCTCGTCTCCGAGTCCGCCGCCTCGATCACCGCACAGGCGCTCAACGTCTGCGGCGGCCTGGGCAATTTCTGAAAACCATGAGGAAGGTGATCTGTGGTGTCCGGTGAGCGTGTACACCGTACGACGCATGCGGTCGAGGTGGCCGCCCCGGCGGGGGTCGTCTACGGAATGATCTCGAACGCGGTCCGATGGCCGCTGTTCTTCCCGCCGAACGTGCACGTCGAACGGCTGGAGTTCGACGGCCGGGACGAACGGCTGCGGATGTGGGCGGTGGCCAACGGGCAGGTGCGGTCGTGGCTCTCGCGACGCGTGCAGGACCCGGAGGCCCGGCGGATCGACTTCCGCCAGCAGCACCCGCAGGCCCCGGTCGAGTCCATGAACGGATCCTGGAGCGTGCGGGAGCGGCCCGGCGGGACGAGCCTGCTGACCCTGCTGCACGACTTCACGGTCATCGACGACCGGCCCGAGGACGTGTCCTGGACGAGGCGGGCGGTCGACACCAACTCGACCGCCGAACTGGCCCAGGTGAAGCACCTGGCGGAACGCTGGACCCGGCTCGACGAACTCGTGCTGTCCTTCGAGGACGCGGTCCGGGTCAAGGGACCGGCCGAGCTGGTCTACGACTTCCTGTACCGGGTCGGCGACTGGCCCGAGCTGGTGCCGCACGTCGCCCGCCTCGACCTGACCGAGGACGCCCCCGGCGTCCAGGTCATGGCGATGGACACCCGCACCGCGGACGGCGCGACCCACACCACGGAGTCGGTGCGGATCTGCTTCCCGCACGCGGGCCGCATCGTCTACAAGCAGACCCGCACCCCCGCGCTGATGGAGGCGCATACCGGCGAATGGTCGGTGCTGCCCGACGAGTCCGGCGTGACCGTCATCTCGCAGCACAACGTGGTGCTGCGCGAGGAGGCCGTCGAACGCGTTCTGGGCGAGGGCGCCGACCTCGCACGGGCCCGCCGCCACGTCCGCGAGGCCCTCGGCCGCAACTCCACGGCCACCCTGAACCTGGCCAAACGCCACGCGGAGTCCGCGATCCGCGTCCTGTGACCGGCGCACGCTTCGGCGCCGGCACACCTTCCGGCGCCGGTACTGGCACATGCTCCGGCGCCGGCACCTTCGTACCGGAACAACCCTGCGTACCGGAACAACCCTGAATGCCCGGCACGGTGGAGCGTCCACCGCTGCTCCGGCCCCGCTCTAGCCGTCGCCGTGAAAGTTGCTCCGACGGACTTCCTCGGAGGGGAACGGGGCGGCAGCAGTGGGCGCTCGACCCTTTTCCGGCCGGCCGCACACCCCTAGGAGAGGCATGAGCCCCAACACCATCACAGCCGGGGAGACCCACGACCGGACGGCACGGCCGTCCGACGGGCCGGTGCTGTGGCACCTCGCCCTGCTCGCCGGTGCCGACGGCACTTCCCTCGACGCCGGACTCGCCGGGCTCAAGGCCCGCCTCGCCGAGTCCCCCGCCCGGGAGGACGTGCCCGTGCGCATCCGCACCCTCGGCAGCGCCGGGGACGGCCACCGCGGCGCGGTCCTGGCCGGCGACGGAGCGGCCACGGAGCTGGGCGCGGGCGCGCCCGCCGGGGCCGAGGCATCCGTCGCCTTCATGTTCCCCGGGCTCGGCGACCACTACCTGGACATGGGCCGCGACCTGTACCGCGACTTCCCGGTGTTCCGGACCGCCGTCGACGACTGCGCCGACGCGCTCGCCCCCGAACTGGGCCTGGACATCCGCGAGGTCGTCTTCCCCGACCCGACGCCCCAGGAGCGCACCGCCCCCGCCGTCGACCTGCGCCGCATGCTCGGCCGCGGCACCACCCCGCAGGGCGAGAACGAGCGCCGGCTCAACGCCACCCGCCTCGCCCAGCCGGCCCTCTTCGTCATCGAGTACGCCCTGGCCAGGCTCTGGGAGTCCTGGGGCGCCCGGCCCTCGATCATGATCGGCTACAGCCTCGGCGAGTACGTCGCGGCCACCCTCGCCGGGGTGCTGTCCCTGCCGGACGCGCTGACCCTGGTGGCCCGCCGCGCCGCGCTCATCGACGCCCTGCCGCAGGGAGCCATGCTCGCCGTGATGCTCCCCGAGGAGCGGGTCCGCCCGCTGCTCGGCACCGGCCTCTCGCTCTCCGCCGTCAACGGCCCCGAGTTCTGCGTGGTGGCCGGACCGGTCGCCGACGTCGAGGCGCTGGAGCAGGACCTCGGCCGGCAGGGCGTCGTCCACCGCCGGGTGCAGTCCACGCACGCCTTCCACTCCTCGATGATGGAGCCCATCGCCGAGCAGGTGACCGAGCTGGCGCGGACCTTCACCCTGACCCCGCCCCGCATCCCGTACGTCTCCAACGTCACCGGCCGCCCCATCACCGACGTGGAGGCCACCGACCCCGGCTACTGGGCGCGCCACCTGGTCAGCCCGGTCCGCTTCGCCGACGGGCTGACCGCCCTCGCCGCCGCCGACCTGCTGCTGGAGACCGGCCCCGGCCAGACCCTCAGCAGCATGGCCACCGTGGTCCGCGGCAGCGCGGCCGGCACCGTCGTCGCCTCCATGCGCCACCCCCTGGAGAGCCGCTCCGACTCGGCCGTGGCCCTCAAGGCACTGGGCAGGCTCTGGCTCGCGGGCGCCGACATCGACTGGACCGGCTTCCCCGCCTCCGAGCTGGACCTCGTGGCCGACGGCGCCGCGACGGCCGCCCTGGCCGACGACGGGCCCACTCCCACCCCCACCGAACAGGAACTCCACGGCCTGTGGGCCAGGCTGCTGAAGGCCGAACAACTGCCGCGCGACATCAGCTTCTTCGAGATCGGCGGCAACTCGCTGCTCGCCACCCGGCTGATCCTGCGCATCAAGCGGACCTTCGGCACCGACCTGTCGCTGCGCCAGGTCTACGAGTGGGCCACCCTGCCCCGGATGGCCGCCGCGATCGACACCCTGCGGGCCGGCGGCGAACTGACCGCGACCCGGGAGGGCTCCTCGCACACCGGCAACTCCCGGGCCCGCTTCACCCTGCCGAACGGCCTGACGGTGTCCCACCAGAACGAGGCGGAGACCCGCCACTTCTACGAGGACATCTTCGACCACCGCACCTACGCCAAGAACGGCATCTCCGTCCCGGACGGCGCCACCGTCGTCGACGTCGGCGGCAACATCGGCCTGTTCACCCTCTTCGCGCACTACGAGGCGAAGGACGTACGGGTCTTCACCTTCGAACCCGCACCCCCGATGTTCGAACTGCTCGGTCAGAACGTCGCCGAGCACGGCGTCGACGCCAAACTCTTCAACATCGGGATCTCCGACACCGAGGCCGAGGCGAACTTCACCTTCTACCCGCGCAGCTCCGGCATGTCCTCGTTCCACCCCGACGAGGAGGAGGAGAAGCACAACCTCCGCACGATCATCGCCAACCAGCAGAAGACCGAGGCCGACGCCGAGGTCGCCGAACTGGTCTCCGGCGACGAGCTGCTCGACGTCCGCTTCGAGGCGATCGAGTTCACCGCCACGCTGCGCCCGCTCAGCGCCGTCATCCGCGAACAGGGCATCGAACGCATCGACCTGATCAAGATCGACGTGCAGAAGAGCGAGCGGCAGGTCATCGACGGCATCGCCGACGAGGACTGGCCGAAGATCCAGCAGATGGTGCTGGAGGCGCACGACGCGGACGGCGAGGTCGGCCGCCTGGTCGAGCTGCTGGAGAACCGCGGCTTCACGGTCAGGGCCGAACAGGACGAACTGTACGTCGGCACGGACATCCACAACATCTACGCCGTACGCGGCGCACGCTAACGGAGTCGTAGGACATGGAATTCACGACAGCAGGAGTCGTCGGCGCGGGCGTCATGGGCGTCGGCGTCGCGCAGAACCTCGCGCAGACCGGTCACCGGGTGGTGCTCGTCGACGTCTCGGAGGAGGTCCTCGACAACGCGCGCCGCGAACTGCGCAACAGCCTCCGCGCCCACGCCCTGTTCAACAAGGGCTCGGGCGTCGACCCGGCGGCGGTCTTCGAGAAGATCGACTTCACCACCGACTACGAACTGCTGGCCAAGGCCGACTTCGTCGTCGAGAACGTCACCGAGGACTGGGGCATCAAGCAGCAGGTGTACGAGCGGATCGACCGCATCGTCCGCCCCGACGTGGTCTTCGCCGTCAACACCTCGGCGATCTCCATCACCCGCGTCGGCTCGGTGACCACCCGCCCCGAACGCGTCATCGGCATGCACTTCATGAACCCGGTCCCGATGAAGCCGATGGTCGAGGTGATCCGCGGCCACCACACCACGCCGGAGACCATCGACACCGCCCGCCGCTTCCTCGCCGGCATGGGCAAGGAGTGCATCGTCGTCGAGGACGTCCCCGGCTTCGTCTCCAACCGGGTCCTCATGCTCACCATCAACGAGGCGGCCTTCCTGGTCCAGGACGGCGTGGCCCCCGCGGCCGACGTCGACCGGATCTTCCGGACCTGCTTCGACCACCGGATGGGCCCGCTGGAGACCGCCGACCTGATCGGCCTCGACACCATCCTCAAGTCCGTCGAGGTGCTCCACGAGAGCTTCAACGACAGCAAGTACCGGCCCGCCCCGCTGCTCAAGAAGATGGTCGCCGCCGGCCTGCTGGGACGGAAGAGCGGCGAGGGATTCCACAAGTACCACTGACAACCGCCCGGGTGGCCCGACCGGGCCACCCGCCCGGCGCCGCACCCCACGACAACAGGACGGATGAAGAGATGAGCACGGACAACAGGACCCGGATCGCGGAGTACCTCTCCCGGTTCTTCCCGGTCCAGGACCTGAAGGACGACGACGACATCTTCGAACTCGGCTTCGTCAGCTCGATGTTCGCGATGCAGCTGGTCTCCTTCGTCGAGCACGAGTTCGGCATCACCGTCGAGAACGAGGACCTGGAGCTGGAGTACTTCCGCTCCATCGGCGCCCTCGACGCGTTCGTCGCCCGCAAGCTGTCCGTTCCGGTCCCGCAGTAGGACGGGAGCGGACACGACGATGACCGGAGCGCTCACCGACCGGCAGGCGCAGGCCCAGAAGGAGTTCCGGGCCTTCGCCGACCGGCACATCGCCCCGCACGCGGACGCACACCACCGGACCCAGCGCACCCCGCCCGGGACCATCCGGCTCCTCGCCGACGAGGGCCTGCTCGGCCTCCCCGTCGCCGAGGAGTACGGCGGCGGCGGCTGCGACGCGGTCACCCTCGGCCTGCTCGCCGGCGAACTCGGCCGGGCCTGCTCCTCGCTCCGCAGCCTGCTCACCGTCCACACGATGGTGGCGCACGCGATCGCCCGCTGGGGCAGCCGCTCCCAGAAGGAGACCTGGCTGCCCCGGCTGGCCCGCGGCGAACGCATCGGCGCGCTCGCCGTGTCCGAACCGGGCGCGGGCAGCGACGCCTCGGGAGTCACCACCCGGCTCGTCCGCGACGGCGACCACTGGGTGGTCGACGGCCACAAGAAATGGATCACGTACGGCGGGAGCGCCGACCTGTTCCTGGTCGTCGGCCGCTCCCCGGAGGGCCCCACGGCCCTGCTCGTCGAACGGGACACCCCCGGACTGCGGACCGAGCTGATCGAGGACATGATCGGCATCCGGGCCTCGATGACCTCCCACGTACGCTTCGAAAACTGCCGCGTACCGGCGGACAACGTCCTGGCCAGGCCCGGCCTCGGGGTCTCCCACGTGGTCGGCGCCGCCCTCGACCTCGGCCGCTACACCGTCGGCTGGGGCTGCGTCGGCATCCTCGACGCCTGCCTGGAGGCGAGCGTCGACTACGCCGCGACCCGCGAGCAGTTCGGCTCCCTCATCAAGGAGCACCAGCTCGTCAGAAGCATGATCAGCAACATGTACACGGACGCGCACGCCGCCCGGCTGCTGTGTCTGGAGGCCGGACGGCTGCGCGACGAACGCCACCCCGGCGCCCTGGCCGCGACCTCCACCGCCAAGTACTTCGCCGCCACCGCCGCCGGCCGCGCCGCGGCGGACGCCGTCCAGATCCACGGCGCCAACGGCTGCAGCTCCGCATACCCCGTCCAGCGCCTCCTCGGCGACTCCAGGGTCATGGAGATCATCGAGGGCAGCGCACAGCTCCACCAGGTGGGGCTCGCCGAGTACGCGTTCCAGGAACGCGGACCGAGGAGTGACCGATGACGACGACCACCGTGACGACCGTCAAGTGCGTGGTGTGGGACCTCGACAACACGGTGTGGGACGGGGTGCTGCTGGAGGACGGCGACGTCACCCTGCGCCCCGCCGTCGTGGAGGCGATCCGCACCCTCGACGAGCGCGGCATCCTCCACTCGATCGCCAGCCGCAACGACCACGACGCGGCCACGGCGAAGCTGGCGGAGTTCGGCATCGCCGAGTACTTCCTCCACCCGCAGATCCACTGGGGCAACAAGTCGGACTCCGTCAAGGCGGTCGCCGAGGCCATCAACATCGGCATCGACACCCTGGCCTTCGTCGACGACCAGCCCTTCGAACGCGACGAGGTCGGCTTCGCCCACCCGCAGGTGCTGTGCATCGACGCCCTCGACGCCCCGGGAATCCCCGAACTGCCCGCGATGCAGCCCCGGTTCGTCACCGCGGACTCCCGCGAACGCCGCCACCTCTACCGGGCCGACATCCGGCGCAAGGACGCCGAGCAGGCCCACCGGGGCACCGACGAGGACTTCCTCGCCTCGCTCGGCATGCGCTTCACCATCGCCCCCGCCCAGGAACGCGACCTCCAGCGCGCCGAGGAACTGACCGTACGCACCAACCAGCTCAACGCCACCGGCTACACCTACTCCTACGAGGAGCTGGACGCCTTCCGCCGCTCGCCCGACCACGACCTCCTCGTGGCCGGACTGGAGGACACCTACGGCACCTACGGCAAGATCGGCCTCGCCCTCGTCGAACGCGGCGAGGACGCCTGGACCGTGAAACTGCTGCTGATGTCCTGCCGCGTCATGTCCCGCGGTGTCGGCTCCGTACTGCTCAACCACCTGATCCGCAGCGCCCACGACGCCGGCGTCGCACTGCGCGCCGAGTTCGTGCCCACCAGCCGCAACCGGACCATGTTCGTCACCTACAAGTTCTCCGGCTTCCGCGAGGTCGGCAGGAACGGCGACGTGTCCGTCCTCGAACACGACGGCACCCGCATCCAGGGCTTCCCGCCGTACATGGACGTCATGGTCGAGCACTGACCACGGACCCACCCACCCGACACACCGCCACCGCACTGCTGGAGAGGGACGGAAAGCAGAGATGAACGCTCAAGCCAACGAGGAGCGACTGCGGCGGGCCATGGCCGCCGTCCTGCAACTCCAACAACGCAACGCGGAACTCGAGAACCAACGCCACGAACCGGTGGCCATCGTGGCCATGGCCTGCCGGCTGCCGGGCGGGATCACCACCCCGCAGGACTACTGGGACCTCCTCGCCGGGGAACGGGACGCGATCGGCCCCCTGCCCCCGCGCTGGGAAGCCTTCGACCTGTACGACCCCGACCCCACCGCCCGGGGCAAGAGTTACGCGCGCGAGGGCGGATTCCTCGACGGCATCGAGCAGTTCGACGCGGCGTTCTTCGGCATATCGCCGCGCGAGGCGCAGTCGATGGAACCACAGCAGCGGGTCGTCCTGGAGACGGCCTGGGAGGCGCTGGAACGGGCCGGGCTGCGGGACGACCGGTTCAAGGGGAGCCGCACCGGCGTCTACGTGGGCGCGATGCGCCCCGACTACGAGACGATCCGCACCGACCTGGAGCTGCTCGACGGCTACCAGGGCACCGGCGTGTCGGGCAGCGTCATCTCCGGCCGCGTCTCGTACGCCCTGGGCCTGCAGGGCCCCGCCGTGACGGTGGACACCGCGTGCTCCTCGTCGCTGGTCGCGATCCACCTCGCCGTCACGGCGCTGCGCAACGACGAGTGCGACATGGCCCTCGCCGGCGGCGTCACGGTCATGAGCTCCCCCGGGATGTTCGTGGAGTCCAGCCGGCTCGGGGCGATGTCCCCCGACGGGCGGTGCAAGAGCTTCTCGGCCGACGCCGACGGCGGCGGCTGGTCCGAGGGCGCCGGCATCCTGGTCCTGAAACGGCTCTCGGCCGCACAGCGCGACGGCGACCAGGTGCTGGCGGTCATCCGCGGCAGCGCGGTGAACCAGGACGGCCGCAGCCAGGGACTCACCGCCCCCAACGGCCCGGCACAGCAGCGGGTCGTCCAGGACGCGCTCGCCGCCGCCCGGCTCACCCCCGCCGACATCGACGCGATCGAGGCGCACGGCACCGGCACCCCCCTGGGCGACCCGATCGAGGCGGGCGCGCTCGCGGAGGTGTTCGGACCGGGACGCACCGCCGGAACACCGGTGTACCTCGGGTCCTCGAAGTCCAACATCGGGCACAGCCAGGCCGCCGCCGGGGTCGCCGGCGTCATGAAGATGGTGCTCGCGCTCCAGAACGACACCCTCCCCAGAACCCTGCACGCCGAGCAGCCGAGTCCGCACATCGCCTGGGAGGGCAGCGGCCTCGAACTCCTCCGGGAGGCCCGCCCCTGGCACCGGGGCGAACGCACCCGCCGCGCCGGCGTGTCGGCCTTCGGCATCAGCGGCACCAACGCGCACGTGGTGCTGGAGGAGGCCCCGCCGGCCGAGGACCCGGCCCCCGAGCCGCGGCACGAGCCCCCGGCCGGCCTGCCCACCGTACTGCCCCTGGTGCTGTCGGGCCACGACCAGCAGGCGCTGGGCGCCCAGGCCGAACGCTGGGCCGCATGGCTGACGGACCACCACGACGTGCCGTTCGCCGACGTGGTGCGCACGGCGGCCCGGCAGCGCTCGCACCTGGAGACCCGGGCCTCCCTGCTCGTCCCCGGCCACGAGGCCGCCGCCGACGCGCTGCGGGCCCTGGCGCAGGGGCTCCCGAGCGCCGACACGGTCGTCGGCACGGCACGGGAGCGGGGCAGGGCCGTGTTCGTCTTCCCGGGCCAGGGCAGCCAGTGGGCCGGCATGGGCCGGGCGCTGCTCGCCGAGTCCGAGGTGTTCCGGCAGGCGGTGGAGAACTGCGACGCCGCGCTGCGGCCGTGGACCGGCTGGTCGGTGCTGGACCTGCTGCGCGGGGAGACGGACGAGGACCTGCCGTCCCTGGAACGGATCGACGTCCTGCAACCCGCCCTGTTCGCGGTCATGATCGGCCTGGCGGAACTCTGGACGTCGCTGGGCGTGAAGCCCGCCGCCGTGGTGGGCTCCAGCCAGGGCGAGGTCCCGGCCGCGGTGATCGCCGGCGCGCTGTCCCTGGCGGACGGCGCACGCCTCACGGCGCTGCGCTCCCGGGGCCAGCTGCGCGAATGCAGCGGCCGGGGCGCCATGGCCCTGGTCGAGATGCCGGTGGCCGACGTCGAGGAGCTGATCGCCCCGTACGGCGGAACGCTCTCGGTGGCCGTGGTCAACACCCCCACCTCGACGGTCGTCTCCGGTGACGTGGCCGCGGTCGAGTCGCTCCTGGCGGAGCTGGCGGGCCGCGACGTGTTCAGCCGCCGCATCCAGTCCGACACGGCGGGGCACAGCGCCCACGTGGACCCGGTCCTGCCCTGGCTGGCCGAGCAGCTCCGGGACCTCGAAGCACGCCCCTCGACCGTGCCCTTCTACTCCACGGTCACAGGCGGCCTGCTCGACGGGGCGGAGCTGGACGCCGCCTACTGGTGCCGCAACGTCCGCGACACCGTCCGCATGGACCTGGCACTGCGCGAACTGGTGGACGGCGGCCACGACGTCTTCATCGAGATCAGCCCGCACCCGGTCCTCGGCATGGCACTGACCAGCGCGACCGCGGACGCCCACGGCGCGGTCGTCGGCAGCCTCGGCCGCGACCGCGGCGGAATGTCCCAACTCCTGCGCTCCCTGGGCGCCTTGCACGTCCAGGGGTACCCGGTCGACTGGAGCCGCGCCCTGGGCGGCGTACCGGCCGCTCCCGCGGCGGACCTGCCCACGTACGCGTTCCAGCGCCAGTACCACTGGGTCGACCTGCCGCCGGCGGTGTCCGGCCCGCGCCCGGCCGCCGGGACGCCGGGACGCGCCGCCGAGGCACGGGACGGCGCCCGCACCCGTGAGCCCGCCGGACTGCGCGGACGCCTCGCCGGCCTCGCCGACCACGAACGGCTCGACGCCCTGACCGACGTCATCCGGCGCGAGGCCGCGGCGGTGCTCGGCGCCGCCGGACCCGTACCCGCGGACAAGCGCCTCCAGGAACTCGGCCTGGACTCGATCATGGGCCTCCAGCTGCGCAACCGCCTGTGCGACCTGACGGGCAGCACGCTCGCGACGAACGTCGCCTTCACCCACCCCACGGCCGGGGCCCTCGCCGCCCACCTGCTGTCGGACGTCCTCACCGGATCCGACGGCGAACCGGCCGTACTGCCCCTGGAGCGGGCCGAGGCCCGCGACGTCCACCCGGCCACCGAGGGCCAGCGCCGGCTGTGGTTCCTGGAACGGATGAACCCCGGATCGGCCCAGTACAAGGTGGCGATGCGGATCCGGACCGCCAAACCGCTCGACCACGCCGTCCTGACCCGCTCGCTCGCATGGGTCCTCGCCCGGCACGAGGCGCTGCGCACCGGCCTGGAGATGAGGGGCGACGAGCTCGTCCAGGTCGTGCACCCGGACGTGCCGGTCCCCGTCCTCTTCGAGGACCTGCGCGAATCCGGCGCCGACGCGCTGGAGCAGCACATCCGCCACGAGGAGCAGGAACCGTTCGACCTCGGCGGCACCTCGCTGTTCCGCTGCCGCGTCCTGGACCTGGCCGCGGACGACCAGGTGGTGTGCTTCAGCCTGCACCACGCCGTCACCGACGGCTGGTCGCTCTCGCTCTTCCTGATGGAACTCTTCCACGCCCACCAGGAGTTCCTGGCGGGGCGTCAACCCGAACCGGAGCAGGCCGAGTTCCACCTCGGTGACTACGCGGCTTGGGAGCGGCGCAGCATCGCGGAGGGCCGCTTCGAGGAGGCGCTGCACTTCTTCGGCACCGAGCTGGAGGGCGTGGAACGGCTGGAGTTCCCACCCGGCCCGGACCGTGTCCCCGACGGCGCCGAAGGCGGTGACACCCTCTACTTCACCGTCCCGGCCGAGCTCCGGACCGAACTGGAGGCGCTCGCCACCCGCACCTCGGTCACCCCGTACACCGTCCTGGTCAGCGCCTTCGCCACACTGCTCGCCCGCTCCACCGACCAGTACGACTTCGCCATCGGCACCGTCTGGTCGAACCGCCAACTCCCGGGAATGAACGGTACCTTCGGCTTCCTCGCCAACACCCTGCCGCTGCGTTGCGAGCTGACGGGGAACCCCCGTTTCGAAGAACTGCTGGCCTCGATGTCCCCCCGCGTCAGGGGTGTGTTCGAGCACCAGAACGTCCCCCTGACCGAGGTCGTCCGCGCGGTCGGCGGCGCCCGCACCGGCGACGAGAACCCGCTCTTCCGCGCCGTCTTCAACTACGGCGGCGCCGCCATGCCCACCGTGGGCGAGGGCGACGCCGTGTGGCACCTGCCCCCGACCGGCAGCCTCGCGGGCAACGTCCGGGGCGCCTCGAAGTTCGAGCTCGGCATCACGCTCATCCCCTGCGGGGACGAGCTGCGAGGAGAGTTCGAGTACCAGGGGCACGTGATCGACCGCCCGGCCGCCCAACGCATGGTGAACAACTTCACCACCCTCCTCGAATCGATCGTCCGGGATCCGGACCGCCCGCTCAGCCGCCTGGAGCTCCTCGCCGACGAGGAACTGCGCTGGCTGGTCGAGCGCGGTGGCCGCGTCACCCCGCACGCCCCCGGCACGGCGTCCGCCCTGCAACTGGTCTGGGACCAGGTCCGCCGGACCCCCGACGCCGTGGCGCTGATCTCCGACGGACAGGAGCTGACCTACCGCGAGACGGCCTGGCACGCCTCCGCCCTGGCGGACAAGCTGCGCGCCGCCGGCGTCGGCCCCGAGACCCCGGTCGGGGTCCATCTGCCCAGGTCCTCCCAGCTCGTCGTCTCGGCCCTCGCCATCTGGCTGGCCGGCGGCGCCTATCTGCCGGTGGACCCCGGCTACCCGCAGGAACGGGTCGCGTACGTCATCGAGGACAGCGGCATCGAGGTGGTCATCACCCGGGCCGGCACCGAAGCGGACCTGGCCGGCACCGGGGCCCGGCTGCTGTTCGCCGACGACCTCCACGACGCGCCCGTCCCGGACGGCGACGCGCTCCCGGAGATCACCCCTCCCGCACTCCACGACCTGGCCTACGTCATCTACACCTCGGGCTCGACCGGCAGGCCCAAGGGCGTGCAGATCGAGCACAGCCAGTTCGTCAACTTCTGCCATGCGGTCGACGAGCGGATCGGAGGCGGCAGCGGTGACACCTGGCTCGCCGTCACCAGCCCCTCCTTCGACATCGCGACCGTGGAGCTGCTCTGGACCCTGACCCGCGGCTACCGCGTGGTGATCGCCCAGGGCAGCGTGGGCGAGTGGCCCTCCTACCGCACGTACGCGCCGACCCACCTCCAGTGCACCCCCTCGCTCGCCCGGATGCTCCTCGCGGACTCCGCCGGCCGGGCCCTGCTCCGGGGCCTCGACCGGATGATCGTCGGCGGCGAGGCGCTGGACCGCGGGCTCGCGGCCAGGCTCATGAACACCTGCCGGGGCGGACTCACGAACATCTACGGCCCGTCCGAGACGACCGTCTGGTCCACCACCTGGCACGCCGAGCCCGGCGAGGTGTCCCTGGGCGACGCCGTGCGCAACACCAGCCTCTACGTCCTCGACCGGCACGGGGCCAGGGTGCCCCGCGGCAGCCGCGGCGAACTCTTCATCGGCGGCCTCGGCGTCACCCGCGGATACCTGAACCGCCCGGAACTCACGGCGGAGCGATTCGTGGACGACCCGTTCGCCGAGGCGGACGGCGCCCGGATGTACGGCACGGGGGACGTCGTCCGCTACCGCGAGGACGGCAGCCTGGAGTACTGCGGCCGGGGCGACGCCCAGATCAAGCTGTACGGCCACCGGATCGAACTCGGCGAGATCGAGGCGGTCGCCGGGGAGCACCCCGCCGTCGCCGAATGCGCGGCCGTGGTGCGCCGGGACGAGGGCAGCGACCCCAGGCTCTGCCTGTACTGGGTCCGCGGCGACGACGCCGGTGGCGTGGACGACGACGAACTGCTCCGCCACTTCCTGGCCAAACTGCCGTCCTACATGGTGCCGTCGCAGCTCGTCGGCATGGACGAGCTGCCGCACACGCCCAACAAGAAGGTGGACCGCAAGGCCATCCTGGCACTGCCGGCGCCCGGCCCCGCAGCCCCGCCGACGCCCCGGAACGGCGACGACTCGCTGGAGAGCCTCGTCTCCCGGGCCTGGGCGGAGGTGCTCAACCTCGCCCGGGTGGACCGCGACCGCGGCTTCTTCGAACTGGGCGCCAGTTCGATGACCGCGCTCCGGGCGCACCGGACGATCTGCGAGGGCCTGGGCCGGGAGTTCCCCCTCTCCGCGCTCTTCCGCTACCCGACCGTCCGCCAGCTCTCCGCCTTCCTCGGCGGTGCGTCGCGGACCACCGCCCCCGGCCCGGCCGCGGCCCGCCGGGGCACGACCCCCGACGAGGCGGTCGCGATCGTCGGATTCGCCTGCCGGCTCCCGGGCGCCCCGGACGCCGACACGTTCTGGAACAACCTCAAGAACGGTACGGAGTCGATCCGCCGGTTCACCCCCGAGGAGCTCAGGGCGGCCGGGATCGACGAGGACACCCTGTCCGACCCCGACTACGTACCCGCCAAGGGCTTCGTCGAGGGCGCCGCCCTCTTCGACGCGGAGTTCTTCGACTGCTCGCCCGCCGAGGCCGAGACGATGGACCCCCAGCACCGCCTCTTCCTGGAATGCGCCTGGCAGGCCCTGGAGCACGCGGGCCAGGTCCCGCAGGAGTTCGACGGCGCCATCGGGGTCTTCGCGGGCGCCGGCCAGGGCGGGTACCGCAGCAGCGACGACGCCACCGAGATGTCGGACTTCTACCGCACGATGGTCGGCACGAAGAACGACTTCCTGGCCACGAGGGTCGCCCACAAGCTGAACCTGCGGGGACCCGCCCTGACCGTCCAGACGGCCTGCTCCACCAGCCTCGTGGCCACCCATCTGGCCCGCGAGAGCCTGCTGCGCGGCGAGTCCGACATCGCCCTGGCGGGCGGGGCCTCGCTCAGCTACCCGCTGGAGCAGGGCTACTTCCACCAGGAAGGTCTGGTGTTCTCACCGGACGGCAAGTGCCGGGCGTTCGACGCCGACGGGGCGGGCACGGTTCTCGGCAACGGCGTCGGGATCGTCGTGCTGCGCCGCCTCTCCGACGCGCTGGCCTCGGGGGACACGGTCTACGCGGTCATCCGCGGCAGCGCGATCAACAACGACGGCTCCAACAAGGTCGGCTTCACCGCGCCCGGCGTCGACGGCCAGGCCCGCGTCATCGCGGCGGCCCAGGCCGACGCGGGCGTGACCCCGGACACCATCGGCTACGTCGAAGCGCACGGCACGGGAACCACCCTCGGGGACCCGATCGAGGTCCAGGCCCTGCAACAGGTGCTCGCGACGGCCGGCCGCACCGAGCCGTGCGCGCTGGGTTCGGTGAAGACCAACATCGGTCACACGGATGTGACAGCGGGCGTGGCCGGCCTCATCAAGGCGGCGCTGTCCCTCCACCACCGACAGCTGGTGCCGAGCCTGAACTTCGACAAGCCGAACCCCGAGATGGAACTCGATCCGGAACTCCTTTACGTCAACACGGAGTTGAAGCACTGGGAGCAGACGCAGGGCCCGCGCCGCGCGGGGGTCAGTGCCTTCGGCCTCGGCGGTACGAACGCGCATGTGATCCTCGAAGAGGTCCCGGTGACGGAGGCCGCGGAACCGCTCCCGTCCGAGGACGACGGGGTCTTCCCGGTGGTGGTGTCGGGGCGTGACGAGGCCGCGCTGCGGGAGCAGGCGGGGCGCTGGGCGTCCTGGCTGTCGGACCTGTCCGGGCGTGAGGAGGTGCGGCTCGCGGATGTGGCGGTGACCGCCGCCCGGCACCGTACGCACTTTGAGTCGCGGGCGAGTGTGGTGGCGTCGGATGCGGCGGGGCTGGTGGAGGCGCTGAAGGCGCTGGCCGAGGGCCGGTCGCACGATGCGGTGGCCATTGGCAGTGCCGGGCATCGCGGGAAGGTCGTCTTCGTCTACCCGGGCCAGGGTTCGCAGTGGGTCGGGATGGGGTGTGAGCTGCTGGATTCCAGTGCGGTGTTCGCGGAAGCCGTCGATGCGTGTGATGCGGCGTTGCGGCCGTTCACGGGCTGGTCGGTGCGGGAAGTCCTCGCGGGAGCCGAAGACGAGCACCTGCTGCTCGACCGGACCGAGGTGGTCCAGCCGGCGCTGTTCGCGATGGGGGTGGCCCTGTCCGCGCTGTGGCGGTCCCTGGGCGTCGAGCCGGCCGCCGTGGTCGGCCATTCGCAGGGGGAGGTGGTGGCCGCGGTGGTGAGCGGCGCTCTCACCCTGGAGCAGGGGGCGCAGATCGTCGCCCAGCGCTCGCAGGCCGTCCTGGCCTGCGTGGGCCAGGGTGGCATGGCGCTGATCGAACGCCCCGTCGCGGTGGTGGAGGAGTTCCTCGCCCCGTACGGCGACGACCTGTCCGTCGCGGCGGTCAACAGCGCCGGCTCCACCGTGATTTCGGGCCGGGTGGCCGCGATCGAGCAGATCGTGGCGGAGCTCCGGGCCAAGGACGTCTACGCCCGCAGGATCAAGGCCGACTACGCCTCCCACAGCGCCCGGATGGACCCCATCCTGCCCGGCCTCGCCGCCCGCTTCGAGGATCTGGTCCCGCAGCGTGCACAGATCGCTTTCTACTCCACGGTCACGGGCGAGGTGTCCGACGGCACCCGCCTGGACGGTACGTACTGGTGCCGCAACCTGCGTGAGCCCGTCCGCTTCGACCGCGCCCTGGACAAGCTCCTGGACGACGGGCACACCGTGTTCGTCGAGATCTCCGCCCACCCGGTGCTGTCCATGCCGCTGACCGACGGCAGCGCCGACCGGGGCGGGATCGTCGTCGGCTCCCTCGCCCGCGACCACGGAACCCACGCCCAACTCCTGCGCAACCTGGGCCTGCTGCACGTGCAGGGCCACGACATCGACTGGGACCGGGCCCTCGGGCTCGCCCCGGGCACCGGATCCCTGCTGAACCTGCCCACCTACGCCTTCCAGCGCGAGCACTACTGGAAGGACGCACGACGGTCGCCGCGGGCCATCGATGCCGAGGCGGGCGAGGCGCTCCGCAGGGCCGTCGGCACCGGCAGCACCGCCGAGGTCATGGAGGTGCTGGGCGCCCCCGAGAACCTGAAGGAAAGCGTCACGGACGTCCTCCCGCTCCTGGAGGACTGGTTCAGGAAGCAGGCGGAGAAGGCCGAAGCGGAACGACTGAGCGCGACCGTGTCCCGGGGCCGCAGGACCGGCCTGCGCGAGCGGCTGGCCGCGATGGCCGGGCACGACCGGCTGTCGGCGGTGCTCGAACTGGTCGTCCAGGAGGCGGCCACGGCCGTCGGTGTGCCGGGCGACGACATCGTCACCGATCAGCCCCTGTTCCAGCTCGGGGTGGATTCGCTGGTCGCGGTCGGCCTGCGCAGCCGCATCGCCCGCGCGACCGGTCTGACCGTCCCCGTCCAGGTCATCCTGGGCGAGACGGGCTGCCTGGGCATCGCCGAGCACCTGGTCGACGGGCTGGCCGGGGACCGGGACGCGACCGCCGGGAGCACGCGGGGATGCTGGCTGCGGACCCTGAAGCCCGCGGCCGAGCCGACCGCCCGGATCGTCTGCGTCGCCGGCGGCGGCGGAACGACCGCCGGTCACGTGCCCCTGATCCGGCACATCCCGGACGGCGTCGAACTGCTCGGCGTGCAGATGCCGGGCCGGGAGAGCCGGGCGGACGAGGCCCCCGCGACCTCCATGAAGGACGTGGTGGCGGCGATCACGGCCGAGCTGACGGACCGTGCCCCCGTGCCGACCGTCGTCTACGGCCACAGCCAGGGGTCATGGATGGCCTGGGAACTGGCGCACGCCCTCTCGGCCCTTCCGGAACCGCCCCCGCTCACGTTCGTGCCGGCCTGCGCGCTGCCGCCCTTCGTGGAGATGCCACCGGCGATGCGGCGGATGGAGGAGCTGGCCAGGAACCTCGACCGGGCCACCACCGACGAACTGGCCGTCGCCTTCAAGGGAATCCTGCCCGACGACATCCTGGCGAATGCCGAGCTCCTCACCACGTACAGCGCCGCGCTCCACCACGACGCGACCCTGTCGATGAATCATCGGGACTCGCTGGTCGGTGCCGAACGGGACCGGCTCCGCATCCCCGTCGTCGCCGTCGCCGCGAAGGACGACCCCGTGCTTCCCGAGGGGACGACACAGGGCTGGCAGAACCTGACGGACGGGGAGTTCGAGCACCGCGTCATCGACGGCAGCCACGCGGCGCCGATCGAGAACAGCGAAGCGATGGCCGCAGAACTCGTGGCGGCGATACGGAAAGGCAGGAGAGAGAAGAATGTCTGAGGCAGTCCGGCCGGACGGCGCACGGATCCACTACGAGGTGCACGGCGAGGGCTTTCCCGTGCTGCTGCTGGCCCCCGACCCGGTGGGCAGCAGGATCGAGTCGTGGGAGGAGAACTTCTTCCACCCGGTGCGTGAGCTGTCGCGGCACTTCAAGGTGATCGCGATGGACCAGCGCCACGCCGGCCGCAGCGCCGCGCCCGCAGTGCCCTTCTCGTACGAGCAGACGGTCGCGGACCAGCTCGCGGTGCTCGACGAGGCCGGGGCCGAGCAGGCCCACGTGGTGGCCGCCGGGTTCGGCTGTGTGCACGCCTGGCGGCTGGCGCACGACGCGCCGGGCCGGGTGCGGTCGGTGGTGGCCCAGGAACCGGCGGGCCGCGACGACACCAACACCCTGGGGGACTTCTTCGGCCTCTTCGACCCGGCGATGCGGCTTCCGCGCGCGGCCGGTTTCGACGACCCGGAGACGGAAGGCCTCGGCGCGGTCTTCGAGGCCGCCGCCCGCGACGGCGTCTTCGAACGGAACCCGGAGGCCGGACCGTTCGCGCAGCGGCTGCACGACGACAGCGAATTCCAGAAGGAGATCCTCGCCTTCCGGCGCGAGAAGTACGTCACGCTGCTGGTGCGGTTCCGTGACGCGATGTTCCCGGACGGCCGTGCCCACTTCTCCGTACCCGACGAGTGGATCGGCGAGTTCCCCGCCCCCCTGCTGGTACTGCCGGGCAGCGCCCCGCACCGCCCCGAGGCCCTGGCCGGGCGGATCGCCCTGGAGGCCCCCGAGGCGACCCTCCTCGACCCGGGCTTCGCCGGGCCCGGGCGGCGGGCGAGGACCGTGGCGTTGATCGTCGAGTTCCTGCTGAAGAACAACCCGAGCTGAAGGAAGGAGAGCACGCCATGCGATCGCTCGCAGAGATCGACATCACGAGTGAGCAGTTCTACGACGAGAACGGCTATCCGTGGCAGGAGTGGGACCGGCTGCGGGAGGAGTCTCCCGTCCACTGGTACCACCGCCCCGGTTACGAGCCGTTCTGGGCCCTGACCAAACACGAGGACATCTCCTGGGTCGCCCGCAACACCGACGTCTTCTCCTGCCGCGAGCGCACGGCGATCGAGACCCCGGACGAGATCGAGCCGTGGGAGACGGAGCGCGAGCGCCGCGGCCAGGTCTACGGCCACGTTGCCGACTACCCCGCCGGCCTGGGCTTCATGGACGCGCCGCTGCACCGCCAGGTCCGGCAGGCCATGTACCCCTGCTTCACGCCCAAGGCCATGGCGGCGATGGAGGAGCGCTTCTTCGAGCTCTCCACCTCGTACGTCGCCGACTTCGTGAAGCGGCTGGACGAGCACGGTACCGCGGACGTGGCGCACGACCTCGCCGCCCGGCTCCCGCTGGCCGCCATCTTCGAACTGCTGGGGGTGCCCGGCGAGGACTGGGACCACCTCTTCCGCGTCCACCAGGACACCGCCTCGGCCTTCCACAAGGGCTACAAGCAGGAGGAGGGCGAGGAGGCACAGGCCCGCTTCATGCGCGCCATGATCGAGCTGGACCAGTACATGTCCGGTCTCGCGAAGAAGCGCATGGAGGAGGGCGGCAGCAACGGGACCGACGTGCTGAGCCGGCTGGCGAAGGCCACCGTCCTCGGCAGCCCCCTCGAATTCCACGACATGTCCTACCAGTTGTTCAACCTGGTGCAGGCGGGCAACGGAACCACGCGCAACGCCATCGCCGGCGGCATCAAGGTGTTGCTGGAGAACCCCGACCAGCTGCGGAAGCTGATCGACGACCCCACCCTGCTCGACGGCGCCGTGGACGAGATCCTGCGCTGGACCTCGGTCGCCGTGGTCATGGCACGCACCGCCATGAAGGACACCGAGATCCGCGGCCGGAAGATCCGCAAGGGCGAGACCGTCGCCATGTTCTTCCCGGCGGCCAACCGCGACCCGGACGCCTTCCCCGACCCGTACCGCTTCGACATCACCCGCAGCCCGAACCGGCACATCGCGTTCGGCGGCAACGGGGAGCACCGCTGCATCGGGGCCGCCCTGGCGAGGACCGAGCTGCGCGCCATGTTCCGCGCCCTGCTGCCCGTGCTGCCGACCCTGGAACTGCACGGCGACTCGAAGATGCTGGTGCTGCGCCTGCTCATCTCCGAGTTCGTGCAGCTCCCGGTCCGCCGCAAGGAGGGGACGGCATGACGGTGGAACAGAGCCTCGGGAACGAGACCCGGCCGGTGCCCACCACCATCGAGGAATTCGCCGCCTGCGACGAGTCCGACCTCGAGATCATGGTGCCCTGGACCGGGCCCGCCATCGACCCGGAAACCGGTGGGCTGAAGGGACCGCTGCCCGACTCCTACGTCGTGGCCACCTCCGGCGGCTGGCCCAAGCCCGGTGCGATCGAGATCGCCACCGAGCTGAACCGGGTCCTCCTGGAAGAGCTGTGGAAACGGGAGGGCCTGCTCGCGGCGACATTCGCCATCTCCCAGAAGTGCTGGATGAGTTCGCGCGCCCTCGCCGTGTGGACGGACGAGGAGGCGCTGATGGGCTTTCTGCAGTCCGAGGGGCACATGAACGCGGTGCGCAGGACGAAGGAACTCGCGTACGGGTGGGAGGGGACGCGCTGGGTGAGCAGCTCGCCGACACTTCCCACGTTTGACGAGGTACGGGCCAGGCTGGCCCGGCAGAGGAGGAACAAGTGACGATCACCGCGGTGGCACCCGAAAAGACGGACGCACTGGTTGCACACCTGCTCCAGGAATTCGACCTCGCCTACGAGATGATCCTGGAACTCATTGACGGTTTCGACAACGAGACCGCGCGCACCGCACCGGAAGGGCATATGCCCGCCCTCTGGTTCCTCGGCCACCTGATGTGTTCGAAGGACTACGTTTCAGGGCTTTATCAGGAGGGCGGCATATCCCTTTCCCTTGAGTTCTACGACAAATGGGCGGGCGACTGCGACAAGGTCGACTGGGAGGGTGCGCCTTCCCTGGACGAAATGCTCGGCCTCTACAAGAGGATTCATGCCCGACTGCGTGAACTCGTGGCCACGCTGGGCGCGGAGGACCTGCACCGCGAGTGCCCGGTCGAGATTCAAGCTCCGCTTGACGATTACTGGAAGAAGCGTCTAGGAAAGCTCGGTTCCGCGCTCTCCCTGGTACAAATGCATGACGCCTACCACGGCGGTCAGCTGGGAAGTCTGCGTGGCGCCCTCGGGATGACCGTTCCCTTCTGAGGGAGGCCAGTTGTCGGCGGAAGCGCCGGCACTGGGCCGCTGGTACAGTGCCGGACTGCCACCGACGGAATTCGTGTCGTCCTCAGAGAAGGTGTTCGATGACATCCCACATCGCGTTCTTCAACTTTCCCGCATTCGGACATCTGAATCCGACTCTAGGAGTCGTGGAAGAACTCGTTCGACGTGGTCATCGGGTCAGTTGCACCACCACGGATCACTTCGCCCCGGCCATCGAGGCGGTGGGGGCGGAAGCCGTTCGCTACACCTCCGTCTTCGGCCAGTACTACACGAACCCCTTCACCCCCGAAGCCATTTCGGGCGAAGGGCTGCGGACGCTCGAGGAAGCGACGTCCCTGGTGAGCCAGGTGGAGGGCTTCTACGGGGAGAACCGGCCCGATGTGATCCTCCACGACTTCATGGCGTGGGGTGCCCGCTTCTACGCGGCACAGCAGGACATTCCGACGGTACGGCTGTTCCCCTCGTACGGGGTCAACGAGCACTTCTCCATCCAGGCCAAGTTCCCCATGGCCGAGATGACCGACCCCAAGGTCATGGAGATGGTCACCAAGCTCGACGGGATGCTCCCGGAGCTCGGGTTCCCGGGCATGACGTCCATGGAGTTCTTCATGGAGCCGCCGAAGCGCGGCATCATCTTCCTCCCGCGGGACTTCCACTACGACGGACACACCTTCGACGAGCGGTTCGTGTTCGCGGGGCCGTGCCTCGGCGACCGCTCGGCCTTCCAGGGCACCTGGCAGCCCCCGTCGCAGGACCGCCCGGTGCTCCTCATCTCGCTGGGCACCGCCGCGACCGGCTGGCCGGAGTTCTTCCGGACCTGTGTCGAGGCCCTCGCGAACTCCCGCTGGGACGTGGTGATGGCCGTCGGCGACAACATGGACCCGGCCGAACTCGGGGACCTGCCCCCGAACTTCGACGTACGACGCAGCGTCCCCCAGCTGGACGTGCTCCGGCACGCCGAACTGTTCCTCACGCACGGCGGCATGAACAGCGTCATGGAGTCGCTCTACAACGGCGTCCCCATGGTCGTGAACCCGCTGATGAGCGAGCAGCGCGCCAACGGGCTCCGCGTCGAGGAGCTCGGCTTCGGCCGGCTGCTCACCCGCGACGACTTCAGCCTCGAAACCCTGCGCAAGGCGATCGACGAGGTGTCCGCGGACACGTCCGTCGCCGACCGCACCCGGGCGATGGGCGAGGCGATGCGCAAGGTCGACGGCCCCGCCGTCGCCGCGGACACCGTCGAGTCGTACCTGACCGAGGGCACCCGCTGAGTTCAAGTCGAGCTCGAGCGGACGGCGCGACGATGTCGATGTGGCATCCCGCGAGTTCCGTCCGCCGCTGTTGATTCGACCAGGGAGCACTCCCGTCACAACACCGGCCACGTCATCCCGCGCGGGATGACGTGGCCGGTGTTTTTCTGTCCGCCGGGTCGAACGCCGGGGAGCCGGTGGCTCGCCACATGAATCCGTCTCCGCATCGAGGAAGACAGCGTGAAACGACTGATAGGCACAACCCTGGCCGCGACCCTGCTGGCCGTGGTCCTCCTGCCCGGCACGAGCGCCCAGGGCCGAACGATGACGGAAGAGGGCAGGACCCGGGGGGAGACGGTGTCCTTCCCGGGCATCGGCTCGCTCTCCCAGCCCTCGGGCAAGGGAAGCTTCCGGTTCGGCGTCTCCAGCTCCGCGACGCAGATCGAGGACCGGAACGAGAACAACGACTGGTACCTCTGGAGCAAACCGGCCCCCGAGGGCCTCGGCAAGAGCCCCTTCGTCGGCGACGGCGTGGGCGGTTACACCCGGGCGCTCGACGACGTCGGCCTCGTCAAGGACCTCAATGTGGACTCGTACCGGTTCGGTATCGAGTGGTCCAGGATCGAACCCCAACGCGACAAGATCGACGAGGCGGCGCTCGACCACTACGGCAAACAGCTCGACGCGCTCGCCGCCAAGGGCATCCGCCCGATGATCACGCTGCACCACTTCGCCAACCCGGTGTGGGTCGACGACCCGCGCGACCTCGGCTGCGCGAACGGCCCGAGCGACACCAACCTGTGCGGCCTGGACCACCCGCAGGGCGGTGAGCTCGTCGTCGAGGAGATGGCCGAGTTCGCCGAGCTCATCGCCGACCGGTTCGGCGACCGGGTCGACGAGTGGGTCACCCTGAACGAACCGATGGTCTACATGACCTTCGCGCACGCCTTCGGCGCCGGCCCGCCCGGCAAGGCCAACCTGAACCCCGCGAACCTGAGCAAGTTCACCATGGCGCAGCGGCGTTACATCATGGCCCACGTCGCGATGTACAAGGCCATCAAGTCCGCCGACCGGGTCGACGCCGACCGCGACGGCGCGCCGTCCAGCGTCGGCCTGACCGTCGGCGCCCAGGAGTACGTGCCGATCCGCAACGGCAAGGTCAGCACCGACCCGCGCGACATCGCGGCCCGCGACCGCTACCGCCAGTACACCGACTACGGCTTCGTCGACGCCCTGTGGCGCGGAACGTTCGACAGCGACCTGGACGGCACCGTCGACGAGTGGCACCCCGAGTGGACGGGCACCCTCGACTGGCTCGGCCCCCAGCTGTACGCCCGCATCGGCGTCTCCGCGCCCGGCGCGTCCGGCGGCGGCGACCCGAGCTACCCGGTGCTCGACGTGGACCTGTGCACCACCGCGCCCTGCCTCCCCTACAAGGACCCGTCCTACTTCGTTCCGGCGATGAACTACGAGGCGTCCGCCCAGGGCATGGCCGGAGTGCTGAAGGAGTACGGCAAGCGCTACCGCGGACTGCCCCTCCTGGTGAGCGAGTCCGGCATCGCGACGGAGAACGGCACCCGCCGTTCCCAGCACATCGTGCGCACCCTGGAGCAGATCTCCCAGGCCCGCGCCGCCGGGGTCGACGTCCGCGGGTACTACCACTGGAGCCTGCTCGACAACTTCGAGTGGCTGTCGGGCTACTCGGCACGCTTCGGGCTCTACCAGGTGGACCGCACCACCATGGAGCGCATCCCGACGAGCTCCGTGCCGCTCTACCGGGAGATCGCCGGGTCGCGTTCCCTGTCCTCGCAGACCAGGCAGGAATTCGGCGGTACGGGGCCGTTCGCCCCGGAGACCGCGGCCGGCACCACCCGCTGACGCCGCCCGAACACACCGGGGGGCCGCTCCGTCCGGACGGCCCCCCGTGCCCCCTCCGCGCCGGAAGTCCGGTTCGACGAGCAAGGAAGAGCAGATGAGCTTTGCCCAGCTGAACAGTGGTGTGGCCGCCCCCCTGCCGGGCGCCGAGGACATCGCCGGCTTCCTGCGCGACGCCGTCGCGGCAGCCCTCGACGTACGGCCGGAAACCGTCGACGCCCACCGGCCGCTGCGCGACCTCGGACTGGACTCCGTCCGGATCCTGTCCCTCGTGGCGGTGCTGTCGGAACACCTCGGACGCCCCGTGCCCGGCTGGGTGGTGTGGCAGTACCCCACCGTCGCCGGGCTCGCCGCCCACCTGGCCGGCGAGGACGCGCCCCCCGCCGCCGCACCGCGCCCCGGCCGGACCCCCGCCGCCGCGAACGAACCCGTCGCCATCGTCGGCCTCGGCTGCCGGCTGCCCGGCGGCATCGAGACGCCCGAGGCGCTCTGGGAGAGCCTGTGCGACGGACTCGACGCGATCCGCGAGGTCCCCGCCGACCGCTGGAACGCCCGCGAATGGCTCGACCCGGACCCCCGGGCCCCCGGCCGGATGAACACCCGCTGGGGCGGCTTCCTCGACGACGTCGCCGGGTTCGACGCCGACCTGTTCCGGATCTCGCCCGCCGAGGCCAAGCACATGGACCCGCAGCAGCGCATGGCGCTGGAGGTCGCGTGGGCCGCCCTCGAGGACGCCCGGATCGTCCCCACCGCCATCGCCGGCACCCGCACCGGCGTCTTCTTCGGCACGATGGCACAGGAGTACCACCTCGCCACCGGCGCCGACGCCGACGACATCGGGACGCACTCCGCCGTCGGCTGGGACAACTCCATCATCCCGGCACGCATCGCCTACACCCTGGGCCTGCACGGCCCCGCCATGGCCGTCGCGACCGCCTGCAGCTCCTCGCTCACCGCCACCCACCTCGCCGTGCAGAGCCTGCGCCGCGGCGAGACCGACCTCGCCCTGGCGGGCGGCGTCAACATCATGCTCCACCCCCACACCACCGTCGCCATGACCAAGTTCGGCGGCATGAACCCCGACGGCCAGTGCCGCGCCTTCGATGCGGGCGCCAACGGCTACGTGCGCGGCGAGGGCTGCGGCGCCGTCGTCCTGCGCAGGCTCTCCGACGCCCTGGCCGCCGGCGACCGCGTGTACGCCGTGATCCGCGGCACCGCCGTCAACAACGACGGCGCCTCCAACGGCCTCACCGCCCCCAACCCGCGTGCCCAGGTCGACGTCGTGCGCACCGCCTGGCAGGACGCCGACGTCGACCCCAAGGACGTCTCCTACGTGGAGGCGCACGGCACCGGCACCCTCCTCGGCGACCCCATCGAGGCGGAAGCCCTCGGCACGGTGTTCGCCGAGGGCCGCGAGGAACCCCTGCACCTGGGCTCCGCCAAGACCAACTTCGGCCACCTGGAGCCCGCGGCCGGCGTCACCGGCCTCCTCAAGACCGCCCTGTCCCTGTACCACGGCGAGATCCCCGCCAGCCTCCACTTCGACGTGCCCAACCCGCACATCGACTTCGAGGCCAACAAGCTCAGCGTCGTCGCCGAGCGCCGCCCCTGGCCCGCCGCCCGCCGCCGCTACGCGGGTGTCAGCGGCTTCGGCTTCGGCGGCACCAACGCCCACGTCGCCCTCGAAGAGGCCCCCTGCGTCCGCCGCCGCCTCGTCCCCCTCGCCGCCGCGACCGAGGAGGCGCTGAACGCGGCGATCGCCGGGGCCGCCACCACGGAGGACCCCACGACCGGCCCGCTCCCGGCCCCGGATGCCGTCGGCCCTCACCGTGCGGTCGTCGCCCCGGCCCCGGACGCCACCGGCACCCATCGCGCGGTCGTCGCCCCCGCCCCGGCCGGCCGCGCCGAACTCGTCGCGGGACCCACCCGGTCCGGACAACGCCCCCACCTCGCCTTCTTCTTCTCCGGCCACGGCGCACAGTGGCTCGGCATGGGCCGCGACCTGCTCTCCGAGCCCGCCTTCCGCGCCGCCCTCGACGACTGCGACCGCGCCGTCGCCGAGCACACCGGCTGGTCGGTCACCGACGAACTCCTCGCCGACCCGGCCTCCTCCCGGCTCGACCGCACCGACGTCGTCCAGCCCGTCCTCTTCTCCGTACAGGTCGCCCTGGCCCGCACCCTGACCGCCTGGGGCCCGGAACCCGACACCGTCTTCGGCCAGAGCATCGGGGAGGTCGCCGCGGCCGTCGTCGCGGGCGCCCTCCCGCTGGACGAGGGCGCCCGGCTCATCACCACCTGGTCCGCGCTGATCGCCGAACGCGCCTCGGGCCACGGCGCCCTCCTGGTCTGCGACCTCACCGCCGACGGAGCCGCCCGCCCGGCCGCCGACCACGGCCTCTCCGTCGCCGGACACCTCGCACCCGACCAGGTCTGCCTGTCCGGCCCCGCGAACGCCGTCGCCGCCGCCGAACGGGAACTCTCCGAGAACGGCGTACGCACCGCCCGCGTCAACATCGACTACGCGTCCCACAGCGCCGGGCTGGAGGACCTCGCCCCCGAACTCGTCCGCAGGCTCGGCACCCTGCGCACCGGCGTCACGTCCATCCCCTTCCGGTCGACCGTCGACGACGACTTCGTCGACGGCACCGCACTCGGCGCCGAGTACTGGGCGCGCAACATGTGCCGCCCCATGCTGGTGGCCGAGGCCGTCGCCGCCCTCACCCGCACCGGGCCCGCCGCCGCGCACGGACTGACCGTCGTGGAGATCGCCCCGCACCCCGTCGCCCGGCACTCCCTGGAACGGACGCTCACCGCGCTCGGCGCCACCCGCTCAGCCGCCCTCGCCACCTGCCGACGCGACCGGCCCGCCCGCCGGAGCCTGGAGGACCTGGTCGCCCGCCTGTGGTGCGAGGGCCACGACATCGGCTGGACGGCCGTCCACGGCCGCTCCGACCGGCCCGCGCTCAAGACCCCCGTCGTCCTCACCGTCTCCGGCAAGTCCGAGGAGGCACGGGCCGAGAACGCCGCCCGGCTCGCCGACCACCTGACGGGCCGGCCCGACGCGGAACTGCTCGACATCGCCTACAGCGCCGCACACCACCGCGCCCACCTGGACCACCGGGCGAGCGCCGTGGCGAGCACCACCGACCGGGCCCGGGAAGCGCTCCTGGCGTTGGCGGAGGGGCGGGCGCACCGTGATGTGGTCGAGGGCTGTGCCGTCGGTGGTGAGCTGGCGGTGCTGTTCACGGGACAGGGCAGTCAGCGGATTGCGATGGGTCGTCAGTTGTACGGGGCGTTCCCGGTGTTCCGGGAGGCGTTCGACGAGGTGTGCGCGGCGCTGGAGCCGCATCTGCGGGTGCCGTTGGCCGCGGTGGTGTTCGCTCCCGAGGACAGTGCGGATGCGGTGTTGGTGCACGAGACGGAGTTCACGCAGCCGGGGTTGTTCGCGGTGGGTGTGGCGTTGTTCCGGTTGTGGGAGTCGTGGGGTGTGGTGCCGGGTGCGGTGGCCGGGCACTCGGTGGGTGAGGTGGCCGCCGCGCATGTGGCGGGAGTGCTGGGTCTTGGGGATGCGGCGCGGTTGGTGGCGGCGCGTGGGCGGTTGATGCAGGGGTGTGAGCGGGGCGGGTCGATGGCGTCGGTGGAGGCGTCGGAGCCGGAGGTGGTGGAGGTCCTCGCGGATGTGGCGGTGCGGGTGTCGGTGGCGGGGCTGAACGGTCCGGCGCAGACGGTCGTCAGTGGGGACACGGCCGCGGTGGACGCGGTGGTGGAGCACTTCGCGGGGCTGGGGAGGCGGACGCGGCGGCTGGAGGTGTCGCACGCGTTCCACTCGCCGCACATGGACGCGATGCTCGATGCGTACCGGGAGGTCGTGGAGAGCTGTGTGTTCGGTGCCCCGGGGATCACGGTGGTGTCGACGGTGACGGGCGGGGTGGTGTCGGGGGAGGAACTGGCCGATCCGGGGTACTGGGTGCGCCAGGTGCGCGACGGGGTGCGGTTCCTGGACGCGGTGCGGTGTCTGGAACGGTCCGGGGTGTCGCGGTACCTGGAGTGCGGCCCGGCGGGCGTGCTGTCCGCGATGGGCGCGGGATGCGTGCAGGGCGAGGCGGTGTTCACCGCCTCGCAGCGCACTCCCCGCGGCGCGGACGAGCCGGTCGACGAGGTCCGGTCCCTGCTGCGGGCCCTGGGCGAACTCCACGTCTCGGGGCAGGACATCGCCTGGGACAGGGTGCTGGTCGGCGGGACGCCGGTGGACCTGCCCACGTACGCCTTCCGGCGCAAGCACCACTGGATCGAACCGAAGGCCGGGAGGAACACCGGAAGGAACGCCGGGAAGCACACCGGCCACGGACGCCCGCACGCCGACGACGCCCTGTGGCAGGCCGTCGGCAGCGGAGAGAGCGAACGCGTCTCCGAACTCCTCGGCGTGACCGACAGCTCCGCCGTCGCCACCCTCCTGCCCTACCTCGCCACTTGGCGCGAACAGCAGGACAGGGCCGGCGAAGTCGCCGACTGGAGCTACGAGGAGACCTGGCAGCCCTCCCCGGTGGCCCGCACCGCCCCACTGCCGCGCGGCCACTGGCTGATCGTCGCCCCCGCCGCCGCGCAACCCCTCGCCGGAGAACTGGCCGGGGCACTGACCGCCGCAGGCGCCTCCCCGCACCTCCTGACCGCCGACACCGGCACGGACACGGACACGGGCGCCGGTACGGACACGGACTCCGGTGCCGGTACCGACCGTGCCGCGTACGCCGCGTCGATCGGCGACCTGATCGCGGAACTCGGCGACGAACCACTGCGCGGCGTCCTCGCCCTCACCGCCGCCGACACCGCCCCGCACCCCGACCACCCCGCCGTGACCACGGGCGCCGCCCGGAGCCTCGCGCTCGTACAGGCACTGGGCGACACCTCGGTACGGGCCCCGCTGTGGTTCGTGACCCAGGGCGCCGTCCGCGCCCACGACACGGACCCCGCCCCCGCCCCCGCCCAGGCCCTCGCCTGGGGACTGGGCCACGTCGTGGCCCTCGAACACGCCAACCGCTGGGGCGGACTCGTCGACCTGCCCGCCGAACCCGACCCGACGACGCTCCGCCGACTCCTGGCCACCCTCGCCGCGCACGGCACCCCGGGCGCGGAGGAACACATCGCGCTGCGCCCCGCCGACCGCCTCGTCCGCAGGCTGCGCCGTACGAGTACGAGTACCGCAACGGCGACCGCACGGCCCTGGACCCCCCGGGGCACCGTCCTGATCACCGGCGGCAGCGGCGCACTCGCCGCCCACCTGGCCCACCGCCTCGCCGAACGCGGCGCCGAACACCTCGTCCTCGCCTCCCGGCGCGGCCCCGACGCCGAGGGCGCCGCCGAACTCACCGCCGCACTCGAAGCCGCGGGCACCCGCGTGACCCTCGCCCCCTGCGACGTCACCGACCGGCGGCAGCTCGACGAACTCCTCACCGCGCTCGACCACGACGAGGCACCCCTGCGCGCCGTCTTCCACACCGCGGGCGTCCTCGACGACCGGCTCATCGACCGCCTGGACGCCGAAGCCCTCGCCGCCGTGGCCGCACCCAAACTCACCGCCGCCACCCACCTGCACGAACTCACCCGCGACCGCGACCTCGACGCCTTCGTCCTGTACTCGTCGGTCGTCGGCACCCTCGGCAACATCGGCCAGGCCAACTACGCCATGGCCAACGCCGCCCTGGACGCCCTCGCCGCCGCGCGCCGGGCCGAGGGCCTGCCCGCCGTCTCCATCGGCTGGGGCCCCTGGGCCGACGGCGGCATGACCCACGGCGCCGCCGAGAACCAACTGCGCCGCATCGGTTTCGAACCGATGCCCGCCGAACGCGCCCTGGACGCCCTCGACACGGCCCTCGACCGCGGCGGCTCGACCGTCGTCGCCGGGATCGACTGGCCCCGGGCCGCCGCCGCGTACACCGAGGGCGGCGACCGCCCCTTCCTGCACGAGGTCCCCGAGGCCCGCGCAGCGATCGCGGACGCCCCCGCCGAGCAGGCCCACCCCCTGCGCACCACCCTGCTCGCCCTGCCCGAGGACGCCCGCGAGAACCACCTGCGGTCCCTGCTCGCCGTCGAGGCCGCGGCGGTGCTCGGCGCCGAGAACCCCGCGTCGCTCGACCTCGAGCGCGGCTTCAAGGACCTGGGCTTCGACTCGATGATGGCCGTCGACCTCAGCGTGCGCGTACAGAAGCGCACCGGCGTCATCACACCCAAGACCCTGATCTTCGACCACCCCAACCTGGCGGCCGCCGCACGGTGGCTGCTCGGCGAAATCGCCCCCGCCCTCACCTCCGCCCTCACCGAAACCTCCGCCGCCGTCGCCGCGCATCGCAGCGACGAACCGCTCGCCGTCGTGGGCGTCGGCCTGCACATGCCGGGCGACGCACACGACCTCGACAGCCTCTGGGACGTGCTCGCCGAAGGCCGCGACACGGTGCGCGAGGTGCCGGCCGACCGCTTCGACATCGACGCGTTCTACGACCCGGACCCGGACGCCGAGGGCCGGACGTACGCCCGCCACGCCTCCTTCCTCGACGACGTGGCCCACTTCGACGCGGCCTTCTTCGGCATCTCGCCGCGCGAGGCCGAACCGATGGACCCCCAGCACCGGCTGCTCCTGGAGGCCGCCTGGAACTCCCTGGAGAACGCCGGCATCCGCCCGCGCGAGCTGCGCGACTCCCGCACCGGTGTCTTCGTGGGCGCCGGCGTGGGCGAGTACGGCAAGTACCGCCCGAACGGCGCCCCGGACACGTACACCCTGACCGGTACCCTGCCGAGCTTCAACGCGGGCCGCCTCTCCTACCACCTCGGGCTCCAGGGCCCCGCGCTGTCCATCGACACCGCGTGCTCGTCGTCGCTGGTGGCCCTGCACCTGGCCTGCGAGGCGCTGCGCAACGACGAGTGCGAACTGGCTCTCGCGGGCGGCGTCCAGGTCCTCACGGACCCCGGCGCGTTCATCGCCCTCAGCCGCTCGCACGCACTCTCCCCGGACGGCCGCAGCAAGGCGTTCTCGGCCGAGGCGGACGGGTACGGGCGCGGCGAGGGCGTCGGCGTGATCGCCGTCATGCGGCTCTCCGACGCGATCGAGCAGAACCGCACGGTACTGGGCGTCATCCGGGCCACGGCCATCAACCACGACGGCGCCAGCAGCGGCATCACCGCCCCCAACGGCTCCTCCCAGCAGAAGGTCATCCGCGCCGCCCTCCGCTCGGCGGGCCTGTCCACCGAGGACGTCGACTACGTCGAGTGCCACGGCACGGGCACCGCGCTGGGCGACCCGATCGAGGTGCAGGCGCTGGCCGCCGTGTACGGGGAGGGCCGCGAGCCGGGCCGGGAACTCGGGCTCGGTACGGCGAAGAGCGTCATCGGCCACCTGGAGTCGGCGGCCGGCATCGCCGGTGTCTGCAAGATGCTCGCCTCCTTCAGGAAGGACGCCCTGCCCGGCACCCGGTACAGCTCGCCGCGCAACCCGAACATCGCCTGGGACGACCTGCCGGTACGGGTGGTCGACGAACTCACGCCGTGGGCGCGGGACGAGGGGCGGGTGCGGCGTGCGGGGGTGTCGTCGTTCGGGCTGAGCGGGACGAACGCGCACGTGATCGTGGAGGAGCCGCCGGTCGTCGGGACGCCGGAGCCGGTGGGGGTTTCCGGCGGTCCGGTGCCGGTGGTGGTGTCGGGGCGTGACGAGGCGGCGCTGCGGGAGCAGGCGGGGCGCTGGGCGTCGTGGCTGTCGGACCTGTCGGGTCGTGAGGGTGTGCGGGTGGCGGATGTGGCGGTGACGGCTGCCCGGCATCGTACGCACTTCGAGTCGCGGGCGAGTGTGGTGGCGTCGGATGCGGCCGGGCTGGTGGAGGCGCTGGAGGCGCTGGCCGAGGGCCGGTCGCACGATGCGGTGGTGACGGGTACGGCTGGGCGCCGTGGGAAGGTCGTCTTCGTCTACCCCGGCCAGGGCTCGCAGTGGATCGGCATGGGCCGTGAACTCCTGGATTCCAGTGCGGTGTTCGCGGAAGCCGTGGACGCGTGTGATGCGGCGCTGTTGCCGTTCACGGGCTGGTCGGTGCGGGAGGTGCTGGCCGGTGAGGAGGGTGAGCATCCGCCGTTCGACCGGGTGGACGTGGTGCAGCCGGCGCTGTTCGCGATGGGGGTGGCCCTGTCCGCGCTGTGGCGGTCGCTGGGCGTGGAGCCGGCCGCCGTGGTCGGCCATTCGCAGGGTGAGGTGGTGGCCGCGGTGGTGAGCGGTGCTCTCACCCTGGAGGAGGGGGCGCAGATCGTGGCCCAGCGCTCGCGGGCCGTGCTGGCCTGCGCCGGGCAGGGCGGCATGGCCCTGATCGAACGCCCCGTCGCGGTGGTGGAGGAGTTCCTGGCCCCGTACGGCGACGCCCTGTCCGTGGCCGCGGTCAACACTTCGGGTTCCACCGTGATTTCGGGTCAGGCGGACGCGATCGAACGGATCGTGGCCGAGCTCCAGGAGAAGGAGATCTACGCCCGCAGGATCAACGTGGACTACGCCTCCCACAACGCCCAGATGGACCCCCTGCTCCCCGCCCTGGCCCAGGGTTTCGAGGGCCTGGCCCCGCGCCGCGCGGACCTGGCGTTCTACTCCACCGTGACGGGCGAGGTCTCCGACGGCACCGGCCTGGACGGTACCTACTGGTGCCGCAACCTGCGCGAGCCCGTCCGCTTCGACCGCGCCCTGGACAAGCTCCTGGACGACGGGCACACCGTCTTCGTCGAGATCTCCGCCCACCCCGTGCTGTCCATGCCGCTGACCGACGGCAGCGCCGAGCGGGGCGGCATCGTCGTCGGTTCCCTCGCACGACGGACCGGCGGAGCGGCTCAACTCCTGCGCAACCTGGGCCTGCTGCACGTCCAGGGCCATGAGATCGACTGGGACCGGGCCCTCGGGCTCGCCCCGGATGCTGCGGGCTCCTTGCTGAACCTGCCCACGTACGCCTTCCAGCGCGAGCACTACTGGCTTCCGGTCCCGAAGGCCACCGGTGACGCCGGATCGCTGGGCCTGGAGACCTCGCCGCACCCCTGGCTGGGCGCGGTGACCGAACTCGCCGACGGCGAAGGCCACTTGTTCACCGGCAGGCTCTCGCTCACCGAGCAGCCGTGGCTGAAGGACCACACGGTCTTCGGGACCGTCATCGTCCCCGGCACCGGTCTCCTCGAACTCGCGCTCACCGCCGCACATCACGTCGGTGCCGCCGGGGTCGCCGAACTGACCCTGGCCGAGCCGCTGGTGATCGACGAGGCGGTGCGGATACAGATCACGGTCGGCGCACCCGGCGCGAACGGCCGTCGACACCTCACGATCCACAGCCGCCCCGACGACACGCAGGACGACTGGACCCGCCACGCGAGCGGCGAACTGCGCGAGGAGTCGGCCGACCCGGCCCCGGACGACTTCGCGGAGCTGCGCCACTGGCCGGTGGCCGGGGCCGAGCGGGTCGACCTCGACGGGTTCTACGACCGGTTCGGCGCCCAGGGCATCGACTACGGCCCCGCCTTCCGGGGCCTGACCGAGCTGTGGCGCAAGGGCGACACCGCGTACGGAATCGTCCGCCTGCCCGGGACGGCGGGGTCCACCGGGGCCGCCGCCGCGCCCACCGGGGCCGCGGCCGGGGCCGAGTACCACCTGCACCCCGCGCTCCTCGACACGGCCCTGCACATCATGAAGGGGGTGATCCCCGCCCGGGGCGCGGAGGAGCCGGAAGGGGCGCTGCTGCCCTTCGAGTGGAGCGACGTCGAGCTGTACGCGGCGGGCAGCGCCGAGCTGCGCGTCCGCATCGACGTCGAAGCCTCCGAGGCCGGCCAGGAGATCCGGGTCCGGGCCGCCGACGCCACGGGTGAACCCGTCGTACGGATCGGTGGGCTCCACCTCCGGCGGGCCACCGCCGAACAGCTCCGGGCCGCGCGCAACACCGGCGCCGACGGCCTCCACCGCCTGGAGTTCCAGCCGGTGAGGGCCCCCGCCCCGCAGGGCGCGGTCGCCGACGCCGTACTGACCGGCACCGGCGAACTCGCCGCCCTGATCGGCGTACGGACCCTGTCCGACATCGACGAGCTGACCGCCCTGCTCGACTCCGGCCCGCAGGCACCCGCCCGTGTCGTCGTCGACACGACCGGTCGGCCGCCCTTCTACAGCGAGCCCGAGGCCGCCTACAAGGCGACCGAGTACGTCCTCGCACAGCTCCAGGAACTGCTCTCCGACGACCGGCTCGACTCGACCGAACTCGTCTGGGTCACCCGTGGCAGTGTCGCCGCGGCTCCGGGCGACCGGCTCGGCGGGCTGCCGTACGCACCGCTGTGGGGGCTCATCCGGTCCGCCCGCGCCGAACACCCCGAGCGCGGCCTCCGCCTGATCGACCTCGGCCCCGACGACGCGGACCGGGACGCGCTCGCCCGCGCCCTCGCCGTCACCGGCGAACCCGAACTCGCGGTCCGCGAGGGCGAGGTGCTCGCTGCCCGCCTGGTGCGCGAAGCCCCCACGGCCGCCACGGCCGACGGGGCCCTCATGGCCAGCGGGGTCACCGCACGACCGCTCGACCCCGAAGGCACGGTGCTGATCACCGGTGGCACCGGCGAACTCGGCCGCGAGACCGCCCGGCACCTCGTACGCCACCACGGCGTCCGCCACCTGGTGCTGACCTCGCGGCGCGGTGCCGAGGCCCCCGGAGCCGCGGAACTCGTCCACGAACTCGAAGAGGAAGGTGCGCGATGCGTACGTGTGGTGGCCTGTGATGTCGCTCGGCGAGATGACGTGGCGCAGGTGCTCGGTCTTGCTGAGGAGGGCCGGCCTTGGACGGCCGTCCTGCACCTCGCGGGAATTCTGGACGACGGCGTCCTTCTCGGCCAGGACGCGGAGAGACTCTCCCGCGTGATGGCCCCGAAGGTGAAGGGCGCCCTCTACCTGGACGAACTCACCCGGGACCTCGACCTCGCCGCCTTCGTCCTCTTCTCCTCCGCGGCCGGCACCGTCGGCACGGCGGGCCAGAGCATCTACGGCGCGGCCAACACCTACCTCGACGCCTTCGCCGCCCGGCGACGGGCGGAGGGCCGCCCGGCCACCTCCCTCGCATGGGGGCTGTGGCACCAGGCGGGCGTGGGCATGACCTCGCACCTGGGCGCGGTGGAACTGGAACGCATGCGCCGCCAGGGCATCGCCCCGCTCCCCTTCGAGCAGGGCCTGGCCCTCCTCGACGCGGTGCTCGCCCGCCCCGCCGACAACTTCGTCCCCGTGAAGCTCGACCTGCGGGCGGTGCGGCGGGCGGCGGAGCAGGGCCAGGACGTCCCCGCCCTGTTCCGTGCACTGGTACGGCGGCGACTGCGCCGGGCGCCCTCCGCCGACCCGGCGACGAGCCCGACCGGCCTGCGCGAACGACTGCTGGCCGCGCCCGGGGACCGGCGCCAGGACCTCGTCACGGAAATGGTGCTGCGCGAGGTCGCCACCGTGCTCGGCGTGAGCGGGGGCGGTTCGCTCTCGCCGCAGCAGGTCCTCAAGGACCTGGGGCTCGACTCCCTGATGGCGGTCGAGCTGCGCCGCCGCCTGTCGGCCGAGAGCGGCATCTCCCTGCCCGCGACGCTCGCCTTCGACCATCCGACCCCCGACCACATCGCACGGCTGATACTCGGCCGGCTGGACCTGCCCCCGGAGGCCCCCGCGACTGGCGCGCCCGGGAACGGCGCGTCCGGGGACGAGGACCCCGAGTCCGTACTCGGCTGGGCCCTCGGACAGCTCTCCGCCGACCGGATCCACCGCAGCGGACTGCTGGAACAACTCGTCGAACTGGCCCGGCAGGAGAGCCCCGGCACCGCGGCGGTCGCCGCACCGCCGGTCGCACCGGCCGAGGAGGAGCGTTCGGTGGACGACATCAACGCCGAACTGAACGCACTGCTGGAGGCCTCGGGCCTCGACCTCGACCTCGACTGAGCGGACGAGCGGAGCCCGACAACCCGTCGGCCCCGCGCAAGCCCCGAAGGCCCCGGCGATCGTCCGATCGCCGGGGCCCTCGGGCGTTCCCGTACGACTGGTTCGACGATGCCATGGAGCAGTGGACCCGGAAGCTGTTCCGGCGGGGCGGATGGGCCGGTTCCTGCCGCTGCTGTGCCTGACGGACCTGGCCCCGTCGGCGTACCGGTCCGGTGACGCGAACGCGGTCGCCGTACGCGCCGGGGCATCCAGGCACCGTCAACTGCGGCTCAAGTGGCGACGGATTGGGTGGGCAGGTCCCTGATTTGTCGCTCCGGGACGCTGTTGTTCGCGGTGGCCGTAGAGAAGGGCTCGATGGTGTCGATCTCAAACCAGGATCGGATGGAAGCCGCACTGCCTGCGATCCGTGCGCTGCAGAAGCGTGCCGCGGATCTGGAGGCGAAGCAGGCTCGGCAGCATGAGCCGATCGCGGTGGTGTCGATGGCGTGCCGACTGCCGGGCGGTATCGATACGCCGGAGGCGTTCTGGGAACTGCTGGCCTCCGGCGGGGACGCGGTGGGCGGCCTGCCGGAACGCTGGCGAGGGCTCGACCTCTTCGACCCGGACCCGGAGTCGGTCGGCAAGAGCTACGCCCGCGAGGGCGGGTTCATCGATGGTGTCGAGGATTTCGACGCCTCGTTCTTCGGGATCTCGCCGCGCGAGGCGGTGTCGATGGACCCGCAGCAGCGGTTGGTGCTGGAGGCGTCGTGGGAGGCGCTGGAGCGGGCCGGCATCCGGCCCGACGCCCTGGCCGAGAGCCGTACCGGCGTCTACCTCGGCACGATGAGTTCCGACTACGGCGATCTGGGCCGCGACCTGGACGCGCTCGACGGGTACGTCAGCACGGGCAAGGCCTCGAGCGTGGTCTCGGGCCGGGTGGCGTACTCCCTCGGTCTCCAGGGCCCGGCGATCACGGTGGACACCGCGTGTTCCTCGTCGTTGGTGTCGGTGCACCTCGCGGTGCAGGCCCTGCGGCAGGGCGAGTGCGAACTGGCCCTGGCCGGTGGGGTAACGGTCATGAGCGCCCCGTCGCTGTTCGTGGAGTTCTCCCGGCTGAAGGGGATGGCCGCGGACGGGCGTTGCAAGTCCTTCTCGGCCGCTGCGGACGGTGCGGGCTGGGCCGAGGGTGTCGGTGTGCTGCTGCTGAAGCGGCTGTCGGTCGCGGAGCGTGCGGGTGACCGGGTGCTGGCGGTGCTGCGGGGCAGCGCGGTGAACCAGGACGGGCGGAGCCAGGGGCTGACGGCTCCGAACGGTCCGTCGCAGCAGCGGGTGATCCAGGATGCGCTGGCCGCCGCCCGGCTCGTGCCGGCTGATATCGATGCGGTCGAGGCGCACGGTACGGGTACGTCGTTGGGTGACCCGATCGAGGCGGGTGCGCTGGGGGAGGTGTTCGGTCCGGGGCGGGATGCGGGCCGGCCGGTGTGGCTGGGTTCGTCGAAGTCGAACATCGGGCACGCGCAGGCCGCCGCCGGTGTGATCGGTGTGATGAAGATGGTGCTGGCGTTGCAGCACGGTGTGCTGCCCAGGACCCTGCACGCGGAGGAGCCCAGCCCTCTGATCGAGTGGGAGGGCAGTGGGCTCGCCCTGTTGCAGGAGGCGCGTCCGTGGGCGCGGGACGAGGGGCGGGTGCGGCGTGCGGGGGTGTCGTCGTTCGGGCTGAGCGGGACGAACGCGCACGTGATCGTGGAGGAGGCGCCGGTCGTCGGGACGCCGGAGCCGGTGGGGGTTTCCGGCGGTCCGGTGCCGGTGGTGGTGTCGGGTCGTGATGAGGCGGCGCTGCGGGAGCAGGCGGGGCGCTGGGCGTCCTGGCTTTCGGACCTGTCCGGGCGTGAGGGTGTGCGGGTGGCGGATGTGGCGGTGACGGCTGCCCGGCATCGTACGCACTTCGAGTCGCGGGCGAGTGTGGTGGCGTCGGATGCGGCGGGGCTGGTGGAGGCGCTGGAGGCGTTGGCCGGGGGCCGTTCGCACGACGCGGTGGTGACGGGTTCGGCGGAGCGTCGCGGGAAGGTCGTCTTCGTCTACCCCGGCCAGGGCTCGCAGTGGATCGGCATGGGCCGTGAACTCCTGTCCTCCAGTGCGGTGTTCGCGGAAGCCGTGGACGCCTGCGATGTCGCGTTGCGGCCGTTCACGGGCTGGTCGGTGCGTGAGGTCCTGGCCGGTGAGGAGGGTGAGCATCCGCCGTTCGACCGGGTCGACGTGGTCCAGCCCGCCCTGTTCGCGATGGGGGTGGCCCTGTCCGCGCTGTGGCGGTCCCTGGGCGTGGAGCCGACCGCCGTGGTCGGCCATTCGCAGGGTGAGGTGGTGGCGGCGGTGGTGAGCGGTGCTCTCACCCTGGAGCAGGGGGCGCAGATCGTCGCCCAGCGCTCGCGGGCCGTGCTGGCCTGCGCCGGGCAGGGCGGCATGGCCCTCATCGAACGCCCCCTCGCCCAGGTCGAGGAGTACCTCACCCCCTACGGGGACGCGCTGTCGGTGGCGGCGGTGAACACCGCCGGGTCGACGATCATCTCCGGCCGGGCGGACGCGGTCGAACGGATCGTGGCCGAACTCCAGGAGAAGGAGGTCTACGCCCGCAGGATCAATGTGGACTACGCCTCCCACAACGCCCAGATGGACCCGCTCCTGCCCGGCCTCGCCACCCACTTCAAGGACCTCGTCCCCCAGCGCGCGGACCTGGCGTTCTACTCCACGGTCACGGGCGAGGTGTCCGACGGCACCGGCCTGGACGGCGGCTACTGGTGCCGCAACCTGCGCGAGCCCGTCCGTTTCGACCGCGCCCTGGACCGGCTCCTGGACGACGGGCACACCGTGTTCGTCGAGATCTCCGCCCACCCCGTGCTGTCCATGCCGCTGACCGACGGCAGCGCGGACCGGGGCGGGATCGTCGTCGGCTCCCTCGCCCGCGACCACGGAACCCACGCCCAACTCCTGCGCAACCTGGGCCTGCTGCACGTCCAGGGCCATGAGATCGACTGGGACCGGGCCCTCGGGCTCGCCCCGGACACCGGCTGCCTGCTGAACCTCCCCACGTACGCCTTCCAGCGCGAGCACTACTGGCTCCGGACCGAGGAGTCCACCGGTGACATCCGGGCCGTCGGCCTGGACCGGGCCGGGCATCCGTGGCTGGGTGCCGTCACGGTGACGGCGGACGACGAGGGGAGCCTGTTCACGGGGCGACTCTCGCTCGCCGACCAGCCGTGGCTGAAGGACCATGCGGTCCTCGGAACCGTCCTGGTCCCCGGCACCGGTCTCCTCGACATGGCCCTCACCGTCGCGCACCACGTCGGCGCGGCCGGAGTCGGCGAACTGACCCTCCTCGAACCCCTCGTCATCACGCAGGAGGCGGGCGTCCGCATCCAGGCCGTGGTGGCAGGCCCGTCCGGCGGCAGCCGTCGGACGATCGCCCTGTACAGCCGCTCCGAGGACGCCTCCGACGACGCGCCCTGGCGGCACCACGCGAGCGGCGAACTGAGCGACGTCGCGGCGGAGTCCGCGACCACCGGTTTCGACGAACTGGCCCACTGGCCCGTCCCCGGCGCCGAGCCGGTCGACCTCGACGGGTTCTACGACGCGTTCCGGGCGCGCGGACTGGAGTACGGCCCCGCCTTCCAGGGCCTGACCGGACTGTGGCGCAAGGGGAGCACCGCGTACGGGACCGTCCGCCTCCCCGACGGCCTCGACGCCGACGCCTTCGGCATTCACCCCGCCCTTCTGGACGCCGCCCTGCACGCGATGGTGGCGGTGCAGGGAGGCACGGGAGCCGAGGGACACGTACCGCTTCCCTTCGAATGGGCCGGCGCGGAACTGTACGCCGCGGGCAGCACTGAGTTGCGCGTCCGGATCGACCTGGACGGGGAGAACACCCTCGGGCTCCTGGCGGCCGACCCCGCCGGACAGCCTGTCGTCCGGACGGACCTGCACCTGCGTGAGGCCGACGTGGAGCAGATCCGTACCGCCGGGTCCTCCGCCGAGCACCTCTACCGGATGGACTTCCGGGCCCTGCCCGGACTCATCGCCCGGCCGACCGACACCGCCCACGTCCTGGAGCTGGCGGACCCCGACGGGTTCGACAAGCTGTCGGTACGCATGGACACGGGCGAGGGAGCGCCGGAGCGCGTGGTGGTGGACGCCACCGCGGCGGTCGACGACCCGAGGGCGGCGACGGCAGACGCTTTGTCCCTGGCCCAGCGGCTGCTGGGCGAACCACGCCTGAAACACGCCGAGTTCGTGTGGGTCACCCGGAACGCCGTGGACACCGGCGACGGCGTCGCCGACCTGGCCCACGCACCGCTGTGGGGCCTGCTGCGCACCGCCCGCTCCGAACACCCCGAACGCGCCGTTCACCTGGTCGATCTCGACACCGGGGAAGCCGCCGACGCACCGTTCGTCGCCGGTGAACCGGAGATCGCGGTACGCGGCGGAGAGTTCCGGGCAGCACGGCTGACCCGCGTCGTCGGCGGCGACCGCATGCCCGAATTCGCCCCCGGCGGCCGGGTCCTGATCACCGGCGGCATCGGTGAACTGGGCACCGCCCTGGCCACCCACCTCGTCCGCACCCACGGCGTGCGCCACCTGGTCCTCACCTCCCGGAGCGGCCCCGACGCCCCCGGCGCCCAGGACCTGATCGAGGCCCTGACCGATGCCGGGGCCCAGAACATCGACATCCGGGCCTGTGACATCGCCGACCGCGACCAGGTCCGCACCCTGCTCACCGCCACCGGCGCCCGCCCCTGGACCGGGATCTTCCACCTCGCCGCGGTCCTGGACGACGGACTGCTCACCGCCCAGACCCCGGAACGTCTCACCCCCGTGTGGGCTCCCAAGGCCGATGGCGCCCGGTACCTGCACGACCTCTCCGAGGAACTCGGCCTCGATCTCGCGGCGTTCGTGCTGTTCTCCTCCGCCGCCGGAGTCCTGGGCGGTGCCGGCCAGTCCAACTACGCCGCGGCCAACGCCTTCCTGGACGCCCTGGCCGCGCACCGCCGTGCCGACGGGCTGCCCGCCACCAGTCTTTCCTGGGGCCTGTGGCAGCAGGCGGGCACCGGCCTCACCGCGAGCCTGGGGCAGGCCGAACTCGCCCGACTCCGCCGCCAGGGCATCGGGGCCCTCACCCCCGCCCAGGCACTCGCGTCCCTCGACACCGCCCTCACCACCGCCCACCCCCACTGCGTCCCGGTCAAGCTCGAACTCGCGGGACTCCAGAAGGCGTTGGACGGTGAAGGGGAGTCGGCCGTGCCGGCCGCGCTGCGCTCCTTGCTGCGCGCGCCGCGGCGCCGGGCCGGTCGTGCGGAGGCGGCCCCTTCGGATCTGCGGGGTCAACTGCTCGTACTCCCGCCGGCCGACCGGTTGGCCCAGCTCACGGACCTGGTGCGCACCGAGGCCGCGACGATCCTGGGCATGTCCGGTCCGGGCGCGGTCGGCAAGGAACAGGTCTTCAAGGTCCTCGGCTTCGACTCGCTCATGGCGGTCGAACTGCGCCGCCGCCTCTCCGCCAGGACGGGCCTCACCCTTCTGTCCACCCTCGCCTTCGACCACCCCACTCCGGTGGCCATCGCCGAACTGCTGCTGAAGCGGCTGGCGTTGGACTCCGCCACAGAGACGGGGACGGGAACTGGGACCGCCGGCCGAGCCGGAGGCGCGGGCCGGGACGAGCCCCGGAACCACGGCTCCGATGAGCCGGTTGCGGTGGTGTCGATGGCGTGCCGGTTGCCGGGTGGGATTGATTCGCCGGAGGGTTTTTGGGAGTTGTTGTCGGGGGGTGGGGATGCGGTCGGGGGGTTTCCGGGGCGGTGGCGGGGTCTGGATCTGTTCGATCCCGATCCTGGGGTGGAGGGGAAGAGTTATGGGTGTGAGGGGGGTTTTCTGGCGGATGGGCATGTGGAGGGTTTTGACGCGGGGTTCTTCGGTATTTCGCCGCGTGAGGCGGTGTCGATGGATCCGCAGCAGCGGTTGGTGCTGGAGGCGTCGTGGGAGGTTCTGGAGCGGGCGGGGGTGCGTCCGGAGTCGTTGGCGGGGAGTCGGACGGGTGTGTATCTGGGCACGATGAATTCCGATTACGGGGATCATCGGGCGCATGATCTGCAGGCCCTGGACGGGTATGTGGGCACGGGCAGGGCGTCGAGTGTTCTGTCGGGCCGGGTGTCGTACGCGTTGGGGTTGCAGGGTCCGGCGATGACCATCGACACGGCGTGCTCCTCCTCGCTCGTCGCGATGCACCTGGCCGCCTCCGCCCTCCGCCAGGGCGAATGCGAAGCGGCTCTGGTCGGTGGTGTCACCGTGATGTCGACACCGGCGACCTTCGTGGAGTTCTCGCGGCTGAAGGCCATGGCGCCCGACGGGCGGTGCAAGTCGTTCGCCGCGGGTGCGGACGGTGCGGGCTGGTCGGAGGGTGTCGGTGTGCTGCTGCTGAAGCGGCTGTCGGATGCCGAACGTGACGGCGACCGGGTGCTGGCGGTGCTGCGGGGCAGCGCGGTGAACCAGGACGGGCGCAGCCAGGGGCTGACGGCTCCGAACGGTCCGTCGCAGCAGCGGGTGATCCAGGATGCGTTGGCCGCCGCCCGGCTCGCTCCGGCCGACATCGACGCGGTCGAGGCGCACGGGACGGGCACGTCGTTGGGTGACCCGATCGAGGCGGGCGCGCTGGCCGAGGTGTTCGGTCCCGGACGCGATGCCGGCCGTCCGGTGTGGCTGGGCTCGTCGAAGTCGAACATCGGGCACGCGCAGGCCGCCGCCGGTGTGATCGGTGTGATGAAGATGGTGCTGGCGCTCCAGCACGGTGTGCTGCCCAGGACCCTGCACGCGGAGGAGCCCAGCCCTCTGATCGACTGGGAGGGCAGTGGGCTTGAGCTGTTGCAGGAGGCGCGTCCGTGGGCGCGGGACGAGGGGCGGGTGCGGCGTGCGGGGGTGTCGTCGTTCGGGCTGAGCGGGACGAACGCGCACGTCATCGTGGAGGAACCGCCGTCGGCGGAACCGGTCGCCGGGGCGACGGAACCGGCAGAGGCGCCCGACGGGCCGTTCCCCGTGGTGGTGTCGGGGCGTGACGAGGCGGCGCTGCGGGAGCAGGCCGGTCGCTGGGCGTCCTGGCTGTCCGGGCGTGAGGAGGTGCGGCTCGCGGACGTGGCGGTGACGGCCGCCCGGCACCGTACGCACTTCGCCTCCCGCGCCGCCGTCACCGTCCCGACCCTCGATCGGGCCGTGGAAGCACTCCGGGCCCTCGCCGACGGCACCCCGGACCCCGGCCTCGTGCAGGGCCGGGCCGTCGAGCGGACCAGGACCGTGTTCGTCTTCCCGGGACAGGGCACCGACTGGGAGGGCATGGGGCGGGACCTGCTGGACCAGAGCCCCGCCTTCCGCGAAGCGGTGAACGCGTGTGACGCGGCACTGCGACCCCACACCGGCTGGTCGGTGCTCGACCGGCTGCGCGGCGATGAGGACCGGGGAAGCCTGCCGTTCGAGCGGCTGGACGTCGTCCAGCCCGTGCTGTTCGCCATGTACGTGGGCCTGGCCGCGGCCTGGCGGGAGCTGGGACTCGAACCCTCCGCCGTGGTCGGCCACAGTCAGGGAGAAGTGGCCGCGGCCGTCGTCGCCGGCGCACTCACCGTCGACGAGGGAGCCCGCATCGTGGCGCTCCGCAGCCGGGTGCTCCAGTCCGACGGCGGCGGTGGCGAGATGGCCGTGATCGAACTGCCCCTCGCCCAGGTGCGCGAACACATCGCACCGTACGGGGACGCCCTGTCGATCGCGGCGGTCAACACCGACCGGTGGACCGTGATCTCCGGCGACGCCGACGCGGTCGAGGACGTACTGATCGAGCTCGACGACGCGGACGTCGCGTGCGGAAAGCTCAACGCGGCCTGCGCGTCGCACAGCGCCCACATGGACCCGCTCCTGCCCGGACTGCGGGCCGGGTTCGCCGTACTGCGCCCCCGGCAGACCGACGTACCGTTCTACTCGACGGTCACCGGAGACCTCGTCGATGGCCGTGAACTGGACGCGGACTACTGGTGCCGCAACCTGCGCGAGCCGGTCCGCCTCGACCTGGCCCAGGCGAAGCTGATCGAGGACGGGCACGACGTCTTCGTCGAAGTCAGCCCGAACCCCGTGCTGGTCATGCCGCTGACGAACGGGCTCGGCGAGACGGACGGCCTCGTGGTGCCGAGCCTCCAGCGAGGGCGGGGCGGCCTCGGCGAACTGCTCGGAACGCTCGCCCTGCTGCACGTCCAGGGCCGGGAGATCGACTGGGACCGGGCCCTGGGCGCACCCACCGGCACCCTCGTCCCCCTCCCCACGTACGCCTTCCAGCGCGAGCGCTACTGGACGGAGATCACCCATCCCGTCGGCGACGCGAACTCGATGGGGCTCGCCCCGGCCCGGCACCCCTGGCTGGGGGCCGTCACCGCGATGGCCAACGGCGAAGGGCACCTGCTCACCGGTCGCCTGTCGACGGCCACCCACCCGTGGCTGCTCGACCACGCCGCCTTCGGCACCGTTCTGGCCCCCGGCACCGGGCTGCTGGAACTGGCGCTCGTGGCCGCGCGGGAGAGCGGCGCGGGACGGGTCGGCGAACTCACCCTGTCCGAACCGTTGATCCTCGACGGCGACGGAGTGCACATCCAGGTGACGGTCGGCGCGGCAGACCTGAACGGCGAGCGGTCCATCGCCGTCTACGGACGGCCCGAGTCGGAACCGGAGCACTGGACGTGCCACGCCACGGGCAGACTGCTCGACGGCGGCGCGGACACCGGTGACGAAGGCTTCGACGACCTGCGGTCCTGGCCGGTGGCCGGCGCGGAACCGGTCTCCCTGGAAGGGTTCTACGAACGGCTCGCCGCCCAGGGAGTCGGGTACGGCCCGGCGTTCCGGGGGCTGACCGAGCTGTGGCGCGACGGCGACACGGCCTATGGCCTGGTCCGGTTGCCCGAAGGAGTGCAGGGACAGGACTACGGGGTGCACCCGGCCCTCCTGGACGCGGCACTCCACACGCTCCAGGCGGTCCGGGACCTCGACGAGGCCGACCGCCGGGTGCTGCTGCCCTTCGAGTGGGAGGACGTGGAACTCCACGCCGGGGGCAGCTCGACCCTCCGCGTCCGGGTCGACCTGGACACCGCGCGGTCCAGCGCACGGCTGTGGGTGGCGGACGCGCAGGGCAGGCCCGTGGCCGCCGCGGGAACCCTGCGGCTGCGCGAGGCGAGCGCGGAACAGATCCGGTCGGGACGGCCCGTGCAGCACCTGTACCGGGTCGGATTCCGGCCGGTGCGCCCCACGGCCCCCTCGGCGGCCGTACGGACCTTGGTCCTGGGTGGTGACGGTGTTCTTTCGAATGCATTGGGGACGGAACATGTGGCTGATGTGGATGCTTTCCTTGCCGGTCTCGGAGACGGGTGGGAGACGCCCGTTCGACTGGTTGTCGACGCGACGGCGGACCCGGACCCGGACTCCGTTGGTGCGCGAGGCGCGTCGGAGGACAGGGACGACGACGGCATCGAGACTGTCCGAAGGCTGACGGCCGAAGCCCTGGCGACCCTGCGGCGGCTGCTCACCGACGACCGGACGGCCGCTGTCGAACTGGTGTGGGTGACCCGCGGAGCCGTGGACACGGGAGACACCGGGAACGCCGGGGACGCCGGAGATGCCGGGGACGACGTCCGGGACCTGACCCGGTCCGGACTGTGGGGCCTGGTGCGCTCGGCACGTACGGAGTTCGCCGAGCGGACGGTCCGCCTCATCGACACCGATGCGTACACACCGGCCCTGGAACGGGCACTGGCGGTGACCGACGAGCCGGAACTCGTGGTCCGCGGCGAGGAGATCCTCGCCGCCCACCTGGTCCGGGTCCGGGACACGGCCGGCAACGACGGAGCACTCCGCCGCCTGGACCCCCGGGGCACTGTCCTGATCACCGGAGGCACCGGGGAACTGGGCCGCCAGGTCGCCGCCCGTCTCGTCCGCGAGCACGGGGTGCGCCATCTGGTCCTCACCTCGCGGCGCGGCCCGCAGGCCCCCGGCGCGTCCGACCTCGTGAACGAACTGGAGGCGGCCGGCGCCACGACCGTCCGGATCGAGTCCTGCGACGTGACGGACCGGGAACAGCTCGCGCGGCTCCTGGCCGCGGTGCCGGACGCACACCCCTGGACGGGCGTGGTGCATCTGGCGGCCGCTCTGGACGACGGGCTGCTGACGGCGCAGGACCCGGAGCGCCTGTGGAAGGTGCTGGGCCCGAAGGTGGCCGGCGCCGTCCATCTGCACCGACTCACCCGGGAGTTGGACCTGTCCGCGTTCGTGCTCTTCTCCTCGGTGGCCGGGGTGTTCGGTGGCGCCGGCCAGTCCACGTACGCCGCCGCGAACACCTTCCTGGACGCCCTGGCCGCGCACCGCCGTGCCGAGGGACTGCCCGCCACCAGCATCTCCTGGGGACTGTGGGAGGCCGCGGGCAACGGGCCGACCGACAACCTGGGGCAGGCGGACCTGGCCCGGATGCGACGCCAGGGCATCTCCGCCCTCACCTCGGAGCAGGCCCTGCGGCTGCTGGACGCCGCGCTGTCCCGCCCGGAACCGCACCTCGTGGCGGTCAGGCTGGAACTGGAAGCACTGCAGCGGGGCAACGACAAGGGGCAGGACGTCCCCGTGCTGCTGCGAGGCATGCTCCGCAGCCGGCTCCGCCGCGCCCAGGACCCGGGAGCACCGGCGGCGGCCCTCAAGGACAGGCTGGTCCAGCTGTCCGACAAGGAACGCCGGCGCACGGTGCTCCGGACGGTGCAACGCGAGGCCGCCGTGGTGCTCGGCCTGCCGGACTCGGAGGGCGTGGGCGCCCAGCAGGTCTTCAAGGAGGTCGGACTCGACTCCCTGATGGCGGTCGAGCTGCGCCGCCGCCTGTCGGCCGAGACGGGGATCGCCCTGCCCGCCACGATCGCCTTCGACCATCCGACACCCGATGCCGTGGCCACGTTCCTGCTGGAACGGCTCGCCCCACCCGAGGCCCCGGGCAGGGCTCCCGCCCGCAGAGGAGCCGCGGGCGCCCTGACGGCGGCACAGATCGACGGCCTGGTGGAACTGCTGCGGGCGGCGACGCCCGGGCAACTGGAGACGGAGGGCCTGGCATCGGCCTTCCTCGACCTCAAGGACGGGCTTGCGAGGACCGTCGTCGTCCCGGACACGACGGTCGAGCTGGAAGCCGACAACACCGAAGACCTTCTGCAGTTCCTTGACGAGAAGTTTGGAGTCAGTTCATGAGCGCGTCCGACGTCGAGAAGCTCGAGTCCTATCTGAGGCGTGCCACGACTGCGTTGCTCAAGGCGGAGAAGGAGCTCGACTCGGAACGGGCCGCCCGCACCGAGCCGGTTGCGGTGGTGTCGATGGCGTGCCGGTTGCCGGGTGGGATTGATTCGCCGGAGGGTTTTTGGGAGTTGTTGTCGGGGGGTGGGGATGCGGTCGGGGGGTTTCCGGGGCGGTGGCGGGGTCTGGATCTGTTCGATCCCGATCCTGGGGTGGAGGGGAAGAGTTATGGGTGTGAGGGGGGTTTTCTGGCGGATGGGCATGTGGAGGGTTTTGACGCGGGGTTCTTCGGTATTTCGCCGCGTGAGGCGGTGTCGATGGATCCGCAGCAGCGGTTGGTGCTGGAGGCGTCGTGGGAGGTTCTGGAGCGGGCGGGGGTGCGTCCGGAGTCGTTGGCGGGGAGTCGGACGGGTGTGTATCTGGGCACGATGAATTCCGATTACGGGGATCATCGGGCGCATGATCTGCAGGCCCTGGACGGGTATGTGGGTACGGGCAGGGCGTCGAGTGTTCTGTCGGGCCGGGTGTCGTACGCGTTGGGGTTGCAGGGTCCGGCGATGACCATCGACACGGCGTGCTCCTCCTCGCTCGTGGCGATGCACCTTGCCGCCTCCGCCCTCCGCCAGGGCGAATGCGAACTCGCTCTCGTGGGCGGCGTGACGGTCATGAGCACTCCTTCCCTCTTCGTGGAGTTCTCGCGGCTGAAGGCCATGGCGCCCGACGGGCGGTGCAAGTCGTTCGCCGCGGGTGCGGACGGTGCGGGCTGGTCGGAGGGTGTCGGTGTGCTGCTGCTGAAGCGGCTGTCGGATGCCGAGCGTGCGGGTGACCGGGTGCTGGCGGTGCTGCGGGGCAGTGCGGTGAACCAGGACGGGCGGAGCCAGGGGCTGACGGCTCCGAACGGTCCGTCGCAGCAGCGGGTGATCCAGGAGGCGCTGGCCGCCGCCCGGCTCGTGCCGGCCGATATCGATGCGGTCGAGGCGCACGGGACGGGTACGTCGTTGGGTGACCCGATCGAGGCGGGTGCGCTGGGGGAGGTGTTCGGTCCGGGGCGGGATGCGGGCCGGCCGGTGTGGCTGGGCTCGTCGAAGTCGAACATCGGGCATGCGCAGGCCGCCGCCGGTGTGATCGGTGTGATGAAGATGGTGCTGGCGTTGCAGCACGGTGTGCTGCCCAGGACGCTGCACGCGGAGGAGCCCAGCCCTCTGATCGAGTGGGAGGGCAGCGGGCTCGCCCTGCTGCAGGAGGCGCGTCCGTGGGCGCGGGACGAGGGGCGGGTGCGTCGTGCGGGGGTGTCGTCGTTCGGGCTGAGCGGGACGAACGCGCACGTCATCGTGGAGGAACCGCCGTCGGCGGAGCCGGTCGCCGGGGCGACGGAACCGGCAGAGGCGCCCGACGGGCCGTTCCCCGTGGTGGTGTCGGGGCGTGACGAGGCGGCGCTGCGGGAGCAGGCCGGGCGCTGGGCGTCCTGGCTGTCGGACCTGTCGAGCCGTGACGACATCGGCCTTGCCGAGGTGGTGCGTACCGCCGGAGCCCACCGCACCCACTTCAAGCACCGGGCGAGCGCGGTCGCCGCCGACACCGCGGAACTCGTGGCGGCGCTGACCGCCCTTGCCGAGGGACGGGCGCATCCGGCGGTCACCGAAGGGGTGGCCGGGTCGGGCGAGTCGGCGGTGCTCTTCACCGGCCAGGGCAGCCAGCGGGCAGGAATGGGACGCGCGCTCCACACCGCCCTGCCCGCCTTCAGGGAAGCGTTCGACGAGGTGTGCGCGGCCCTCGACCCGCACCTGACCCGCCCCCTGACCGAGGTGCTCTTCGCCGACGAGGACAGCGCGGACGCGGCACTCGTGCACGAGACGGAGTTCACCCAGCCCGCCCTGTTCGCGTTCGAGGTGGCCCTGTTCCGGCAGTGGCAGGACTGGGGGATCCAGCCCGCCGCGGTGGCCGGTCACTCGATCGGTGAACTGGCGGCCGCTCATGTGGCAGGAGTACTGGAACTCCCCTACGCCGCACGGCTGGTGGCGGCGCGTGGCCGGCTGATGCAGGCGTGCGGGCGCGGCGGCGCGATGGCATCGGTGGAGGCGTCCGAGTCCGAGGTGACCGAGGTGCTCAAGGGCATCGAGGGCCGGATCTCGATCGCCGGCCTGAACGGCCCCGCCCAGACGGTGGTCAGCGGTGACGAGGCCGCGGTGGCGGCGGTGGAGGGCCGCTTCGCCGAGCAGGGCAGGCGTACGCGGCGGCTGGAGGTGTCGCACGCGTTCCACTCGCCGCACATGGACGCGATGCTCGCCGAGTACGAGGCGGTGGCCGAGAGCTGCCGGTTCGCCGCCCCGGCCATTCCCCTGGTCTCGTCGGTGACCGGTGAGCGGGCCGACGAGAGCCTGCCACCGGGCGAGGGCGTGCGGTCGGCGCGCTACTGGGTGCGCCAGGCCCGCGACGCGGTCCGGTTCCTGGACGTCGTACGCGAACTCGACCGGGCGGGTGTCACCCGCTACCTGGAGTGCGGCCCGGCCGCGGTGCTGTCCGCGATGGGTGCGGCCTGCTCGGAACGGGACGGCGTCTTCGTCGCCTCCCAGCGGGCGGACACCCGGGACGGCCGACCGGTGGACGAGGTCCGCACGCTCGCGCAGGCGCTCGGAAACCTCCACGTCCACGGAGAGGACATCGCCTGGGACCGGGTCGCCCCGAACCCCGGCGCCGCGCCGCTGCCCGCCCCCACGTACCCCTTCCAGCGCGAGCACTACTGGCTGGAGCCGGCACCCGTCTCCGGCGACCTCTCCGCCGTGGGCCTGGAGCACTCCGAGCACCCCTGGCTGGGGGCCACCGCGATGCTGGCCAACGGGGAGGGCCACCTCTTCGCCGGCAAGCTGTCGCCGGCCGAGCACCCCTGGCTCGAGGACCACGTCGTCCACGGCACCGTGCTCGTGCCGGGCACCGGCCTGCTGGAACTGGCCCTCGCGGCGGCGCACCGGACAGGAGCGGCCGGCGTCGGCGAACTGACCCTGCTCGAACCGCTCGTCCTGCGCGACACGGTCCGTCTGCAGGTCGTGGTCGGTCCCGCGAGGGAGGACGCCGGGCGCACGGTCGAGATCTACAGCCGCTCGGAGGAAGCCGTCGACGGAGCGTGGCGACAGCATGCCTCGGGCGAACTGCTGGAGCACGGAACCGACTTGGCGCACGACGACGCCGGGGAACTGCGGCAGTGGCCGGTCCCGGGCGCCGAGAACGTACAACTGGAGGACTACTACGAGCAGTTCGACGGGCTGGGACTGGCATACGGGCCGGCTTTCCGGGGACTGACCGAGCTGTGGCGCAAGGACGACACCGTCTACGCGCTGGTGCGCCTGCCCGACGAGACGCAGGCGGGGGAGTACGGGGTGCACCCCGCCCTGCTGGACGCGGCGCTGCACGGCCTCGCGGCCCTGCGGGAGCGGACGGGCCCGGAGGACCGGGGCGGGGACCGCGGCGTCCTGCTGCCCTTCGCATGGAGCGGTGTCGAGTGCTCGGCCGAGCCGAGCACCACCCTGCGGGTGCGGGTGGATCTCGACCGTACGACCTCCACCGCCGCGCTGCGGGCGGCGGACGCCGAGGGCCGTCCCCTCCTGAAGGTCGCCGCGCTGCGGCTGCGCGAGGCGACGGCCGAACAGATCGGCGCCGCCGAACCGGTGGAGCACGTCTACGAACTCGCCTTCCGACCGCCCCGGCACCCCGACCAGTCGGCCCCGACCGGCCCGGTCTGGGTGCTGGACGACGGCCGGGGCACCCTCGCCCCGTCCCTCGACGGCCTCGTCGACGGCGCGGCGGTGGACCGCTGCACCGGCATCGAGGAGCTGACGGCCCGCCTCGACGAGGGCCGGGCCACCCCCGGCACTGTCGTCGTGGACGCGACGGACTACGGAACGCCCGAAGCGTCGTACACCGCCGCCCATGAGTCGGCGCAGAGCGCGCTGAGCACCGCCCAGCTCCTTCTCGCCGATGAGCGGCTGCACTCCACCGAGCTCGTCTGGGTCACCCGTGACAGCGTTGTGGCCTCGGCCGACGACCGCCTGGACGGACTGGCGAACGCCACGGTGTGGGGACTCGTCCGCGCCGTCCGCGCCGAGCACCCGGACCGGTCGATACGCCTCGTCGACCTCGGCGGCCAGGACACCGACCCCGGCGTGGTCGCCCGTGCGCTGGCCACGACCGACGAGCCGGAGATCGCCGTACGCCGGGGCGAGGTGCTGACGCCACGACTCGTTCCCGGGACCGCCACGGCCACGGCCGACACCACGGCCGATGCCACGGACGGCGGGGAGCCGCTGTTCGATCCGCGAGGTTCCGTACTCGTCACCGGGGGCGTCGGAGAACTCGGACACCTCGTGGCCCACCACCTCGTGCGCGCGTACGGCGTGCGGCACCTGGTGCTGACCTCCCGGCGCGGCCCGGAGACGCCGGGAGCCGACGACCTGGTGCGCGAGCTGACCGGGGCCGGCGCCGAGACCGTCCGCGTCGTCCCGTGCGACGTGTCCGACCGGGACCAGACGGCCGCACTGCTGTCGGACGTCGCCCCGGAGCACCCGTGGACCGGAGTGTTCCACCTGGCCGGTGTCACCGACGACGCGCTGCTCGCCGACCAGGACCGGGACCGCCTCCACCGGGTCATGGCGTCCAAGGTCGCGGGTGCCACACACCTGGCGGAGCTGACGCAGGGTCTGGACCTGGCCGCCTTCGTCCTCTTCTCGTCGGTGTCCGGGCTCCTGGGCGGCCCCGGCCAGAGCAACTACGCCGCCGCGAACTCCTGGCTCGATGCCCTGGCGGCACGTCTCAGGAACGAGGGCCGGGCGGCCGTCAGCCTGTCGTGGGGGATGTGGGAGCAGAACGGGGCCGGCATGACCGCCCGGCTCGGCCGGGCGGACATCGCCCGAATGCGCCGACAGGGCATCGGCGCGCTGACCGGACGCCAGGGGCTGCGAGCACTCGACGAAGCCCTGGCCGGGAACCGGGCCCACCTGGTGCCCGTACGGCTCGTGCTCACCGCGGTCCAGCGCGAGGCGGACCGCGGCGGTGAGGTCCACGCACTTCTGCGGGACCTCGTACGTACCCGGCGGCACCGCACGAACCCGGTCCCGGGGTCCGGCTCGCAGCTGCGCGACCGGCTGGCCGTGCTCCCGGAGCAGGAGCGGCGCGCGGCACTCGTGGAGCTCGTGCGGCAGGAAGCCGCCGTCGTGCTGGGAGGCACCCGGCCGGAGAGCGTCGGCGAGCAGGAGGTGTTCCAGAAGCTGGGCATGGACTCGATGATCGCGGTCGAACTCCGTCGTCGGCTGTCCACTGCCACGGGCGTTCAGCTGCCGCCCACCCTCGCCTTCGACTACCCCACTCCTGTGGCGGTGGCCGGACTGCTGCTGGACCGGCTGTCACTGGCTCCCGCCGCGGCCCCCGCCGCCCGTCCGGTGGACACCGACCGGACGGCCGACGAACCGATCGCGGTGGTCTCGATGGCGTGCCGGCTGCCGGGCGGCATCGACACCCCGGAGGGCTTCTGGGAGCTCCTGGCGGGTGGACGCGATGCGATCGGGACGTTCCCGGAACGCTGGGACGCCCTGGACGTGTACGACCCCGATCCGAACGCCCTCGGCAAGAGCAGCATCCGTGAAGGCGGCTTCATCGACGGTGTCGAGCGGTTCGACGCCGGGTTCTTCGGGATCTCGCCGCGCGAGGCGGTGTCGATGGACCCGCAGCAGCGGTTGGTGCTGGAGGCGTCGTGGGAGGCGCTGGAGCGGGCCGGTATCCGGCCCGACGCCCTGGCCGAGAGCCGTACCGGCGTCTACCTCGGCACGATGGGCTCCGACTACAGCAACCAGCAGGGCCGTGGACTGGAGGAGCTCGACGGGTACGTCGGCACCGGCAACGCGAGCAGCGTGGTGTCGGGCCGGGTGGCATACGCCCTGGGGTTGCAGGGCCCGGCGATCACCATCGACACGGCGTGCTCCTCGTCGCTCGTGGCGATGCACCTCGCCGCCTCCGCCCTCCGCCAGGGCGAATGCGATGTCGCGCTGGCCGGTGGCGTCACGGTGATGTCCACCCCCACCCCGTTCGTGGAGTTCTCCCGCCTCAACGGCCTGGCCGCGGACGGACGTTGCAAGTCCTTCTCGGCCGCTGCGGACGGTGCCGTCTGGGCCGAGGGTGCGGGCGTGCTGGTGCTGAAGCGGCTGTCGGATGCCGAGCGTGCGGGTGACCGGGTGCTGGCGGTGCTGCGGGGCAGTGCGGTGAACCAGGACGGGCGCAGCCAGGGGCTGACCGCCCCGAACGGTCCGTCCCAGCAGCGGGTGATCCAGGAGGCGCTGGCCGCCGCCCGGCTCGTGCCGGCCGATATCGACGCGGTCGAGGCGCACGGGACGGGCACCTCGTTGGGTGATCCGATCGAGGCGGGCGCGCTGGGGGAGGTGTTCGGTCCGGGGCGGGATGCGGGCCGTCCGGTGTGGCTGGGCTCGTCGAAGTCGAACATCGGGCACGCGCAGGCCGCCGCCGGTGTCATCGGTGTGATGAAGATGGTGCTGGCGCTCCAGCACGGTGTGCTGCCCAGGACCCTGCACGCGGAGGAGCCCAGCCCTCTGATCGACTGGGAGGGCAGCGGGCTCGCCCTGCTGCAGGAGGCGCGTCCGTGGGCGCGGGACGAGAACCGGGTGCGGCGTGCGGGGGTGTCGTCGTTCGGGCTGAGCGGGACGAACGCGCACGTCATCGTGGAGGAACCGCCGTTGGTGGACCCGGTGGTCGGTGCCGTCGGTGAGGGTGTCTTCCCGGTGGTGGTGTCGGGTCGTGACGAGGCGGCGCTGCGGGAGCAGGCGGGGCGCTGGGCTTCCTGGCTTTCGGACCTGTCCGGGCGTGAGGGTGTGCGGGTGGCGGATGTGGCGGTGACGGCCGCCCGGCATCGTACGCACTTCGAGTCGCGGGCGAGTGTGGTGGCGTCGGATGCGGCGGGGCTGGTGGAGGCGCTGGAGGCGCTGGCCGGGGGCCGGTCGCACGAGGCGGTGGTGACGGGTACGGCTGGGCGCCGTGGGAAGGTCGTCTTCGTCTACCCCGGCCAGGGCTCGCAGTGGATCGGCATGGGCCGTGAACTCCTGTCCTCCAGTGCGGTGTTCGCGGAAGCCGTGGACGCCTGCGATGCGGCGCTGTTGCCGTTCACGGGCTGGTCGGTGCGGGAGGTCCTGGCCGGTGCGGAAGGCGACCATCCGCCGTTCGACCGGGTCGACGTGGTCCAGCCCGCCCTGTTCGCGATGGGGGTGGCCCTGTCCGCGCTGTGGCGGTCGCTGGGCGTGGAGCCGGCCGCCGTGGTCGGGCATTCGCAGGGGGAGGTGGTGGCCGCGGTGGTGAGCGGTGCTCTCACCCTGGAACAGGGCGCGCAGATCGTCGCCCAGCGCTCGCGGGCCGTGCTGGCCTGCGCCGGGCAGGGCGGCATGGCCCTCATCGAACGCCCCCTCGCCCAGGTCGAGGAGTACCTCACCCCCTACGGGGACGCGCTGTCGGTGGCGGCGGTGAACACCGCCGGGTCGACGATCATCTCCGGCCGGGCCGACGCGGTCGAACGGATCGTGGCCGAACTCCAGGCCAGGGACATCTACGCCCGCAGGATCAATGTGGACTACGCCTCCCACAACGCCCAGATGGACCCCCTGCTCCCCGGCCTCGCCACCCACTTCAAGGACCTCGTCCCCCAGCGCGCGGACCTGGCGTTCTACTCCACGGTCACGGGCGAGGTGTCCGACGGCACCGGCCTGGACGGCGGCTACTGGTGCCGCAACCTGCGCGAGCCCGTCCGTTTCGACCGCGCCCTGGACAAGCTCCTGGACGACGGGCACACCGTGTTCGTCGAGATCTCCGCCCACCCCGTGCTGTCCATGCCGCTGACCGACGGCAGCGCCGACCGGGGCGGCATCGTCGTCGGCTCCCTCGCCCGCGACCACGGAACCCACGCCCAACTCCTGCGCAACCTGGGCCTGCTGCACGTCCAGGGCCATGAGATCGACTGGGACCGGGCCCTCGGGCTCGCCCCGGACACCGGCTGCCTGCTGAACCTGCCCACGTACGCCTTCCAGCGCGAGCACTACTGGCTTCCGGTCCCGAAGGCCACCGGCGACGCCGGATCGCTGGGCCTGGAGACCTCGCCGCACCCCTGGCTGGGCGCGGTGACCGAACTCGCCGACGGCGGAGGCCACTTGTTCACCGGCAGGCTCTCGCTCACCGACCAGCCGTGGCTGAAGGACCACGCTGTCCTCGGAACCGTCCTGGTCCCCGGCACCGGTCTCCTCGAACTCGCGCTCACCGCCGCACATCACGTCGGTGCCGCCGGGGTCGGCGAACTGACGCTGTCCCGGCCGCTGGTGCTCGCCGCCGGCGAGGAGCTTCGCCTTCAGGTACGGGTCGGCTCCGCCTCCGACGGGAACGGCCGGCAGGTGGAGATCCACAGCCGGCCGGGTGGTTCGCCCGACGCGGCTCCCTGGACCAAGCACGCCACGGGTTCGCTGACCGACGTCTCGCCCGGCGCGGCGCCGGAGACCGCGGTGGCCGAGCTGCGCGAGTGGCCGGTGGCAGGTGCCGAGCGGGTGGCTCTCGACGGCTTCTACGAGGGACTGTTCGAGAAGGGCCTGGAGTACGGAACGACGTTCCGGGGCCTCACCGAGCTGTGGCGCAAGGGAAGCACCGCGTACGGTCTCGTCCGCCTCCCGGAAGAGGCGCATTCCGGCATCGATGGTTTCGCGATCCATCCGGCGCTTCTCGACGCGGCCCTCCACGCCTTCGCGGCCACGGGCCTCGGAGCCGACGAGGAGGACGCCGAGGGGGACACCGACGGAGTCCTGCTGCCGTTCATGTGGTCCGGGGTGGAGCTGTCGGCCACCGGCGGCAGGGAACTCCGGGTCCGCATCGAGCTCACCGGCGATTCGACCGCGACGATCCTGGTCTCCGACGCCGCGGGAGAACCCGTGGCGAGCGCGGTGGGCCTGGAGCTCAAGCGGGCCGGCGCCGCACAGCTCGGAGGCACCGGCACCCACGACGCCGAGCACCTCTACCGTGTCGAGTTCCAGCCGCAGACGCTCCCCGAGGAGCCCCTGTCGTCCGCGGAGGACTCCAACGACCTGCTGGTGATCGGGCCGGACGGGATCGTCGCGAGGACCCTGGGAACCGGGGCCGTCGCACCCGTGGGCGCCCTTCCCGAGTTCGACGAGGGCCGGCCCCGTACGGTGGTCGTCGACCTGACCGCGCCGGACGCGGCCGGTGACGGCGGGGACGGGGACGCCGTCGACCTGCGCGCCCGAACCGTGGTCACCGGGGCGCTGGAGTGGCTGCAGACCTTCCTGGACGATCCGCGTTCCGAAGGCATCGACGTCGTCTGGGTGACCCGGGGGGCGGTCTCGGCCGGACCGGTCGACACGATCGGATCCCTGGCGCACGCACCGCTGTGGGGGCTGGTCCGGGTGGCGCGGGCCGAGCACCCCGAGCGGGGAATCCGCCTGGTCGACCTCGGCGCCGACCTGCCCGACGGGGACCTGCTGCGCCGGGTCCTCACCACGGACACCGAGCCCGAACTGGTGGTCCGCGGGGAAGGCGTGCTGGCTCCCCGGCTCGTGCGGGTGCAGAAGTCCGGCTCGCCGGACACGCTCGTCCCGGAGACGGAGGAGCAGCCCTGGCACCTGGACATCCGGGAGAAGGGCCGGCTGGACACGTTCTTCTTCCGGCCCGTCGACCGGGGCGGACCGTTGGCCGACGGCGAGGTCCGGGTGGGCGTCCGGGCCGCCGGGATGAACTTCCGCGACGTGCTCAACGCACTCGACATGGTGCACGCCCCGAAGCTGGGCCTGGAATGCGCGGGCGTCGTCCTGGAGACCGGGCCCGGGGTCGACCACCTGCGCGTGGGCGACCGGGTGATGGGCCTCGCGGTGGGCACCTTCGGCTCCGAGGTCCGGGTGGACGCCCGCTGGATGGTCCGCATCCCGGACTCGCTCGCCTTCGTCGAGGCCGCGACCGTCCCCCTGGCCTACCTCACCGCGCACCACGCCTTCACGGACCTCGGGACGCTGAACCCGGGGAACAAGGTCCTCGTCCACGCGGCGGCCGGTGGTGTCGGGCAGGCCGCCATGCAGCTCGCCCGCCACGCCGGCTGCGAGGTCTACGGCACGGCGAGCACCGGCAAGTGGGAGACGCTTCGACAGCTCGGCCTGACCGACGACCGCATCGCGTCCTCGCGGGACACCGAGTTCGAGGGCAAGTGGCTGGCGGCCACGGACGGCGCGGGTGTCGACGTGGTGCTCAACGCCCTCACCGGGGAGTTCGTCGACGCGTCGCTGCGGCTGTTGCCCAGGGGCGGTCAGTTCCTCGAGATGGGCAAGACGGACGTGCGGGACGCCGACGAGGTTGCCGCGGCGCACCCCGGAGTCCGCTACCGCGCGTTCGACCTGGTCGACAGCGGTGCCGATCGCATTCAGGAAATGCTGTGCGAACTCGTCGCCCTCCTGGAACAGGGGGCCGTCACACCGCTCCAGTACTCGGCGTTCGACGTGCGGGAGGCTCCCGGCGCCTTCCGGATCATGGCCCAGGGCCGTACGACGGGCAAGCTGGTCCTCACGGTCCCGCAGGCCCTGGACGGCGCGGGCACGGTCCTGCTGACCGGAGGCACCGGTGAACTCGGCCGGCTGGTCGCCCGGCGCCTGGTCGTGGAGCACGGTGTGCGGCACCTGGTCCTGACCTCCCGCCGCGGCCCCGAGGCGCCGGGCACCGAGGAGATCGTGGCGGAGCTGACCGGGGCGGGCGCCGAAAGCGTCCGGGTGCTCGCCTGCGACGTGTCGAAGCGCGCGGAGGTCGCGCAGGTCCTGGCCGAGATCGGTACGGAACACCCGCTGACCGGGGTCTTCCACCTGGCGGCCGTGCTCGACGACGGCGTGGTGCGCAACCAGAGCGCGGAGCGGTTCGCGCGGGTGCTCGCCCCCAAGGTCTCGGGCGCGCTGCATCTGCACGAGCTCACGGCCGGGCTGGAACTCTCCGCGTTCGTGCTCTTCTCCTCGGCGGCCGGCACGCTCGGAGCGCCGGGACAGAGCAACTACGCGGCGGCCAACGTGTTCCTCGACACGCTCGCGGCGCACCGGCGCAAGCTCGGTCTCCCCGCGGTGAGCCTGGCCTGGGGGCTCTGGGAGCAGGCGGGCGTCGGCATGACCGCCCGCCTGGGCGAGGCGGAGCTGGCCCGGCTGCGTCGGCGGGGCTCGCAGGCCCTGTCCGCGGAGGAGGGAATGCGGCTGCTGGACGTCGCGCTGGGGCGCCCGGAGACCCGCCTGGTACCGATCAAGCTCGATGTGGCCGGTCTGCGGCACGGTTCCGGCGACGAGGTCGCCCCGCTCTTCGGTGCTCTGGTACGGCCGAGGCTGCGGCGGGCCCAGGAGGCCGTCGTACGGGCCGAGTCGTTGCGCGAACGGCTGGCCGGGCTGTCCGCGGAGGACCAGGTCGCCACGCTGCTGCGCACGGTCCGGCAGGAGGTGTCCGGTGTGCTCGGTCTGCAGGGCGCGGACGCGGTTCCCGCGGACAAGTCGCTGCGGGACTTCGGCTGGGACTCGCTGATGGCGGTGGAACTGCGCAACCGCCTCTCCGCGTACGCCGAGGTGGCGCTGCCGAGCACGTTGGCGTTCGACTACCCGACCTCGCGGGCCATCGCCGAGTTCCTGTACGTACGCCTGGACCTCGGCACGGCGTCCGGGGAGGCCGGCCCGCCGCAGGACCCGGCGAAGGCCGCCGAATGGGCGCTCGGACGGGTGACCCCCGAGCAACTGCTGCAGAGCGGACTGCTGGCGCAACTGCTGGAGCTCGCACAGCCGCAGACGGATTCCTCCGGCGGGGCGCGCACGGCCGAGGAAGCGCTGCAGGCCGCGAGCGAACTGTCGGACGACGACATGGACCGGGCACTCGATGCCGTCCTCGGAAAAGCGATGTGAGGAAAGCCTGTGATGAAAACGGAAACTTCTGAATCGCGATTGTCGCAGCCCTCAAGAACCCCGGACCGGCCGGAGGAGCCGGCCGGCCCGGCCGGGGAGTCCGGCGACCGCGCACCGTCGCAGCACCGGTGGATCGCCCTGACCGTGGTCACCCTGGCCTCGTTCCTCGACAACCTGGACGCGAACGCCGTCACCGTGGTCCTTCCCACCATTCAGCGGGATTTGGGCGCCGGTTTCACCGCGGCTCAGTGGACCCTGGCCGGCTACGCACTGGCCTACGCCCTGTTCCTGATCACGGGCGGCCGGCTGGGGGACATCTACGGGCGCAAGAGGCTGTTCATGTTCGGGGTGGCCGGCTTCACCCTGGCATCCATCGTGTGCGGCACCGCGGTGCTGCCCGAAGTGCTGGTGGCGGGGCGGTTCGCGCAGGGGTTCATGGCGGCCCTGATGGTTCCGCAGGCGGTCTCCGTCATCGTCACCATGTTCCACCGGGACGAGTGGGCACGGGCGTTCGCCGTGCTGGGGGCCGCCCTGAGCCTGGGCAGTGTCGGGGGGCCGCTCCTCGGCGGGATGCTGACCGAACTCGACGTCCTCGGCCTCGGCTGGCGCGCGATCTTCCTGATCAACGTGCCGCTCGGGGTGATCGCCCTGGTGCTGTCCGCCCACAGCATGCCCGAGTCCCGTTCGGACGAGGCGCTGCGCCTCGACCTCGTCGGTGTGGTGCTGCTGACGACCGCTTCCCTGGGAATCCTCTATCCGCTGATCCAGGGGCGTGAACAGGGCTGGCCCGGCTGGATGTTCGTGTTCATGGGCGTCGCGGTCCTGGTGCTCGCCCTGTTCGTCGGGCAGCAGCGTCGCCGGCACCGGCGCGACGGATCCGCGCTGATTCCGCCGACGCTCTTCAAGCACCGCTCCACCGTGGTGGGTCTGACAGTGACGTTGTTGGTCTTCAGCGGCGTCGCGTCGTTCTTCCTCGTCCTCACTTACCACCTGCAGACCGGTCTCGGCTGGTCCATCGTGAAGACCGCCCTGGTCACCGCGGCGTGGCCGGTCGGTATCACCGCCACTTTCCAGATCGCCTGGAAGTTCGGCACCGGCCGGGGCAGGCTGTGCGTACGCGTCGGTTCCTTCCTGATGGCCTGCGGCGCGCTGTGGACCCTGCTCGCGGTGGGGTCGGCCGGGAGCGGGGAGCTGTCCTGGCTGCAACTCGCCGGGGCCGAGCTGGTCATGGGCTGCGGCATGGGGCTGACCACGCCCGTGCTGACCGCCGTGGTCCTCGGCGACGTACCCCCGCAGGACGCGGGTGCCGGCTCGGGGGTGCTCAACGCCGCCATCCAGTTCAGCACCGCCGCGGGGGTGGCGATCCTCGGCGCCCTCTACTTCGGGGGAGTGGAAGGCGGGGTGGGGGCGAGCGCCGGCCCCGGACACTTCAGCTCCGTGACGTCTTCGGTGCTCTGGTGCAACGTGGGCGTTTTCGTACTGACCACCGTGCTCAGCTCCTTCCTTCCGGGCAGCGACGCCGCGGCCGCGGGGAAAAGCGATGCCGCGGCCGAATCCGCCGAACACGACGGAAAGACCGGGCACGAAGGAAAGAACGGGCACGAAGGAACGGCCGGGCATCTCGTACCGGATCCGGTATAGCCGGTGAGGCAGGTGCAGCCGATGAAGCAGGTGCGGTCGATGGAGCCGATGTGATCGGCGCAAGAAGAATCCGATTTTCTCTGACCGAAAGTAAATCTGGCCCGTCCTGAACTCCTGTGTCAGGCTGGCCGGGCTGTCAATTGCGTTCAGGAGGTTCGCATGACCGACAAGCGGCTCATCGATGTCGAGGAGAACGGCCCCCGGCAGAAATTCCGCGAGGCGCTCGAGCGGAAGAGCAGCGCGACGAAGTCCAGGAAGGCCCACGAGGAGGGGCGGCTGAAGGTCAAGAACATGAGTGGATCCGCCGGAAAGAAGAGGTACTTCCGCCGCAAGACCGGGTGAAGCGAACCGGACGGAAAGGCTGCCGCCCTCCCGCAGGGGAGGGCGGCAGCCTTTTTGCTGTCCCGGCATACTCGAATTCGGATAGAACTCCGATCGAACTCCGACCGGATATCGCTCGAATTCCGCTCGAATCATGCTCGAGTGTTGCTGGAATTCCGGTCGAATCGTTGCCGGGAAGGCTTGATTCGCACTCGAAGCGGAGAAGGGGCGTGCTCGGAACGGGATCGTATTCGGACAGGGAAAGGAAAGGGGTCTGGTTCCGGACGGCTCGGCGGCCGTTCGGAAAATCGCGGACGACGAGTCGAGTTCCGCTCCAGCGCGGCGCGAGCCGCTGCCGTCAGGGTCGTGCGTACGGGCGCGATACCTGGCGCGCATCCTGCGACGACGGAGCTGACACCCGCTGCCATGACCATCACTGCCGAGACCATCGAGACCACGGATGCCGACCGCAGGCGGTGGGAGGCCGACGCGCGCACGCGCGCGACCCGGCTGGAGACGCTGCTCGGCGATCCCTACGACCCCGCCAACCCGCACGGGCTGCGCGCGCTGTTCGCCGCCGACGCCCGGCACATTCCGCCCGCCGACACGGAGGACCTGCTCGCCGGGACGGGACTGGGCGCCGAGTTCGTACCCGTCGAGCACGGCGGCCGGCTCACCCGGGCCGACCTGCTCGCACGCGTCCTGCGCCCGGTCTTCCGCCGTGACGTCGCCCTCGGCTTCGGCTCCGGGATTATCTCGCTGTTCGCCTCCGGCGCCGTCTGGGCGGCCGGCACCCCCGAACAGCGGCGCCGCGTCGCCGACCTGCTGCTCGGCGGCGGCCGGGCCACGATCCTCCACCACGAACTGGCCCACTCCAACGCGATCCTGCGCCACGAGTTCACCGCCCGCACCATCCCCGGCGGATACCGGCTGGACGGCCGCAAGGACGTGATCATCAACGCCGCGCGGGCCGATGCCCAGGTCGTCTACGCCCGCACCGACCCGGCCCGCGGACCGCACAGCCACTCCGTGCTGCTCCTGGACCGCGGCCGGCACGAGGGCACCGCCGTACGGCACCTGCCGCGCGTCCCCACCTCCGGCATGCGCGGGGCCCTCTTCTCCGGACTGGAGTTCGCCGGGCACACCGTCCCCGACGACGCCCGCGTCGGCGAAACCGGGGACGGCGTCCCCCTCGCCCTGCGCACCTTCCAGGTCAACCGCAGCCTCATCTGCGGCGTCGTCACCGCAGCCGCGGACACCGTTCTGCACTCCGCCGTACGGGCCGCGACCACCGGACGCAGCACCATCGCACGCCGCTGGCACAAACCACTGACCGGGGTCTTCGCCGACCTGCTGGCCTGCGACAGCATGGCCACCGTCGTCCTGCGCGCACTGAGCCTGCTGCCCGCCCGGGCCCACGTCTTCGCCGCGGCCGTCAAGTACGTGGTGCCCGACCTGCTGCGCGAGAACCTGGAGGAACTCTCCACCGTCCTGGGCGCCCGCGGCTACGAGCACCACAACCCGGAGTACGGCGCACTCGACAAGCTCGTACGGGACCTGCCGGTCGCCGGGCTCGGCCACGCCGGAACCGCCTCCTGCCAGGCCGTCATCGTCCCGCAACTGCGCGGCCTCGCCGAACGCTCCTGGTTCGCGGAGGAGGAACCGCCGCCCGAACTGTTCCGCCGGGGCGCCGAGTTGCCCGCCCTGGACTACCGGGCGCTGGGCATCGCGGGCGGTGGCGACTTCATGGCCGCCTCCCTCGTCGGCTCCGCCGCCCGCCTCGCCGCGTCCCGCGGCCTCGGCGGCCAGATCGCCGCCCTCGCCGAGCTGGCCGAGGGCTTCGTCACCGAACTGCGGGCGCTGCGCGAGGAATGCCGCCGGCTCCCCGCGTACGGCACCACGGCACTCGCCGACCCCGCCGTCTGCGTACTCAGCGACCGCTACAGCCTCATCGTCGCCGCCGCCGCGGTGCTCGGCGTGTGGGAGGGCCAGGACGGCCTGGACCCGTTCCTCGCCGACCCGGCCTGGGCGGTACTCGCCCTGTCCCGCCTCGGCGAACGCCTCGGCATGCCCGTGCCCGACCTGCCCGACGGCTGTCCGGCACAGGTACTGGACGAACTGGTCCGCCGATACCGCACGGGCCGCAGCTGCGACCTGGACGCCATCGCCCTGGCCCGGTGAACGGGCAGGCACCGACGGAGCAACGAGCAGGGGAGGAAAGACCGTTGACGCGGAGAGAGCCGATGACAGGGATACCGGGCGCGGGCGACGTGAGGGCCATCGAACAGCCGATGCCCCCGCCACCGACCGAGGAACGCATCACCGAGCCGATCCACGTCAGCGGCCCCGACGGACCGTGGGACCTGGTACGGGAGGGAATGGACCTGCGCGGCAACGCCGTGATCCACACAACCTGGGGGGAGTGGCTCACCGGAGCCCTCGCCGACCCCTCGCTGCGCCCGCTGCTCGGCCGGGACTGGCAGCGCTACCGGCGCACCACCGACCCCACGATCCGTTTCCGCTTCGTCGCCTCCCGGCTGGCCACCAAGTTCACGGCCGCCGCCGCGCTGGGCACCGGACCCGCCGAACTCGACCTCGCGTACAAGATCGGCGGACGGCCCTATCTGCGGGGCCTCGACCAGATCGACGTGAGCCTCACCCACACCGACGACCTGATCGCCGTCGGCATCAGCCGCAGCGGCCGGATCGGGGTCGACGCCGAACCCGCCGACCGGCACATGTCGTTCGAACTCCTCCAGAGCCACGTCTGCACCCCCACCGAGCGCGCGGCCCTCGCCGAACTGTCCGAGACGGAACGCACGGCGGAGCTGCTGCGGCTGTGGACCCTGAAGGAGGCGTACACCAAGGCACTCGGCCAGGGACTGCGGCTCGGCTTCACCGAGTTCGGCTTCGGCATCGGCGAGGGCGGGCTGCTCGCCCCCGACGGCACACCGGCCGCGCGCGGCGAATGGGCGTTCACGACCCGTCGCGTGCTGGGTCGCTACCTGGTCAGCGTGGCCTGCCACGACGCCGGACTGGACACCTCGCGCGACACGGCGGCCCGCACCATGCTCGACGAGGGGTTCATGGGGGCCGTCGCGGGACTCCTCGACCCCGACTGACACCGTGGGGCCGGTTACCGGAAATTTCCTTTAACTGGTAACCGGGCCGTTCCCGGTCCCTCCGTCGCGGGCGGGCCCACAGGGCCGTTCGCGGATCCGTCCAGGGCGGCTGGAGAAATCCGGCCCCGCCCCCGTACCCGGCTAGCGTGCCGGGGAACGGTTGCGGATACGGAGAACGAGGAGGCTGGTCGTGGGAGAAAGGGACCTCTCGGCACTCGCGGCCCGCCGCGCCACCCTGCGCGTACTGCCCGGCGGTGCACCACCCGCCGCGCCGCACGCGGCCGGAGCGACCACGACGGTACGGGTGTACGTGCTGGGCACCGACGCCCTGGCCCGCGGCGGCATCAGGGCACTGCTCGACGGCAGGCCCGCCATCCACGTCGTGGGCGACGGCGAGCCGGGGCAGACCTGCCCCGACGACATCGCCACCGCCGGCCCGGACGTCGTCCTCGCGCACGGCACCCCGAACCCCGGAACGCTTCCGCCGGACTGCCGGCTGCTCACCATCGGCGGCCCGGAACCGGCAGCGGTCCCCGGCCCGGCGCACAGCCGGCTGCCCGGCACCGTCACCGCCGCCCAGCTCGCCTCCGCCGTCGTGCTGACCGCCGCCGGGTACACCGTCGCGGCCCGGTCCGACGGGCCGTCACCCGCGACCGCCCCCGGGACCGGGCCCGCCGCCCCGGTCATCTCCGACGTCGGCCCCGAACAGCTCACCGACCGCGAGCGGCAGGTGCTGGGCCTGCTCGCCCACGGTCTGACCAACACGGAGATCGCCGGCTCGCTGACGCTCTCCGAGCACACGGTCAAGACGCACGTGCAGAACCTGCTCGGCAAGTTGCGCCTGCGCAACCGGGTCCAGGCAGTGGTCTACGCGTTCGAGGCCGGACTGCGCCGACCGCTCAGCCCGTCCCCCTGACCGGCTCTACCCGCACCGTCCGAATCCGCACCACCGAACCACCGGACTTGCACCACCGAACGCAGAACCCGCTTCACCGAAGCACCGCAACGCCGCAACACCGAGTCCGCTCCACCGAACACCGTGCCGATGGCCGGAGATCCCGGCCCATCGCCGTGTCAGCGCCGTATCAGGTCCGTATGGGCGGGCCTCGCATACTCGTTCCGTGCTCGCAGAGAGGGGAGGGAGGGGGGGTGCGCGCCCCGAACACATCATGACCGCCAACCATTTCTCACCGATGTCGCAGGTCTCTCCGGATGGACCGATGACCGTGGTCGTCGACCCCGGGGAACCCCCCTATGACGCTCCGCCGTTCCTGGAACTCCGCGGCCCCCTGGACACCCGGAGCCTGGAGGCCGCACTGGACCGGCTCGCCGCCCGCCGGCCGGACGGCCCGGCCTGGCAGCACCGGCTCCGGCCCCACGGCCCCGGCCTGCACACCCTGAGACTCACCATGGGCGCCCCCGGGGAGTTCCCGGCCGGACTGCTGGCCGACCTGCTCACGGACCCGCCCCTGACGGGCCGCTGCGTGCGCACGGCCGGGGCGAGCCCGCTCCAGCTCGAACTGCTCGCCGACGCCGACGCGCACCCGGGCACCGGGCGCCACGTCGAGCAGCTCGCCTGGGACTGGCACGGCCCGCTCGACCCGGAACGCTTCACCGCCGCCTGGCAGTCCCTCTTCGACCGGGAGAGCGTGCTGCGCTCCGCCTTCGACGACGGCCCCGAACCACGGATCGTGGTGCACGACCGGGTCCGGGCCGAAGTGGTACGGCTGCCGCACAGCACCGAGGACTGGGCGTCGGTGGTCGAGTACGACCGGCGACGCGGCCTCGACCCGCGCCGCCCCGGACCGCTGCGCGTGACCGTGCTGGGCGGCGGCCCCGTCGTGTCGGTCACCGCCCCGCCCACCCGGGTGCTGCTCACCTACCACCACGCGCTGCTCGACGACTGGAGCGCACGCCTGCTGCTGCGGGAGTTCTACCGCGCCTACCTGGCCGACGGCGTCCTGCCCGGCGGGGAACGCCGCCCCGACATGGGCGACTACACGCAGTGGCTCGCCCGCCAGGACATCGGCCCCGCACGGGAGTTCTGGACGGACGCCGCACCCCCGCCCGATGCCGCGCACTCCCCGCTCCCCGCCACCTCCGACACACCTGCTTCCGACTTTCACGGCACGGGCACCGGAACCGGGCGCACCCGGCTGCGCCTGACCGCCGCCCGGACGGCACGGCTCGGCGCCTGGGCGGCCGGTTGGGGCAGTACCGAGAGCGGCGCGCTCCAGGCCGTGTGGGCGCTGCTGCTGTACCGGGCCACCGGTTCGGCCGACCCGCGGCCGGTCCGCTTCAGCGTGACCGTGTCCGGCCGCGGAATCCCGTTCGACTCGGTGGAACGCCTGCCGGGCTCGCTGCGCAACCCGCTGCCGATGTCCGTCGTCGTCGACCCGGGGGCGAGCGTGCCCGGGCTGCTCGCCCTGCTGCGCGACCGGGCGCTGGACATGGCGGCGTACGAGTGGGCCTCGGCGGGCCGCATCCGCGGCTGGACCGGAACCCCGGACCGGCCGACCGGACCGGAGGGCAGCCTCGTCGCCTTCGACGGCCGGCCCCGGAACACGGACGACCTCGCCCCCGAACTCGCCGCCCGGGGAATCCGGGTGGGCCCCCCGGAGACGCTCGGCGCCCGCACGGCCTTCCCTCTCACGCTCGCCGCCCACCACGACGAAGCGGGCGGACTCGTCATGACCGTCACCTACGACCGCGACCGACTGGCCGGTATCGGCGGCGTCCTGGCACACGCCGCGTATCTGCTGGACGAACTCCCCAGGGTCGCAGGAGAGTTCACCACCGTCGCCGAGGTGCTGGAACTCCTGTCCGCAGCGGACGCGGACGCGAGCACGGACACGGGGGCGGAAGCCCGCCCGGCCACGGACGACGGAGCCGAATCCGAAGCGGGGGACAGCACCGAAGTCGGGCCCGGGACCGGGGCCGGCACCGGCCCCGGTGGGGCGTCCGCGATCATCACCCTGCGGCCGTCCCGGAAACCCGGCGCCGGTACCGTCTGCCTCGTCCCGGCACACAGCACCCCGCGCTTCCGTCACGACCTGCTCGCCCGCTCCTACCGGGGCCCCGAGGCCCTCGTGCTGCTGGGCACCCCGCCGGACGACGCGCGGGCCGGGTACGACGCGCTGCGACCGCTGATCGACGCGGGCGGCCCCCTGGTGCTCGGCGGCTTCACCGGCTGCGGAGTCGCCGCGTACGGGATCACCCGGCTGATCGCGGAGAACGGCGGCCGACCGCCGCTGATCGTGCTCACCGGCACCGCGACCTCCGCCGCAGACCTCGCCCGACTGCTCGAATCCGCCGCCGAACGCGCCGGATGACGAATCCGCCGGACGCCCGCCGGACGGTCCCCGGGCCGTCCGGCCCGCCGACGACCGACCGTTCGACGGACCTCGAACCGTTCAACGGACCTCACACCTCTGGAGAGCCATGTCCCGCCGCCTGTTCACCTCGGAGTCCGTCACCGAGGGCCACCCCGACAAGATCGCCGACCAGATCAGCGACACCATCCTCGACGCACTGCTCCGTGAGGACCCCCGGTCCCGCGTCGCCGTCGAGACGCTGATCACCACCGGCCAGGTGCACGTCGCGGGCGAGGTCACGACCAAGGCCTACGCCGACATCCCGGCCCTCGTGCGCGACAAGGTCCTCGAAATCGGCTACGACTCCTCCGGCAAGGGCTTCGACGGTGCCTCCTGCGGCGTCTCGGTGTCCATCGGCGCGCAGTCGCCCGACATCGCGCAGGGCGTCGACACCGCCTACGAGCAGCGCCTCCAGGGCTCCGCCGCAGGTGGGGAGGGGGACGAGCTCGACCAGCAGGGCGCCGGTGACCAAGGGCTGATGTTCGGCTACGCCACGGACGAGACCCCGTCCCTGATGCCCCTGCCGATCGACCTGGCCCACCGCCTCTCGCGCCGACTCTCCGAGGTCCGCAAGAACGGGACCGTCCCGTACCTGCGCCCCGACGGCAAGACCCAGGTCACCATCGAGTACGTGGGCAGCCGCCCCGTCCGTCTCGACACCGTCGTCATCTCCTCGCAGCACGCCTCCGACATCGACCTCGACACCCTGCTGACCCCGGACGTCCGCCGGCACGTCGTCGAGCACGTGCTGTCCGAACTCGCCGACAGCGGCATCAAGCTGGAGACCGAGGGATATCGGCTGCTGGTGAACCCGACCGGGCGTTTCGAGATCGGCGGCCCGATGGGCGACGCCGGTCTGACCGGCCGGAAGATCATCATCGACACCTACGGCGGCATGGCCCGGCACGGCGGCGGCGCCTTCTCCGGCAAGGACCCGTCGAAGGTGGACCGCTCGGCGGCGTACGCGATGCGCTGGGTCGCCAAGAACGTCGTCGCGGCCGGCCTCGCCGCCCGCTGCGAGGTCCAGGTCGCGTACGCGATCGGCAAGGCCGAGCCGGTCGGCCTGTTCGTCGAGACCTTCGGCACCGGCACCGTGGCCCAGGACCGCATCGAGCACGCCATCGGCGAGGTCTTCGACCTGCGCCCGGCCGCGATCATCCGCGACCTCGACCTGCTGCGCCCGATCTACTCCCCGACCGCGGCGTACGGCCACTTCGGCCGCGAGCTGCCCGACTTCACCTGGGAGCGCACCGACCGCGCCCAGCGGCTGAAGGCCGCGGCCGGTCTCTGACCGGTCGGGCCACTCCGTCCCCCGCATCCCAGGGAGTACGTCCATGGCCTCGTTGCCGACCCCTTCTGCCCCGAACAGTCCACCGACGCCATCGTCATCCACCACCCCGAAGCGAGATACTTCAACGCGGGAGGCCGTAGGCCATGACCACACTGCCCGAACTCCTGGCGAGCGGTACGCCCTCGTTCTCCTTCGAGTTCTTCCCGCCGAGGACGGCGGCCGGCACCCGCACGCTGTGGGAGGCGATCCGCCGGATCGAGGCCCTGGCCCCGACGTTCGTCTCGGTCACCTACGGTGCGGGCGGCACGTCCCGGGACCGCACCGTCGAGGTCACCAAGCGCATCGCCGCCGAGACCACACTGCGGCCGGTCGCGCACCTGACGGCGGTCGGCCACTCCACCGCCGAACTGCGCCACATCATCGGCCAGTACGCGGACGCGGGCGTGCGCGACGTGCTCGCCCTGCGCGGCGACCCGCCGGGCGACGACCCCTCCGCCCCCTGGACCCCGCATCCGGAGGGCTTCACCCACGCCCATGAACTCGTCTCGCTGGTACGCCGGTCGGGCGACTTCAGCGTGGGTGTGGCGGCCTTCCCCGAACGGCACCCGCGCTCGGCGGACTGGGCGGACGACATCCGGCACTTCCTCGCCAAGTGCCGCGCGGGCGCCGACTACGCCATCACCCAGATGTTCTTCCGGGTCGAGGACTACCTGCGCCTGCGCGACCGGGTCGCCGCCGCGGGCTGCGACACACCGATCATTCCCGAGATCATGCCGGCGACCGACGTACGCCAGATCGGCCGCTTCGCCGAACTCAGCAACGCCACCTTCCCCGACGACCTCGCCCGGCGCCTGGACGCCGCCCGCGACAATCCGGCCGACGGCCACCGCATCGGTGTCGAGTACGCCACCGCCATGGCCGACCGCCTGCTCGCCGAAGGCGCTCCAGGGCTGCACTACATCACGCTCAACCGGTCCACCGCGACGCTGGAGATCCACCGGAACCTCCAGCACACCCACCTTGCCCGTACTGCCCGGAGTACTCAGGGCACTCAGGGAATTCGGGGCACAAGGAGTGCACAGGCCCTCGCAGCCGCCCGCTGACTTCCCGGCCTTCAAGGTCGCCCGCCTCCACCCCGACGCCTTCGGGGGCGAGGCCGAGGGCCGTACAAGCCCGACCACCACCGCTCCTGATCCCGCCCACCGACGACCACCGGCTACGGACACGAGTACGGCCATCGCTCCGCGGAGCGGTGGCCGTACTCGTCGGTACAGGACACCACGAACGGGTCAAAGGGCGGATCAGAACACGTGCTTGAACGTGCCCCAGCCGTGTCCGATCTTCACGGGGCTGCTCAGCCCGGTGCCGTTGTGCGGGTAGTACAGGAGGTTCCCCGACGCGTCCACGCCCAGTACGTCGGCCCTGTCGTCCCCACTGAAATCGGAGGCGAACACGTGCTTGAACGTGCCCCAGCCGTGTCCGATCTTCACGGGGCTGCTCAGCCCGGCACCATTGTGCGCGTAGTACAGCAGGTTCCCCGACGCGTCCACGCCCAGTACGTCGGCCCTGCCATCGCCGCTCCAGTCGGCGGCCATGACCTGCTTGAAGGCTCCCCAACCCGGCCCGATCTTCACCGGGTTGCTGAGGCCGGTGCCGTTGTGCGGGTAGTACAGCAGGTTCCCCGACCCGTCGACGCCCAGTACGTCGGCCTTGCCGTCGCCGCTCCAGTCGGCGGCCATGACGTGCTTGAACGTGCCCCAGCCCTGCCCGATCTGCGTGGGGGCGGTGAGCTTGTAGCTGTTGTTGGGGTAGTACAGGAGCCTCCCCGACCCGTCGATGCCGAGCACGTCCGCGGCACCGTCGCCGCTCCAGTCGGCGGCCATGACGTGCTTGAACGTGCCCCAGCCGTTTCCGATCTTCACGGGGTTGCTGAGGCCGGTGCCGTTGTGCGGGTAGTACAGCAGGTTCCCCGAGGAGTTGACGCCCAGTACGTCGGACTTGCCGTCGCCGCTGAAGTCGGACACCCGCTCACCGTCGGGCCAGAGCGTCTGCAGGCCGTTCCGGCTCACCGGTGCGTAGCCGGTGGGGTAATGGGTGCCGGTCTCCACCGAGTTGGGTATCTCGCGGCTGAGCTGGCTGTTGCAGTGGACGATGTTCCAGTGCAGGTGCGGACCGGTCGCGTTGCCGGTGGCCCCGGACGTGCCGATCCGCTGGCCCTGCGCCACTCTCTGCCCGGCGTCGACGATCGTGGAATTGAGGTGGGCGTACTGGCTGCACCGATTGTTGCCGTGGTCGATCAGCGCCATGATGCCCCCGCCGGTCGACCATCCCTCGAAGTAGACGGTGCCGGCCGCGGAAGCGACGATCGGAGTTCCGGTGGGCATGGCGAAGTCGACGGCATGGCGGTTGTAGTCGTCGTTGTGCGAATAACCGCTGCCCGGCGTCTGTGTGATCGTGTACGCCGATCCGGCGGGATAGGGGAGTTTGAACGGGGCGCCGGGGGCCGCGTGCGCGGACCCGAGCGGAACCGTGACCCCCAGGCAGGCGAGGAACATGGTCAGAGCGACGGCGATGCCGCGGCGCATGAGCGCCTCCTTTGCGGAATTACGGGCATGAGGAGCTTCCGGGGCAACCCGGGCCGCACCGCGAGGAATTGGAGTGGCCGCCCGATTGGCGAGCGACCGTAGCAGCGGGAATTGTGCTTGTCGAGTAGGCCGTCGAAATGGTGCCGTCGGTATTGATCCGTGCCGGATTGTTATTCCGGACCGGTAATGCGTAAGGCGTAATTGTCAAGTTCCGCGGCTGGCATGTAGAGGACATGGGGGCGTTCTCGTTCACCGGAACTCATGAGGTGATCCGGTGGGACACCGAGCCGGGCCGGGCGTCACCCGGAGCGGTGGTCGGCCCCGGCGAACCGGATCGGACGCCGGGGCCGGATCCGTCAGCGGCTCAGGCCCCGGATTCCCCGTTACGCGGCCAGTGCCGCCCGGTCCAGCTTGCCGTTGGGCGTCACCGGCAGCCGGTCCAGATGGCACACCCGCTGGGGCACCATGTGCGCGGGCAGGCGCGCGGCCAGTGCGGACCGTACCGCGCTCGCCGGGACGGCCGTCCGCTCCGCCACGATGTACGCGGTGAGCGACTGGTCACCGTGCCGGGTCTCCGTCACCAGACAGGCCGCGCCCGACACCCCCGGCACCGCGCGCAGCGCCGACTCGACCTCGCCCAGCTCGATGCGGAAACCGCGCAGCTTCACCTGGCCGTCCTGCCGGCCCGCGTAGTGCAGCAGCCCGTCCTCGTCGGCCACGGCCCAGTCCCCGCTGCGGTAGTGGCGGCCGGAACCGTCGCCCGCGTCGACGAAGCGCTGCTCCGTCAACTCCGGCCTTCCCAGGTACCCGTGGGCGACCCCGCTGCCGGCGACCCACATCTCGCCGCGCCCGCCCGGCGGCACGGGCCGGCCTTCGGCGTCGCGCAACGCGACCGACAGATGCGGCAGTGGACGCCCGATCGGGGTGCGGCCGGGCCCCGCGCCCGCCAGGACGGCCGGGGTGAGCGGACAGTACGTGACATGGACCGTGGTCTCGGTGATCCCGTACATGTTGACCAGCTCGGCGTCCGGGGCGATCCCGGAGTCCCACCAGCGCCGCACGTCGGCGGGCACCAGCGCCTCCCCGCCGAGGACGACCCGGCGCAGCGCGGGCAGCCGGGCCTTCTCGGCGGCGGCCTCGACGACCAGGTTGCCGAAGGCGGAGGGCACCTGGTTGAGGACGGTGACGCCCCGGTCCGCGAGCAGCCGGGCGAACTCGGCGGGCTCCGTGGCGGTCTCGCGGTCGACGACGACGGCGTGCCCGCCGTACAGCAGCGGACCCCACAGCTCCCAGACGCTGAAGTCGAAACTCGGCGAGTGGAACAGCGTCCACACATCGTCCGGGCCCGTGCCCAGCAGCGGCACGGCCGCGTCCAGCAGGGCCAGCACCTGGCCGTGCCCGACCACGCAGCCCTTGGGGGCGCCGGTGGAGCCGGAGGTGTGGATGACGTACGCGGTGTCCTCGGGCACCCTCGGCCCGGCCGGCGCCGTGCCCGTGCCCGCACCGGCCACGGCACGGGTCGCCAGGACGAACGGGCCGGCCTTGGCGATCGGCGTCTCGTCCGCCAGCAGACCGCTGTCGGACAGGACCATTTCGACCGCGCCGTCCTCCAGCAGGTACTCCTGCCGGGCCACCGGATAACCGGGGTCGACGGGCAGGTACGCGGCACCGGAACGCAGGATGCCGAGGACCGCCCCCGGGGCGTACCGGGTGCGGGCGGCGCGCAGCGCGACCAGCCGGCCGGGCCCGGTGCGGCCCTCCAGGCGCTGCGCGACGGCGTCGGCGAGCCACTCCAGTTCGAGGTAGCTCAGCTCGCCCTCGGCGTCGGACACGGCGGTGCGGGCGGCATGGCGGGCGGCCACCGCGGTGAACCGGGTGTCGAGGCGATCGGCGGACTCCGCCGGGCGGGCCGGGGGCCGGCCGATGGCGTCCAGCAGGGTGCCGACGTCATCGGCGAGCCGGTCCAGTCCGGGCAGCCCGCCCGGACCGTTCTCGGGGCGGGTGTTCATGGGACCTCCCAGGTGGGCGGGGGAGACGGGCGGTGGGGTGTCGCTCATCCGACGTCCTCCAGAACGGCTGCGGACACGGCGGGGGCGGCGGCGGGCACCAGGGCGTGCACCAGATAGCTGGCGACGTCGCCCGGCGTGGTGCCGCGGCCGAAGATCCGGTCCGCGCCCAGCGTCGCCGCGGCGGCCGGGTCGAAGCGGGGGCCGCCCACCACGAGCAGGGGACGTTCGTGTTCGGCGAACGAGGCCCGCAGTTCGGCGCTCAGCTCCCGGACGTTGGTGAGATGGGCGTCCCGCTGGGTGACGGCCTGCGAGACCAGGACGGCGTCGGCGCGCTCGGACCCGGCCCGGCGCACCAGCTCCCCGACCGGGACCTGCGCGCCCAGGTTCAGGACCCGCATCTGCCGGTAGTACTCCAGCCCCTTCTCGCCGGCGAAACCCTTGATGTTGAGGATCGCGTCGATCCCCACGGTGTGCGCGTCCGTGCCGATGCAGGCGCCCAGCACCACGAGTCTGCGGCCGAGCCGGTCCCGTACCGCCGCGTCGGCCTCCTTGGCGGACAGCAGCGGGTAGTCGCGCTCGGCCACCACGACCCGGTCGAGGTCCACGGTGTGGGCGACGGCCCCGTACACCACGAAGAAGCTGAAGTCGGTGCCGCCGACCGCCTTGCTGTGCACGACCAGGGGGCGCTCCATGCCCATGCGACGGGCCAGTTGGAGCGCGGCGCCCTCGGCACGCGGGCCGTGCGGCAGGGGCAGGGTGAAGGACAGCTGCACCATGCCGTCGTCGGTGGTGTCGCCGTAGGGGCGGATGATGGTGTCGGCCTTCGGAGTGCTCTCCGGACCGCCCCCCGGGCCGTTCGAGGGGCCGCCGTACAGGCTCTCGTACAGGTCCTCGGGCAGGTTTTTGGGCAGGTTTTTGGGCGGGCCGGGCCGGTTCTCGGGGCGGGGCCCGGGGGCCCACGGGTCGGTGTTCATCGGGCCTCGGTTCCTTCCAGGAGGTCGGTGGCCGGATTGCGGTAGCCGGGTGCGCGGCGCACGACGCCGTCCGCGCCCCGCCCGCCGTCCGCGGGGCGCCGCATCCCGCCGAACGTGCCGTGCCCGATGGCGTCCAGCAGGCCCCGGTCGCAGATCTGCTCCAGCAGACCGACCGCCTCGTCGAGCACGTGATGGGCGCGCCGGGCGATGAAACCGCCGGGGGCGGGGCGGAAGTCCTCGGCCAGCGAACCCGCCGAGCCCAGGACGTAACGGACGTTCTGCAACGCCAGGTCGCGGTCGGACAGGAACGGGGTGACGACGGCCTCGGTCATCATCCCGACCAGCAGGATGCTCTGCCCGGTCAGCGCCCCCGCCAGGTTGAAGAAGCCGTTGAGGAGGTAGCCGCGGAAGACGTCACCGGTCATGTGCCGGGTCGGCGGCATCCACTTCAGCGGCGCGTCGGGGAACAGCTCACGGGCCAGCATCGCGTGCGCCAGCTCCAGCCGGAACGAGTCCGGCCGGTCCGGGTCGATCTCGAAGGCGTGCCCGAGGCCGAGCTGCCCGTCCGGCAGGCCCGCCTCCTTCGCGAAGTACTCGTTCAGCAGCTGACTGGCCGTCACCGTGTGGGCGGCGTCCACCGCGTCGGCGGTCGTCAGGTAGTTGTCCTCGCCGGTGTTGATGAGGATGCCCGCGCGGGCGTGCAACTGCCGGGAGAAACGCTGGTCGACGAAGGTGCGCACCGGGTTGATGTCGCGGAAGAGGATGCCGTACATCGAGTCGTTGAGCATCATGTCGAGGCGTTCGAGACCGGCCAGCGCCGCGATCTCCGGCATGCACAACCCGGACGCGTAGTTGGTGAGCCGTACGTAGCGCCCGAGTTCGGCGGACACCTCGTCCAGCGCGGCCCGCATCAGCCGGAAGTTCTCCCGGGTGGCGTAGGTGCCGGCGTAGCCCTCCCGGGTCGCGCCCTGCGGCACGTAGTCCAGCAGCGACTGGCCCGTGGAACGGATCACCGCGATCACGTCCGCGCCACCGCGCGCCGCCGCGCGGGCCTGCCGGATGTCCTCGTGGATGTCGCCGGTCGCCACGATCAGATAGATCCAGGGCGCGGGCGGATCGCCCAACTCGCCCACCATGCGGTCCCGTTCGGCGCGCCGGGCATCGATGGCGGCCAGGCCGCGGGCGACCGCGCGGTGCGCCCCGGCGGCGGCCTCCTTGGCGTCTGCGCCCTCGGGGAGGCGGAACGGCACGGTGCGGGCGGCGGCGTGCGCCGCCAGGTCGGTGAGGTCGCGGTACGGTCCGGTGCGCAGTGCGTCCCAGACCGGCAGGCAGACGCCGTGCTCCAGGCCGACGGAATCGGCCACGGCGTCGACGAGGCGGTTCACCCAGGGGATGCCCTCGGGGTCGGCGCCGTCGAGCCCGGCCAGCCGCAGCGTGGCCCGTTCGACGGACACGGTGGTGTGGGAGCGGGCGAGGTCGACGACGGGGCGTCCGGCGCGGACGGCCAGGGCTCGGGCCCGTGCGACGACGTCCGGGTCGAGGTCCAGCTTGCCGTGGACGGGCGGCGCGGGGGCGGTCACCGGACCGCTCCGTTCCCCAGGGCCCCGACGTTCGCAGTCGTACGGGCCGCCGTTCCCGGTACCCGGTCGAACAGGGCACGCACCCCCGGCTCCTCGCGCACCAGGCCGAGGGCCAGGTCGCTGTGGCCGGGCTGGTACCCGTTGCCGATCAGCATCGTGACGTCACGGCCCAGCCCCTCGGCCCCGAGCGCGGCCGTGCTGAACGACGTCGCCATCGAGAAGAACGCCACCGTGCCGCCGTCCCGGGTGGCCAGGATCGCCGCGTGCTCGCACCCCGCCACGTCCGTGCACACCACCGTCACGTCGGCCGGGCCGCCCCGGCCGTCGAGCAGGGCGTGCAGGGCGACGGCGTCCCTCGCGTCCGCCCGCACCACCTCGTCCGCGAGACCGGCCGCGGTCAGGGCCGCCTCCTCGGCGGCGTCCGGCACCACCCCGACGACCCGGCCGGCCCCGGCGCGGCGGGCGGCGGCGAGCGACAGGGAACCCGACTTGCCACTGGCCCCCAGCACCAGCACCGAGGGAGCGGCGGCACCGCCCCGCGCGTACGAGGCGACCAGCCGCCCGGTCAGCGCCGGGGCACCGCACACGTCCAGGACGGACAGGGCCAGCTCGTCCGGCAGGTCGTCCGGCAGGACCGCGGCGACGGAGCGGCCGAACAGGATGGCGTGCCCGCGCGCCGGGACCCGTTCGCCGCGGCCGTCCCAGTCGCGCAGCCCGTCCGTGATCTCCAGCGGGGTCAGGGTCAGCGACACCAGGGTCGCCACCCGGTCGCCGGGCCGCAGCCCCAGCGGGGATTCGGGCCCCACCTCGGCGACGGTGCCGATCAGCATGCCGCCCGACCCGGTCACCGGGTTGTGCATCTTGCCCCGGTCGCGCACCAGCGCGCACGCTGCCGCCCGCACCGCGTCGCCGTCCCCGCCGTGCGCCTCGCGCAACTGCCGGAAGGACGCCGCGTCCAGGTTCAGACAGGTGACGTCGATGCGCACCTCGTCGGGGGCCGGGCGCGGATCGGTGTCGAGCCGGAGGGCGGCCTGCGGCAGCACCCCCCGCGGCTCGCGCACCCGGTGCAGCCCCAGCGCGGTGCTCACGACACCCCGCCGATCAGCGCCTGCGCACTCGTCCACCACGCCCGCCCCTGCCGGGGCAGGGTGTGCACCGGGTCGTAGTAGTGGTGCACCCGGTCGAGCGCCGCCGGGTCGTCGTGGTCGACGGTCGTGCGGTAGTTCTTCGTCCAGGACGATATGCCGCGCTCCCGGTCGTAGCCGTCCGCCTGGTCCACCCACCGTTTGCCGACGTACGGCACGTCGCAGACCAGCCGCGGGGTCGCGAACCCGGGCAGGTACCCCATGAGCGAACGCTGGAGCTCCTGGGCGCGGGCGAGCGGCAGCCGCCAGTGCTCGGCACCGGGGACCATGTCGCAGAGGTAGAAGTAGTAGGGCATGACACCGGCGGTGTCCAGCAGGGCGAAGCACAGGTCGAGCAGCGACTCGGTCGTGCCGTTGACCCCGTCGAGCAGCACCCCCTGGTTGCGGATGTCGCGCAGGCCCGCGTCGAGCAGGGCCCGGGACGCGCGGGCGACCAGCGGGGTGACCTGCTGGGCGGCGTTGGCGTGGGTGTGCAGTGCCAGCGACACCTCGCGGGCCCGGGCGGTCGCGGACAGCTCCGCGACCCCGTCGAGGACCTGCGGGGCGAGCCAGTGCTGCGGCAGCCCGACCAGGCCCTTGCTGGCGAGCCGGATGTCCCGCACCGAGTCGATCTCCAGGAGCCGGCCGACGAACGAGGCGAGCCGCGGCCAGGGCACATTGGCCACGTCGCCGCCCGAGACGACGACGTCGCGCACCGTCGGGGTGGCCCGCAGGTACTCGATCATGCGGTCCAGCCGGTCGGCGGGGCGCAGCACGAAGCGGTACTTGGTGACCTGCGGCGTGGACGTCCCGACGAGGTCCATCCGGGTGCAGTGCCCGCAGTACTGCGGGCAGGTGCTCACCAGCTCGGCGAGGACCTTGGTCGGATACCGGTGGGTCAGTCCCTCCACCGCCCACATCTCCGCCTCGTGCAGCGAGTCGCGGGAGGCGAGCGGGTGGCTCGGCCACAACGGGTGCCGGTCGGAGGCGACCGGCAGCATGTAGCGGCGCACCGGGTCCTCGTACCAGGCGGCCGTCTCCACCCCGGTGTGCGGGGCGATCGTGTTCAGGACGTGCGGCGGCAGCAGGACCGGCATCGTCGCGTGGGCGCGCTGGTCGGCCTCGACGTCGTCGTAGAACGCGTCGTCGAGGCCGGGGCCCGCCACCGCGCGCAGCTCCCCGGCCCCCTTGACGCAGTGCGCGCGCTGCCACTGGGGGTCGCACCACTCCCGCTCGGTGACGTCGCGCCACCCGGGGAAGCGGCGCCAGTCCGGTTCCACCGCCTCGTGACGGCGGTACGTGTAGGGCTGGGGGAGGGGCTCGGCGGCCATGTCCGCGGGGGCCGCCTCGGCACGGAGTGAACGGGACACCTTGTTCCTCGGAATTCCTCTGGCGGACCGGCGGACAGCCGGTCAGCGGGTGAGCCGGTAGACGAACAGACCTTCCGCATCGCGCTCGGGCAGCAGCTCGAAGCCCGCGCGTTCCATGACGCGCTGCGAGGCGACGTTGTCCTCGGTGGTCGTGGCGACGACCGTGTCGACCTTGTCCTGCCGCAGCGACCAGGCGGCGAGTTCGCGCAGCGCCTCGGTGGCGTAACCCCGGCCCCTGGCCTCGCCGTCGAGGTCGAAGCCGATCTCCGCGGAGCCGTCGGACGGCGGGCCGTGGAAGCCCATCGCGCCGACCACCCGGGCGTCCTGCGTGCGCAGCAGCAGGTACATGCCCCAGCCGGGCACGTGCACCCCGGCACCGGCGGCCCGCGTCAGCATCTTCGCCGCGATCCGGGTCTCCGCGCTGGGCGCGCCGCCCAGCCATTCGAGCCCGGCGGTGCCGCCCTCGGTGATCTGCCCGGCCTCCTCGGGCAGCACCTCGCGCATCCACAGCCGCGGGGTGACCAGCAGCTGCACGGCGGGCCGGGCGGCGTCCTCGGCGACGGCCCGGCGCACCGGGGCGGGCCGGCCGTCCTTCCACAGCTCGGCGATCCGGTCCAGACAGGCCTGCTCGCCACCGGTCCAGCCGGTGGCCTGCCAGCCTTCGGGCAGACCGGTGCCGCTCGGCCACAGGGCGTACTGCTGCCGGTCGTTGACGATGACTGCGTGGGTCACAAGTTCTCCTGAGGGGGGTTACGGCCCGTCAGCGGACGGGGTCGATCAGATCGAGGGCGTCCATCAACCGCACCAGGTCCTTGGCGGGGCCGAGGGACACCCGCAGATGTCCGGCGAAACCGAAACGTCCGGCATCGCGGACGAGGATGTCATGATCCTGCGCCAACAACCGTTCGGCGGCGGCCGGGTCGGAGACGGCGACGGCCACGAAGTTCGTGGCCGAAGGCAGCGATCGTCGCCCCCTGCGCGTCAACTCGCTGCGGAACCAGGCGCGTTGCAGCGCGTTCTGGCGGCGCACCTCGTCCAGGTGGTCGCGGTCCGCGAGCGCGGCGACGGCGGCGGCCTGGGCGACGGCGTTGGCACTGAACGGCATGGTGCCCTGCACCTCGTGCAGCCGGGCGACGAGTTCCGCACTGCCCACCGCGTAGCCGAGCCGCAGCGCGGCCAGCCCGTACGCCTTGGAGAACGTACGCAGCGACAGCAACGGGGCACCGCTGCCCAGGTAGTCACGCAGCTGCGGGGTGCCGGCCGGGGCGAACTCCAGGTACGCCTCGTCGACCACCAGGGGAGTGCCGGTGACGGCCGCCCGCTCGACCAGCAGATCCATGCGGCCCCGGTCCAGGACGGCCCCGGAGGGGTTGTGCGGGTGACAGAGGTAGACGATGCCCGCGCGCTCCATCGCGGCGGCGACGGCGTCCGCGTCCACCTGGACGCCGTCCAGCGGGATCTCCTCGCAGCCGCGCCCCACGGCGGTCAGGCAGACGCGGTAGCCGGGGAAGGTGCCGGCGGTGGTGACGCCGGGGCGGTCGCGGTCGCCGAGTGCGAGCGCGGACAGCAGCACCAGCTCGTCGCTGCCGTTGGCGACGGCGATCTGGTGCTCCCCGACGCCGAGCCGTGCGGCGACGGCCTGCGCGGGTGCGGAGCGGGCCGGGTCGGGGTAGACGGCCGTCGGGTCGAGGGCCTCCCGCGCGGCCAGCAGGGCCAGCGGGCTGGCGCCGTGGGCGTTCTCGCTCAGGTGCAGCCGGGCCGGGCCCGTACGCGGAGCGGCGATCGTCATGCGGAGTCCCCCAGCAGGATGCCGAAGCAGTAACTGCCGGGCTCCGCCTCCAGGGTGAGGAAGCGGTGCTCCGCCCCGGCCGGGACGTGCAGCAGCGCCGGGGACGACAGCTGTTGGGTCTCGCCGTCGACGGTCACCTCGATGCGGGCGCCGCCGGGGTTGGGCGAGACGAGGAAGTAGATCTCGGCGACCTCGTGCCGGTGCGGGTCGGCCACGGGGCGGCCCACCAGATGGTCGATCGGCCCGCCCGCGAGCTGGACCGGCACCCCGCCGAACATGTCGGCGGTGAGGTAGAAGGGGGCGGGGTCGTGGTGACCGGCCACCGGCAGGAACTGCGGTACGTCGGTACGGATCTCAGCGGTTGCCACGGAGGGCACTCCCCTTCCGGCTGCTACGGTCCTGTGGAGGGGGACCAGCGTCCTCGACCCGACTAGAGCGCCGGTGGAGCACCCGCCCGGACGACGGGGGCGCCCCGCGCCACGAGGGCACGGGCCAGGGGGAGTTCACCCCGGGGGCGCGTACGGTCCGGGGCCGCTCACCACACGGGGACGGGCCGGGCCGTCGCCCCGGTCCGCCGCCCGGCCGGGACCACGGCGGCCACGGGGACGGCGGCGGCCGTCCCGGCGGACCCGGTCACCACGCGGTGGGTCCCGTCCGGGGCCGCCACCGTGAACGACAGGACCGACAGCACCCGCTCGATCACCTGGAGCATGGTCTCGTGGTCCGCCACCGAGCCCTCCACCCAGGCGAGTTCCCCGGTCTGCACACCGGAGGCCAGCCGGGAGCCGGGCGAGTGCGGGACGACGACGTTCTCCACGCCCTCCACGGCGAGCGCCTCGCGCAGCCCGCGCACCCCCACGTAGGTGCCGCCGCCGGGCGGCGCGGGCACCGCCCGGGCGAACACCACCCGCCGGTCACCGGCCCGCACGTCCGACACGTCCTCGCCGAGCGCCACCCGCCCGGCCAGTGTGATCGCGTCGAAGTCGCCGGACAGACGCGCGAGTTGGGGCTGGAAACCACCGAGCCTCCCGTTCACCTCGATGATCCTCGGGCCGTCGGCGGTCAGCTTCAGCTCGGTGTGGGTGATGCCCGTGGTGATGTCCAGGGCGTGCAGGGCGGCGGTCACCACCTCCAGGGCCGCCGCGCGCTCCGCCTCCGCCAGCGGCGCCGGACGCAGATGGCCGACCTCCCGGAACGGCGGCTCCAGCGGGAACTTCCCGGTCACCGCCCAGTGCGAGACCCGGCCGTCGGTCACCGCCGACTCCACGGAGATGTGGTCGCCGTACGGGCCGCAGTCCCGCCCGCGCAGATACTCCTCCAGCACCAGGGAGTTCTCCCTGCCCGGACCCGACAGGAGCCGTTCCACCAGAGCCGTGCCCCGTTCGGCGTCCACGATCAGATGGGTGCTGCGGCTGCCCTCGCCGCACAGCGGCTTGAGCACGGCCGGCAGCCCGACGGCCGCGAGCGCCCCCGCCCAGTCCTCCGGCCGGCGCACCGCGAACGAACGCACCGAGTCGGCGCCCCGCTCCCGCAGCCGGCGGCGCTGCGCGTACTTGTTCCGCAGCAGCTCCACCGTGGCCGGCGAGTGGTAGGGCAGGCCGAGCCGTTCGGCGATCTCGGCGGTGACCGAAAGCCGGGACTCGCTGAAGGTCACGATGGCGTCGGGGGAGTGCGCGGCGAGCCGCCGCGCCGATGCGTCGTGGTCCGTGGCGTCCAGCCGTACGACGGTGGTCAGTTCCTCGGCCAGCGGGGCCAGTTCGTCGGTGTGGTCGCCGGGCCACAGGGCCAGCAACGGCTCGCCCAGCGGGGACAGGCCGTCGACGATGTCGAGGAGGGAGGCGGACCCCCGGTCCAGGACGACGGCGATGACGGGACGCTCAGACATGGATCAGTCCTTCGGGCAGGGCACGGCAGGGCACGGCAGGGCACGGTATGACAGGGCGGGGCGTGGCATGGGCACGGCATGGCATGGACGCGGATCGGGCCGGGTCGGATCGGCCCGGGCAGGCACTCAGGCGGCGGACTGGTCGGACTCCTCGGCGTAGCGCACTCCGGAGAGCACGCTCGCCACCGGAACGCCGGGAACGGCGGTCACGTTCCGGGCGGCGGCCGGGGCCGTCGCGCCGAACAGGGGCAGCGCGGCGGTGGTACCGGTCACCTCGGCCCCGATGGAGCGGTGGGCCTCCCAGCGCTCCCGGGAGAGCCGGAACCGGTCGCTGACCACCTGCTCGCCGCGGACCGCGTTGATCTGGCTGCCGTCGCGCTCGAAGCCGAACTTGGCGCACACGCCCTGCGAGGCGTCGTTGCCGCGACGGACGACGGAGAACGCCTGTTCGGCGCCCAGCCCGGTGAAGGCCAGCTCCAGGGCGGCCGCACGGGCATGGCCGCCGAGCCCCTCGCCCTGCCGGTCCAGCGCCAGCCACGAGGTCAGCAGCACCTCCCGGGTGACGCCGAAGTCCCGCGCGCCCAGGCTCTGCGAGCCGATCACCTCGCCGTCGGCCACGACGACCAGGTACAGCGTCCAGTCCTCGGGGGTCCAGGTGGCCATGGCGTGCCAGTGGCGCTGGAGGACGCGGCGGGCGACCTGCTCGGGGGTGCCGTCCGTCCACTGGGAGAAGAACGGCATGAAGCCGGGGGCGTGGACGCCCTCGACGGCCCGGGTCGCGAGCGCGTCGAGATCCTCGGGGGTGGGCCAGCGCAGCTCGATGCGCGATGTGCGCACGCCGATGCGGGCGAGCGGCCAGTTGTCCATGGTGTACGGCACCTCGGTACGTCGTAGGGAGTGAAGGGGGAAGAGGGGGGCGGGACGCGGTCGGGCCGGGGCGTGCGCTACACGGCGGCCGTGACGGGTTCGGCGGCGGCCTTCTCCGACGGTGCTTCCGGCGCGGAGGTCCCGGTTCCTTCCGGTGTGACGATCCCGGTTCCTTCCGGTGCGGCGGTCCTGGCTTCTTCCGGTGCGGCGGTTCCGGCTTCTTCCGGTGCCGCGCTCTCCTCCGGCTTCGGCAGGTCCGCACCGGGCCCCAGCGACGTGCGCAGCCGCACCGCCACGGCGACGACCGCCAGGCAGCCCGCGAGCAGCGTCACCATCAGGCCCAGCCCGTCGGCCCACGGCAGCAGGGCCCCGGCGAGCGCCGGCCCGGCCACCGAACCGGTCGAGACGGCCACCGAGAGCAGGGCGTTGACCCGGCCCCGTATGCGCTCGGTCGCCAGGTCGTTCAGCAGCGAGGTCACCACCGGGAAGACCAGCGCCTCGCCCACCGAGAGCAGCACCACCCCGGCCAGGGCCGGCCCGAGCGCGCTGCCGCCCCGTTGCAGGCCCGCGGCGAGCACCAGCGCCCAGGCCACGGTCCACACCGCGCCCGAGACGGCCAGCACCGTGCTGCGGCGGACGCGCTGGATGCGATCGGCCAGCAGCACCTGCGCGCCCACCGCGACCAGGATGTTGACCGCGAAGGCACCGGAGATGCCCTCGGGCCCGAGCGCCCCGCCCTGCGTCAGATAACCCGGCAGACCCGAACGGAACTGCCCGTACGAGACGAGCGAACAAACCGTCAGAGCAGCCAGCAGCACACCGATGTGACGTTGTGTCAGTACGTCCCGGTAGCCCACCCGGCGCTTCTCGCCGGAGTCGTCGCCGGCCCCGTCGCCCGCCTGGACGACCTTGGGCAGCAGCCAGAACAGCACCGCGCCGGCCAGCAGGAACGTCGCCCCGTCCGCCAGGTACAGCAGGGCGAACCGGACCGCGCGCGACCCCGCGTCCAGGGACGCCACCAGACCGCCGGCCAGCACGCCGAGCCCGGTCATCGCGTTGAACACCGCGTAGTCGGCGGAGTAGGCGAGTCCCCTCTCCCGGGCGGAGGGGGCCCCCGCGTACAGGAAGCGGAGCACCGTGCCCACGCCGCTGATCCCGAAGCCGTACACCAGCGCCGCGGCCAGCGCGGTGTACACACCGGTCGCCTGCGCGTACAGGGCCGTGCCGACCCCGGCCACCGCCATCACCACGGGCACCGTGGTGCGCGGCGGGAAGCGGTCGAGCAGCGAGCCCCACAGCAGCCCGCCGGCCACGGCCGTGGCCGCCTGCACGGCCAGTGTCACGGCGGGCACCCAGGAGGGCAGCCCGCGCACGTCGCTGAGGTAGATCCACAGGAACGGCAGCACCAGGCCGCCACCGAAGGAGTTGAGCGCGTTGACGCAGAGCACGACACGGGTGCGCGGGGAGAACTCCCGCAGCACCGCCAGGGGGTTGGCCATCACCGGGCCTCCAGCACGTACAGCCAGGAGTGCGGGGTGCCGAAGGGCACGATGCGGCGCGGGACCAGGCCGGCGCCGGCGAACAGCTCCTCGTACGTCTCCTTGGTGTGCAGCGGGACGCCCATGAGCGCGTGGGCCAGTTCGTAGCCGAGCGAGAAGACGGGCAGCGTCCGCGAGTTCTCCGAGTCGGGGCGCAGCATCGTGTCCGCGAGGACGAACGTGCGGGCCGCCGGGAACGCCTCGCGCAGCCGGGTGAAGGTGTGCGGGCGGGTCACGGGGTCCGCCAGCAGGTCGTGCAGCAGGAAGAAGCTCATCACCGTGTCGACCTCGGCGAGGGTGTCGCGGTGCGCGGCCCGGTGGCACACGTCCAGCACGTCCGTCCGGATCGCCCGGACCCGGTCGGCCAGGCCCGCCTCGGCGATCGTGCGGTGGCCCAGCTCGGTGGCCGGGCCGCTGATGTCCAGGCCGAGGCCCCGGGTGCCGGGACGCTCGCCGACCACCCGGGAGACCCGGGCGGAGATGCCGCTGCCCAGGTCGGCGAGGACGGAGAAGTCCACGTCGGCCAGGACCGAGTCGAGCGTCCCGGCCATGAAGGAGCGGTCGTTCTGGCCGGAGCCGAGCGCCACCATGGCCTCGTCGCGCAGCACGTCCGTGCCGAACGCTGCCTCGCCGGAGACGATGCGGTGGGCCTGCGCGAACACCTCGTCGTAACCGCCGACGCCCCAGGTGAAGTACCCGCGCATGCGGATGATCTCCTGGCCCGCGGTGGTCAGCAGCGCGGTGTCGCCGTCGTCCTGGAGCCGGACCCAGCCGCAGGTGGCGGCGGCCCGGACGACCTCGCGCAGCACCCGCTCGCGGACGGCGGGGCCGATCTCGGCGGCGAGGACGCGCAGGTCGATCAGGGGGTCGGTGGCCAGCCGGTCCCACACGCCCAGCCGGTCGAGCGCGTTGATGACGGTACCGGCCACGTAGCCGTTGAACGCCTGGTCCACCCCCATCGGGGCGGGGGCGGCGCCGGCCCAGTCGGCTGGGGTGGGCACCGCGGTGCTGAGGTCCTGGACGACGGTCATGGCGGAGTCCTTTCGAGTGTGCTGATGAGGGGTGCGTGGATGAGGGCGTGTGCGGTGGGGATGCGCTGATGGGGGCGGCCAGGGCGAGCGCTGCACGGGCGGGCGGAGGTCGGGGACGAGGTGCTGCTGCGGACGAGTGTCGGGGACGGGGGTCGAGGATGAGGGGAGCCGGGGCTCAGGCCGTTCGGGCCCCGGCCCCGGCGGCCGGGCGGAGCGGTGTCCCGGCGAACTCGGCCCATTCGGCGAGCAGTTCGTCCGCGGACGAGCCGCCCGCGACCGGGGCGTACACGGCGAGCGCCACCGCCCGGCCCCCGTCCGCCGGGGCGAGGACGCAGCGGACCAGCGGGACGTCCGCCGCGGCGAACGTCTCGTCCACGGCGGCGGCCCGCACCAGCGCCTCCGGTTCGGCGCCCGGGGCCGGGGCGAGGAGGCGTGCGGCGACCGGCCGGCGGGATTCGCGGGCGAACCACCGGCCGCCGTCCCGGGTGAAGACGGTGCGCAGGTTCGGGTGGCGGTCCAGGAGCGCGGCCAGCGCGGCGTCGGCGTCGGGGGCCCCGGGCACGGTGCCGGGCAGGACGGCCGTGGCGCACAGCGCGTGCTCGGCCGCGCTCCCCGAACGCACCAGGTCGTGGAAGAGCCAGCGCTGCTCGTGCGGGGTGAGCGGGCGCAGCCCGGGCGCGGGCGACGCGGCGGTGACGGAACCCGAGCGCCGGAAGGGGTACCCGGGCAGCCGCACCCGGCTCCCGCCCCGGCCGAGCGTGCAGTCCACGTCGAAGCCGTGCTCCCACAGCGCGGCGAAGAGCCGGGCGTACGAGGCGGGGTCGAGCGGGTCGAGCCCCAGCGCACCGGGGCCGTCGGCGCCGTCGCCCACCCGGACCACCAGCACCGCCTTCTCCGGGTCCTGCGGAATCGTCCCCTGCGGGACGTCCGCGCCCGTCGCCGCCGCCCGCAGGGCGTCCGGCAGGGACAGGTCGCCGCGCACGGCGGCGGCAGCGGCGGCGGCGGCCGGACCCCGGCCGACGACCGTCTCCGGACGCACCCCGTGGGCGGCCAGCCAGGACGCCGTGCCGTACAGCTCCGCCGCCGTGCGCACGGTCGCCGCCGGGGAAACGGACCCGGCGACCGCCGACGCCTCGACGACCTGCGGCAGCGCGGGGGTGCCGGGCAGCGCCGAACCGTCACCGAGGTCGAGCACCAGGGCGGGCACCAGGGCGGGCACCGGGGCCTCCCGGCGCGGGCGCGCCGCGGACTCCCGCAGGGCGTCCGCCAGTTCGGCGCCGGTCGTGCCGGTCACCGCGTGCCGGACGGCGAACCGCTCCCGTCCGCGCACGAGGGTGAGCGCCACGTCGTCCGGGTCCAGGGAGGGGTCCCCCGCCAGCCGGTCCGCCAGCCGCCCGGCCGCGTCCGCCGCGGCCCGCCCGTCCCGGGCGGACACGGCCAGGACGCGCGGTGCGCCGGGCCCTGCCAGAAACGTCGTCCCCATCGCGGAACTCACACCCTCTCCCGTACGTGTTCCTGCACGACCACATGGGCGTTCGTGCCGCCCACCCCGAACGAGCTCACGCCCGCCGTGCGCGGCCGGCCCGCGGGGGCGTCCCACGCCCGGCCCTCCGTCAGCAGGTCGAACCGCCCTCCCCGGGCGGTGAGTTCGTCGATCGGATCGCTCACGTTCGGCGTCGCGGGCAGCACCCCGTGCCGCACCGCGAGCACCGTCTTGATGAGCCCGGCGATCCCCGCGGCCGTGTTGCAGTGCCCGATGGACGCCTTCACGGAGCCGACGGCCACCCGCGGCCCCGTCGTGCCCAGCGCCGCGCCGAGGGCGGTCGCCTCGATCGCGTCGCCGAGCCGGGTGCCGGTCCCGTGCGCCTCCACGTAGCCGATGTCGGCCCCGGTGACCCCGGCGGCGGCGACGGCCCGGCGGATCACCCGGGCCTGGCCCTCGATCCCGGGCGCCGAGTAACCGACGCGCTCCCGCCCGTCGTTGTTGACGGCGCTGCCCCGGATCACGGCGTGCACCGGGTCGCCGTCCCGCTCGGCGTCACGGAGGCGGCGCAGCAGCAGCGCCCCCGCACCGAACCCGCCGACGGTGCCCGAGGCCCGCCGGTCGAAGGGGCGGCACATCCCGTCGTCGGCGTACAGCAGACCGGGCCGGTGGACGTACGAGCCGTCGGACTCGCCGTCCAGCGAGACCGCGCCGGCCAGCGCGTAGTCGCTCTCGTGGCGCAGCAGCGCCCGGCAGGCCAGGTGCACGGCGTACAGACCGGTGGAGCAGGCGGTGTCGAGCAGTAGCGCCTCGCCCCACAGGTCGTGCAGGTACGCGAAGCGCGACGCCACGAACGTCGGGTCGACGCTCACCACGTCGTCCACCCGGGCCTCGCCGTCGGTGTGCACCAGCCGGGGGCAGCCCGCGTACAGGCTGGTGCGGTGGGCGATGTCGGACAGCCGCAGCGACGCGTCCTCGACGGCCGCCCACAGCACCTCGTGCAGCACACCGTGCTGGGGGTCGCCCGACTCGACGTCGTCGGCGGTGAGGCCGAGCAGACCGGCGTCGTACCCCGTCCCGTCGGCGAGCATGCCCCAGCGGGCCACCCGGCGGGTGCCGTCGCCCCGTTCGGTGATCAGCGGCCCCGGGCCCTCGGTGAAGCAGTCGCGGCCCGCGACCAGGTTGTCCCAGAAGGCGTCCAGGTCGGGGGCGCCGGCGAACCGCGCGCCCATCCCGACCACGGCGATCGCGTCGTCGTCCTCGCGGACCGTCGCCCGGGGCGCCAGCCCCGGCTCCGCCGGCTCCTCGTCGGCGGCCGGACCGCCGATCAGCCGGGCCTGGGAGCGCACGGTCGTGTACCGCATCAGGTCGGCGACGGCCGGGCCGGTGCCGGTGGTCTCGCGCAACGCGTCCTGGAGCTTGACCAGCAGCAGCGAATGACCGCCCGCGTCGAAGAAGTTGGTGTCCCGGCCGAAGACCCGGCCCGGCACCACCTTGCGCCAGGCCCGCAGGACCGCGGCGGTCACCCCCTCGGCCGACTCCTCCCGGGCAGCGGAGGCACCCGGCGCCGCGGCCCGCGCCGCCGGCATGTCCGCCGCCGGATCCGTCCCCGCGTCCGGCGGGGCGGGCAGCCGCTTGCGGTCGATCTTGCCGTTCGCGGTCAGCGGCAGCTCGTCGAGGGCCAGCAGGTGCGAGGGCACGGCGAACTGCGGCAGTACGGAACGCAGATGGGCCCGCACCGCCTCCGGGTCCGCCGGACGCTCCAGGACCGCGTAGCCGACGATCTCCTTCGCACCGGCCCCGTCGATCCGGGTGGTGACGAACGCGCCCCGCACCGACGGGTGCGCGCGCAGCGCCGCCTCGACCTCGCCCAGCTCCACCCGCTGGCTGCGGATCTTGACCTGGTTGTCGGCGCGGCCGATGAACTCCAGCTGCCCGTCGGCGGCCCACCGCACCCGGTCCCCGGTGCGGTACAGCCGCGCCCCCGGCTCGTCGCCGAACGGGTCGGGCACGAACCGCTCGGCGGTGCGGCGCGGGTCGCCCAGGTAGCCGCGGGCCACGCCCGAGCCGCCGAGGACCAGCTCGCCGGGCACGTACAGGGGCGCCGGATCGAGGGTGCCCTCCAGGACCACGTGGAGCCGGGTGCCCGGCACCGCCCGGCCGATCGGCACGCTGCGGGCCTCCTGCGGCACGTCCTCGACGGGGTACCAGGAGGAGGTGAAGGAGTTCTCCGTCGGCCCGTAGCTGTGCAGCAGGGTGCCGGGGCGCGCCCAGCGCAGCGCCTTGCGGACGTGCGGCACCGAGATGATCTCGCCGCCGAAGTAGACCCGGCGCAGCGACTGGAGCAGATCGGGGGTGTCCTCGATCAGCCGGTTCAGCAGCGGTGTGGTGACCAGCAGCGTCGTCACCCCGTGGGCCCGCAGCGCGGTGCGCAGCTCGCGGGGGCTGAGGACGAGCTCCTTGTCGAGCACGACCAGTTTCGCGCCGTGGGCCAGCGCGCCCCAGATCTCGTACGTCGCCCCGTCGAAGTTGAGGGGCGACAGGTGGGAGACCGCGTCGTCGGGGCCCAGCGGCACGAAATCGGGGCGGTGCATCATCCGCAGCACCCCGCCGTGCGGCAGCACGACCCCCTTGGGCCGGCCCGTGGAGCCGGAGGTGTAGAGCACGTTGAAGGCCGTGTCCGGTCCGGCCGACGTGGTCGGCGCCGACACCGGCATCGGCGCGGCGGCCTCCCGGACCGCCTGCGGGGTGTGCACGGGAAGTCCGGTGATCCGGTGCTCCTCGCCCGGCTCGGCGATCAGCAGCCGGGGCCGGGCGTCGCGGACCACCAGCTCCAGCCGGGCGTCGGGGTAGGTGGGGTCGAGCGGCAGGTACGCGGCTCCGGCCAGCCCCACCGCCAGCATGGTGGTGACGGTGTCCGGGCCGGGGCGCAGCAGCAGCGCGACGACATCGTCCGTGCGCACCCCCCGTACCCGCAGCCAGTGCGCCATCCGCGCGGCGTCCCGCACCAGTTCGCCGTAGCTCAGCCGGGCCCCGTTGTGCACGACGGCGGGGGCGTCGGGGGTGCGGCGCGCCTGCTCCAGCACGAGCTGCGGCACGGTGGCCGCGGTCACCGGCGCACCGGGGCGCGGCCGGCCGATGCCGGGCGGGGGCGCGAGCGAGGTCAGCAGCTCGCGGCAGGTGACACCGGGCCGGGACGCCGCCGCGAGCAGCCGGTCGAGCTGTTCCACCATCAGCTCGGCCGTGGCCGGCGCGTACAGGGCCCGGTCGTAGTCGATGCGCAGCACGAGCCGGTCGGGGGCCTCGACGGCTGCGAACGCCAGGTCGTACTTGGCCACCGCGCTCTGCGGGTGCAGCAGCCGCACCTCGGCGCCCGGCACCTGCCAGGCCGACGCGGGCTGCGGCTGGTGCAGGAAGACCGCCCCGTACGAGGGGGCCGTGCCCGGCGGCAGGTCGCCCGACTCCGCGTGCGCCTCCATGGACTCCAGGACCTGCTCGCCGAGCGCGGCCGCGTAGTCGGCGAAGGGGCGGGCCGCCTCGTGCACCGTACGGACGGGCAGGACCCGGGTGAACAGCCCGACGGCGTCCTCCGTGTCCGGCTCGTGCCGCCCGGCGAACGGCATGCCGAGCACCCCGTCGTCCTCCCCGGACCAGGCGTGCAGCAGCAGCCCCCACGCGGCGAGCAGCACCATCGCGGGGCTGGCGCCCTCGCGGGCGGCGAGCGCGCGGACCTCGGCGAGCCGCCGCCGGTCCAGCTCCCGCTCGGTCCAGCCCGCCCGGCCGCGCAGCCCGTCCTCGGGGCGCAGCCGGTCCGGCAGCGGGGCGAGCCGCGCGGGCTCGCCGTCCAGGAGCGCCGTCCAGTACGGGTCGGGGGCCGCCGCCACGGGCTGCGGGGCGGGCACCGGCACCGGCACGAAACGCGGGTCGCGGCCCGAGCTCCGGGCCCGGTAGGCGGTGACCAGGTCCTCGGCGAGCACCTCGACGGAACGGCCGTCCGCCACGATGTGATGCACCGTCACGGTCACCAGGGCCCCGTCGTCGTACCGCAGCGCCTCGGCCCGCAGCAGCGGCGCGGTGCCCGGGTCGAGCGGGCGCGCCGCGGCCAGGGAGGCGTCGGCGAGCGCCGCCTCGCGGTCGTAGCGGCCGGGGCGCACCGCGATGTGCAGCGGCACCGTCGCGGCGGGCTCGGCGGTGTGCCGGAGCGCACCGTCCACCGTCTCGAACCGCCCCGCCGGCGCGGGATGGCGGGCCAGTACGTCGGCCAGGGCCGTGCGCAGCGCCCGGTCGTCCAGCTCGCCGCGGAACTCCAGGCAGAGCGGGATGTTGTACCGGCCGGAATCGGGCTCGCAGCGGTCGGCGAGCCAGATCTCCAGCTGGGCGGAGGAGGCCGCGGTCACGCCCCCGCCTCCGCACGCCTCGGCTCCTCGCCGCGGGCCGGGACGATGCCGGTGAGGAAGAGCGCCAGCTCGGCCACGGTCGGATGGGCGAAGAACTGACGGGCCGTCAACGATATGCCCAGTTCCTGCTTGAGGGCGCGCACGATCCGCAGCGCGCACATCGAGTGGCCGCCGACCAGGAAGAAGTTCTCGTCGTCGTGGAACTCGTCGTGGCCGAGGTTGTCGGCCCAGGCGGTGCGCACCAGCGACGCCAGTTCGCTCGTCACGCCCGCGGGGGGAAGCGCCGATGTCATGGGAGGTCTCCTTCGGGATCAGGACGCCGCGTCAGCGGGCACGGCGGGGACGAATCGTCGGTAGGTGGCGTCCACGGCATCCCACAGCTGCGGGAAGAGCGTGCGCTCGGACATCCGGACGAGGCCGGCGGTGGACTCCCCGCGCAGGCTCGTGGGCATGGCGGGACAGGCCCGGCCGCCCACCGAATGCGGCTCGGCCTCGGGATGCCCGCCCAACTGACCCCACACCATGCGCAGATGGAGCTGTTTCCAGTCCCCGATCGCCCCGTCCAGCCGCATCAGGCCCTGCCGCACCAGTGCGAGATCGACCGCGGCCCGCTCGTGCCCGGCGGGCGGGACGAGCCGGCCCTGCGCCGAGATCAGCTCCACGACGGTGAGCCCGGCGCGCTCCAGCGCCCGGGTGAAGGCCCGCCACAGCGGCTGCGCCGCGCGGCGCAGGTTGCGGGCACCGGGGGAGTCCAGGCCCGTGGTGTTCTCGGGGAAGGTGTCACGCATGGTGAGCAGCCCGGTCTGCGGCAGGTACTCCACCAGGGTGTTCAGCGCCTGCACCGGTATCCGGCCCAGCGAGGCGGCGCGCTCCAGCACCTGCGTGGCCAGCAGCGGGTCGTCGTCGTCCAGCAGGGCCACCGCACGGCCCATCTCGAAGTGCATCGCGGCCCATGCGTACTCCGTGATCAGGTGCACGGACTGGAACAGCCGCTGGTCGGGGTGGACGAGCTGGTCCTCGGGGAGCAGGGCGGACAGCGCGGTGGTGAGCCGGGTGTCCTTCTCGTAGTTGCTGCCCCGGTCGTACTCGTAGACGAGCTGCGGGTCCGCGGCATCCGGGTTCAGGGCGCGGCGCGCGGCGCCCGGCCGTCCGGTGGTGGCTCTCTTGCTCATGGGCTTCGGGGTCCTCCGGTTCGCGGATCGTGGTCAGCCGACGGCCGGCTGCTTCTCCATGGCCGGGAACAGCCGTTGGGAGATCACCGACGCCAGGTAGGGCACGCCCTCCGTGGCACCGGTGCCGGTGCGGGTGCCGATCATCCGCACGGCCAGTCGGTAGTGGGTCTGCTTCCATCGCTGGTGCACCGCCTCCAGTTGCAGGGCCGCGGCCCGCACGGCTGCGGCGTCCGGCTCGGTGAGCCAGCCACTGGAGATCACGTCCTCCCAGGTGCCCTGCACGGTCTCCCGGCCGGCCAGCACCTCGCCGCGCACGTCCGGAACAGAGAGGAACGCGGACGAGTCCAGCCTTGCTCGAGCCGGGGTGGAGCAGTACGACTCGAAGGTCTTGTAACCCTCGGACTGGATGGCGCTCGCACCCTCCGTGAACTGCCGGAACAGCCGGAACGACTCGGGCTGCATGGTGGCCAGCAACGAGAACAGCGGCAGCGACTCGCGCAGTACGTCGGCGACCGCGGCGATCAACGCGGCGGCGTCGCCCGGCTGTTCGGCGCGCAGCGTGCGCACCGCCTCGTCCAGCGTCGCCGACATGAAGGCGAACGTGGCCTCGAACGACTGAAGCACCCGCAGGAAGAGGTACTCGTCGTGCAGCACGTACACCGGCTGGACACTGGTGCGCAGCAGCAGCCGCTCCCCGGCGGTGGTGGTGCGCAGCACGGCGTCCGCCAGCTCACCGGCCGGCGTGCGGCCCGGCGTCGCGGCGACGGCGACGGGGTCGACGGCCCCGTCCAGCGCCCGCAGCGCGGCCGGCTCCATGACCCGGACCGCCAGCCGCAGCCGCTTGTTCAGGAGCAGGGCGTCCGGAAGCATCCCCTGCGGATCGTGCGGGGTGCCGTCCAGGACGAGGCGCTCGAAACCGATCAGGTCGGCGAGCAGCAGGAGCACCGTGCGGTCGCGGTGCCGGCGCAGCACCTCCCAGCCCGCCCGGTCGTCCGGCGCGCCCCGGCGCAGCAACGCCAGCGCCGTGTAGCTGGGGTAGTCGTAGCGGCCGTCGAACTTGTCCAGGAGAACGTCGAGGAAGGGCCCGGCATGGGCGTCCCGGACACCTCCGGCGCCACCCGCGTCCGCTGCGAGGAGCAGGGCGCGGCATTCGGCCAGGAGCGACAGGAGCTCCTCGTCGAGGAAGTGCTTTCCCACGGCACGCAGACGGCCGATGACACCGTCGTACGGAAATTCCTCCGCCCCTCCGGAACCGCACCAGGCGGAGAGCTCGTGCCGGAGCGCTGTGTCGGTCGCTGTCATCTCGTTTCTCCTTGGGCCCGGCAGTGGATGGTTCGAGATTCACCGGAACCCCTGGAAGAACGCTCAAGTCTCGCTCCACAACAGACCCGGACCCGGTGGAGGCCGCCCCGTCCGCCCCCGGTCGGGCGGTCGCGCCCACAGCACCGGTAGGGGAACGGTCGAGAACGGGTCCGGCCCGGTGGCCGCCGCGCCCGCCGCCGCCTACGGTGGGGCGCCTCGGGCACTCCGTTCCTCCGCAGGGCCGAAAAGCTGGACGCCCGCGTATGGAGTTGAGCGTTGTGGCTATGGCCCGTCTCATCGGACTGGAGTTGACTGATCGGCATGACGAACACGCAGAACGGACAGACGACCGAGAAGAAGACGACCCTGGTGATCGGCGGCACCGGCAAGACCGGACGCCGGGTCGCGGAGCGGCTCACCGCACGGGGGCTGCCGGTGCGTGTGGGCTCGCGCAACGGCGAACCGCCCTTCGACTGGGAGAACCCCGGCACCTGGGAGGCGGCACTGGACGGCGTCGGGGCCGTCTACGTCACCTACTACCCCGACCTCGCCTTCCCGGGCGCCGCCGAAGCCGTCGGAGCCTTCTCCGCACTCGCCGTGAAGAAGGGCGCGCGCCGCCTGGTGCTGCTCTCCGGACGCGGCGAGGAGGGCGCGGTCATCAGCGAGGACAAGCTCAAGGAGTCCGGCGCCGACTGGACCGTCGTACGGGCCAACTGGTTCAACCAGAACTTCAACGAGAGCTTCTTCCTGGAGCCCGTCCTCTCCGGGGAGCTCGCCCTGCCGACCGCCGACGCCGTGGAGCCGTTCGTCGACGCCGACGACATCGCCGACGTCGTCACCGCGGCCCTCACCGACGACAAGCACATCGGCCGGACCTACGAACTGTCCGGCCCCCGGCTGCTCAGCTTCCACGACGTGGCCGCCGAACTGTCGAAGGCCACCGGCCGGGAGATCACCTACATCCCGGTCGGGCTCGACGACTACCGGGCGGTCCTGCGGGAGAACGGGCTGCCGGTCGAGTTCGCCGACCTGTTCGGCCTGATCCTCGACGGACGCAACGCCAGCGTCGTCCACGGGGTGGAGGAGGCCCTCGGCCGCAAGCCGCGGGACTTCTCCGACTTCGCGAAGGACGCCGCCGCGACCGGCGTCTGGAACGTCTGAGAACCGGTCCGGGAACCCCGGCGCCACGGCCCCGGAGTCCGTCGGGGACCACCCGACGGACTCCCGGCCGCGGCACCGGACCCCGAACCGCGCACGGCCTGAACCACGCGCACGGCATGATCCGAACGAGAGGCCCCAGGAGGCGACCATGAGCAGCACCATGTCCAGCGAGCGCCTGGACACCCTGCCCGGACACTTCCACGGCTTCGCGCTCATGCACGTGGCGATGCGCCGCGACGCGCGACGGCTGACGGCCGCCGCGCCCCGGCTCGCCGCCACCGGACCGGACCCGGCCGTCGCCGAGTGGTGGCAACGGCTGCGCGACGTCATCGACTGGCACCACCACAGCGAGGACGAACTGCTCTGGCCCGAACTGCTGCGCCGGCTGCCCGGCGCCGAGGACGTGGCACGGGCCCTGGACGGGGACCACGCCGAGCTGGACGCGGCGATGGACGGAGTGGGCGCCGCCCTGCGGCCGGGTGCCGACCCGGCGGCGATGACACCGGCGGCCGCCCGCTTCGACGAGGTCCTGCACGAACACCTCGCGGCCGAGGAGAAGGTCGTCTTCCCGCTCTTCGCCCGCCTCGACGCCCGGGACTACCTGGCACTGGAGCAACGCCTGGTGCGCACCGCGCCGCGGGGCGTCCTCACGTACCTCCCGCCGTGGATGTTCGACGGCGCGGAACCACGGTCCGTGTCCCTGGTCGCGGCGACGATGCCGCCACCGGTACGCCTCCTCGGCCGTACGGTGCTCAGACGCCGCTACGAGCGCGGACTCGCCGCGATCGCCACCCCCGGCCGACGGAACTGATCACTCCCCGGCCGACGGAACTGATCGTCACCCCGGCCGATGGAACCGATCGTCACCCCCCCCGGCCGACGGAACCGACGGAAGGAACCCCGCAATGTCCACGGCAGCCCAGCCCGCGCTCACCGCCGCCACCATCGCCATGGGGCTCAGCGCGGGTCTGTACTTCGCCTTCGACGTCTCCGTGATGCCGGGACTGGACCGGGGCGACGACCGGACGTACCTCACCGCGATGAACCACATCAACGAGGCGATCGAGAACGGCCTGTTCGGCCTCGTCTTCATCGGCGCCTTCCTCGCCACGGCCGTCGCCGGCGGACAGCTCCGGCGCATCGGGCGGCGCACCGCGGCCCGGTGGACCTGGGCGGCCCTCGGGTTCTACACCACCGCGCTCGCCCTGACGGCCACCGTCAACATCCCCCTCAACCGGCGCCTCGCCGCATCGGGCCGCACCGCCGGTGAACTCGCCGAACTGCGAAGGGCGTTCACCTCCACCTGGGTGCGCTCCAACGCGGCCCGTACACTCGCCTGCACGGCGGCCCTGGTCTGTCTGGGCCGCGCCCTGGCCTCGTCCCGGCCCTGATCCCGGCCCCGACAGGCCCCCGAACCGCGCCCGCCCTCCGGCCATCCCCCGTCCGGAGGGCGGGCGCCATCCTCCCGGAACGGACGGACCACCCCATGGACGTGCTCACCGGCCTCCTGGAGGGGCCCAAGGCGCGCGGCGCCTTTCTGCTCAAGTCCGTCTTCAACCCGCCCTGGTCGCTGCGTGTCGAGGACCGTGCCCCGATCTCCCTGGTCACCATGGTCCACGGCGATGCCCGGGTGATCCCCGACCGCGGAGTCCCGGCCCGCATCGGCCCCGGTGACGTCGCGGTGCTGCGCGGCCCCGACCCGTACACCATCGCCGACGCCCCGGACACCCCCGTCCAGGTCACCGTCGGCCCCGAACAGCGCTGCAGCACCACCGAGGGCGAGGACGTCACCGACACCATGGCCCTGGGGGTCCGCACCTGGGGCGACCCGATCGGCCAGGGCTCGGCGGTCATGCTCAGCGGCACGTACCAGGCGCCCAGCGAGATCGGCCGCCGCCTGCTCAACGCCCTGCCCGCCCTCCTGGTCCGCCCCGCCGCCCTCGACGACACCCCGCTCGTGCCCCTGCTGGCCGAGGAGATCGGGCGCGACGCGCCGGGCCAGGAACTGGTCCTGGACCGTCTGCTCGACCTGCTCTTCGTCAACGTGCTGCGCACCTGGCTCGCCGAACCGGACGCCGGGGCGCCCGCCTGGTACCGGGCCCAGTCCGACCCGGTCGTGGGCCCCGCCCTGCGGCTCCTGCACGAGAACCCGGCCCGCGCCTGGACGGTGGAGTCGCTGGCCCGCAAGGTCGGCGTCTCCCGGGCGGGCCTCGCCCGCCGCTTCACCGAGGTGGTGGGGGAGCCGCCGATGACGTACCTGGCCGGCTGGCGGCTCGCCCTGGCCGCCGACCTGCTGCGCGAACCCGACGCCACCGTGGCCACGGTGGCCCGTCAGGTCGGCTACAGCAGCGCGTTCGCGCTGAGCTCGGCCTTCAAACGGGTACGGGGGATGAGCCCGCAGGAGTACCGCACGAACGGCGCCTCGCGGGAGGTGCAGCCCTCGGCGGCCCCGTCGCAGACGGTCGTGCTGGGCGACTGACGCCCCGCGGCCGGTCATGCCGGCGACCGACGTCACATGGGCGACACCGTCACCGTCCGCCGCTCGGCCCGGAAGCGGCGGACGGCCAGCACGACGCCCAGTACGGCGCCCGTCCAGACGACGGCCTCGGCCAGCACGATCGACGGGGTCAGGGTGAGGTGCGGCCGGGGTGGCATCACGACCATCTGCACGGCGGCGCCCACCGGGACCGTCAGCGCCGCGAACAGGCCGACCCGTCCGGGCCGCCGGACGGCCGCTCCCACCGCGCCGAGGGCCGGCCCGAACAGCAGCGCCGCCACCGCCCAATAGGCCATGGCGGACTCGGCGTCCGCGACATAGGCGTCCGTCAGGTAGTACGCCACCGTGGCGGCGATCAGCGACAGCGTCCCGGCCAGCGCGCCCCGGACCAGGGTCCCGGCCAGCCAGCCCGCCGCCACCGCCAGCGCGGCCCAGGCCCAGCCCGAGTCCAGCAGCAGACTGAGCACCTTGGCGGTCCTGCCCCCGGGCGTGCCCTTGAGCGGCGCCCCGATCTCCGTGTACGGCGACGAGAGCGCGTTGGCGAGCGAGGTGACGGTCCCGAAACCCGCCCCGGCGACGAGACTCCCCAGAGTGATCTTCATACCGGGAGGGTAGTCGGTGCGCTGCGGCGCACCCCGGGGCGTGTGCGGCGGGGCCGACGGCTCCCGAACGGGGCACGGACACGTGCGGGCGCCGGGTCGTGGGATGTCGTCACGACCCGGCGCCCGCGGTGCGGGGTCCGTTCACACCAGCTCCCGCACCGCCCGCACGACCGCGTCCGGAGCCTCCAGGGGCAGCATGTGCCCCACGGAACCCAGCTCCTCGAACCGGGCCTTCGGCAGGGCGTCCGCCACCGCGCGGCCCAGCTCCGGGGCGATCACCCGGTCGCCCTCGCCCGCCAGCACGACCGTCGGCACCCGGACGTTCCCGAGCGCCTCGCGCAGGTCCATGCCGCGCGAGGAGCGGAACGCGTCCGCCCGTACCCGGGGCGAAGTGGCCGCGAACATCTGCCGGTTGACCTCCATGGCCCGCGGGTCGGCCCGCTTGCCCATGGTCTGCCCCAGCAGCCTGCGGCCCAGCGCCGGCCGGGACAGCGCCCGGGAGAACAGCGCGCTGCCCATCATCCGCACCTCGCCGTCCGGGGTGTCCTGGCCGTGCGCCGCCGTGCCCAGCAGCACCAGGCCCTTCAGCGCGCGCGCCCCCGAGGAGACGTACGACAGGGCCGCGAAGCCGCCGCCGGAGTGGCCCACGACCACCGCGTCGGGGGCGTCCACCCGGTCGATGACGGTGCCCAGGTCCTCGCCGAGGCGGGCGATGCCGAACGGCTCGCGGCCCGGCACCGAGGCACCGTGCCCGCGCTGGTCGTACAGCACGACCCGGTGCCCCTCCCGGATCAGCCGGTCCGCCACCGTGCCCCACACCCGCCGGGACGCCGCCCAGCCGTGGGACAGGACCACGGTGGTGCCCGACGGGGTGCCGAGGGGGGCCAGGACGGTGAGCGCGAGCAGGCCCCCGTCACTCGGGTACGCAACCGTCTCCGCGACCGGCGCGGTCGCGACCGCGGTCATGCCCGCTCCTTCGCCAGGGCCCGTTCCTTCGCCAGGACCCGGTTCAGCGACACGAACGCGGCGCTCGTCGCCCGCGAATGCTCCGCGCCGATGTCGGCGACCTTGGCGAGCAGCCGCAGCCAGCCGTGCGGGCGGCCCCGGAAGTGCATCCCGATCCGGGTCCGGGCGCCGTCGTCCACCGGGTCGAGCACGAAGTCGCTCACCCCCCGGAACGCCCCGTCGACGTACTCGACCGACAGCCGCCGCCCCGGATCCACCGCGGTCGTGCGCGCGGTGAACCGCAGCTTGGGGCCGCCCTTGTCGACGCCCTTGGTGTGCACCGTGACCGCGACCTCGCCGCCCACCACGTCCGGCGCGCCGGACGAGACCGCGAAGGTGTTGGCCGGCACCCACCAGCGCCCCCCGCCGCGGAACTCGGCGAGCAGCGCGTCCCAGACGGCCTCCCGGGGCGCGTCGACGACCGCCTCGTCGATCAGGTCGTAACTGGTCATCAGCCCGCCTCTCCGCCGAAGAATCCCTGACCCGGGGTGAGGACGTTCGACGGGTCGTAGCGCCGCTTCGCCCGGCAGAAACCGTCCCAGCGAGCCCCGAAGTGCGCCTTCCAGTCGGCCCTCGTCATCCCCGGCACCGCACCGACCAGGTACCGCTTGCCACCCATCGCCACGGCCTTGTCGTACAGCCGGCGGTTCTGGTCCAGCATCGCCCGGATGCCGGTCTCGCCGGGGTCGGGGAACCGCAGCAGGTCGAAGAGGTAGCCGACCGGCTCGGCCGGCTGCACCGCGAGCGGCCGGGTCACCTTGCGCGTGTAGTACGGGTAGAAGAGCAGGAACCCGCCGCCGAGGTCGGCCGCGGTCAGCTCCCTCTCGACGATCTCCATGAACGTCCTGGTCTTCGAGGCCGGCAGGAACAGGCTCAGCCAGGGCTTGGGCTGGTACCAGTGGCCGCTCTCCTTGAGGTACGCCTCGTAGCCGTCGAGCCGGAACATGTAGTCCCGGTAGCCGATGTCCTCGATCACCGCCTCGGCGCGGCTGTCGCGCAGCCCCGACAGCAGCCTCGCCCGGTCCGGGACGGCGCCGCCCGAGTAGTTGGCGGCGACCTCCATCTTGTAGCGCCAGCCCGAGTCGTCGGGCCTGCGCAGGGTCTCGCCGGCCTGGATGTGGAAGCGGTTCTCCGCCATCACCTTCTCGCTGTCCGCGAGATAGGTCGCCAGGTCGTCGTAGAAGAGGCTGAAGACCACCGACCGTTCGGGGGCCGGTACCAGCCGCACCTTGGCGCGCAGGATGATCGCGGTCTGGCCGCCGCCCGACAGCACCGAGTCGAACAGGTCGGCGCAGGACGACGGGGACACGGTGAGCAGGTCGCCGTTGCCGGTCACGACGTCCAGCGACTGGACCGTGTCGCACAGCAGGCCGTACTTCTGCACGGTGCCGCCGATGCCGCCGATGGACAGCGTCCCGCCGATCGACAGGTGCATGTAGTCGGGCAGCGCGGGCGGGGTCAGGCCCGACCTCAGCGCGGCGTCCGTCAGCTGGCCCCAGGTGACGCCCGCCTCCACCACCGCACTGGTCGAGTCGATCCTGATGATCCTCGACCTGGCGCGGGCGTCGATGGAGATGCCGCCGGCGGGGACGGACGCCTGGCCGTAGACCGAGTGCGACTCCTGGTCGGTCCCGGTGCCGCCCTGCCCGTTCACGGCGATCTTCAGACCGTTCGTCCGGGCGTAGCAGACCATCCTGGCGATGTCCCGGTCGGAGCCGGGGCGCAGCACCGCCCAGGGGGCCGAGCCCTTCAGCCGTCCGAAGTCCTGGCGGAAGCGGTCCAGGTCCGCGGCCGAGGTGGTCAGCGTGCCGTCAAGGGTGGGCACCGGCGCCACGGAAGCGCCGCCGGACACCTCGGCCGCGGTGGCCCACGACTGGCTCGCGGCACTCCATCCGACGACCGCGGCCGTGATGCCGCCCAGCACCTTGCGCCGCGAGAGCGTGGTGTTCATCTGCGTTCCTCTCCTTCGGCTATGCGTGGTCAAGAGTGGGTCTGCCGGCCCCGACCGAGGTGGCCAGCCGGTACTCGGACAGGTCGAAGCGGCGGGTGCGGCGGCGGAACCGCCAGGTGTAGGTGGGCCAGATCGACGGGTTGCGCCCGTGCTCGTCGAGGTACCAGCTCCGGCAGTTCCCGGCGTTCCACACGGTCCCGTCGAGGCGCCCCTGCACCTCGTCGTTCCAGGCCCGCTGGGCCTCCTCGCGGACCTCGACACTGGCCAGACCGCGCCGCTCCATGTGCCGCAGGGCGTCCAGTACGTAACCGATCTGCGCCTCGATCATCACGACCTGGGACGAGTGCCCGAGGGTGGTGTTGGGGCCGAGGAGCAGGAACAGGTTGGGGAATCCGGCGACCGTCGTGCCGCGGTGCGCCGCCATGCCGTGCTCGCGCCACACGTCGCGCAGCAGTCGGCCGTCGCGGCCCGTGATGCGTCCGGCGACCGGCCGGTCGGTGGCCTTGAACCCGGTGCCGAGGATGATCGTGTCGACGACGCGTTCGGTGCCGTCGGCCGTGACGACCGACTTGGCGCGCACCTCGGTGATGGCGTCGGTGACCAGGTCGACGTTGGGCTGCTGGATCGCCGGGTACCAGGTGTTGGAGAACAGCAGCCGCTTGCACGCCATGACGTAGTCGGGCGTGAGCCGGGCGCGCAGCGCCTCGTCCGGCACGGACTTGACCAGGTGGTCGCTTGCCATCTTCTGCATCTTCCCGGCGACCTTGGGCCGCTTCATGACGAAGGCCAGGATCTCGCGGCCCCACATGTTGAAGTTGCGTCGGAAGTTCTGGTATCCGGGCACCTTGTGCAGCAGCTTCGACTGCAGCGCGCTGGTCGGCTTGTCGTTCTTCGGGCCGATCCACGCCGGGGTGCGCTGGTACAGGTCGAGCCGTCCCACCTCGGGCTGGATCTTCGGCACGAACTGGATGGCGGAGGCGCCCGTGCCGATGACGGCGACGTCGCGGCCCTTCAGGTCGTGGCCGTGGTCCCAGCGCGAGGAGTGGAACACCGTGCCCTCGAAGTTTTCGAGCCCGGGGATGTCCGGGTACGCCGGCTCGGAGAGGTAGCCGGTGCCCGAGACCAGCACCTGGGCGGTGTAGTCGCCCTGCGAGGTCTCGATGTACCAGCGCCGGGTCGGTTCGTCCCAACGGGCGGAGAGCAGCTCGTGGTTGAACCGGATGTGGGGGCGGACCCCGAACCGGTCGGCCACGTCCCGCAGGTAGGCGAGCAGTTCCTCCTGCTTGCCGAAGGTGGACTTCCAGCCCGGGTTCTGCGCGAACGAGAAGGAGTACAGATGGGACATCACGTCGCAGGCGGCGCCCGGGTAGGTGTTGTCCCGCCAGGTCCCGCCCACCTCGTCGGCCCGTTCGAAGACCAGGAAGTCGTCGGTCCCGCCGCGCAGCAGGCGGATCGCCATGCCCAGTCCGGAGAAGCCGCTGCCGATCACGGCGACCCGCAGGTGCCGGGTGGGTCCGCCGCCGCCCGGCCGGGGTGCGGCGGGCGCGGCGACGCCGTCGTCGCGCGCGGGTTCGAGAATGCTCGTCACGTCGGCCTCCTCAGCGTCGCGCGATGGTGACGCGGAAGTTGTTGAAGAACTTGTCTTCCAGCGTGTAGGCGAAGATGTCCAGGTAGCGCTCGAAGCGGGCCACGACCTCCTCGCCCTCCAGGGCGACGGCCTCGTCCCGGCGGGCGGCCAGCAGTTTCAGCCAGGCGCGGCAGGCGACGGCGAACGACTCGCGTTCGTTGACGATCTCGATGACGTCGAAGAGCCCCTCGGCGGCCTGCGTCAGCTCGTGCAGGTGCGGGATGTGGCAGTTCTCGAACTCGGAGCGCTGGAGGAACTTCAGGTCGTCGAGCAGCTGCCGGTTCATCGGCAGGGCCTCGGCGGTCATGGTGTGCAGCACGAACCGGCCGCCCGGCTTCAGCGCCGCGCCCACCTTGTTGAAGAACACCCGGTACTTCTTGGTGCGTTCGCGCGGCGGCAGCGTGGAGGAGACGAAGTGCTCCAGCGCGTTGATGCAGAACGCCGCGTCGTACGGGTCGTCGGTGACGTGGTCCTCCCACGACTCGACCCGGGTGGTGATCCTGGGGTTGTCCAGGCCGGCGATGAACTGTTCCTGGGTACGGCTGAGGGTGAGGCCGACGGCCTGCTCCACGCCGTGCACGGTGGTCAGCCGGTTGAGCATGGTGCCCCAGCCGCAGCCCACGTCCAGCACCCGGCGGGCGCCGGCGGCCCCCGCGAGTTCGACGAACGTGTCGAGCTTGCGCTCCTGGGCCTCGTCGAGGGCCTCGGTCAGGCCCTCGCCCTCCTCCCAGTACCCACCGGAATACATCATGGTCGGGCCCAGCAGGAGGCGGTAGAAGTCGTTGCTCACCTCGTAGTGGTGCCTGATCGCGTCGACCTCGGGGACCGACCTGTCTGCGACCGTCGTCATTCTTCGTCAACTCCTGTCCGGCGGCGTGCGGATGTCGCAGACGAGAAAACCGGGTCGCTCGCAACAGATGTGCAAGACGGCGGTGGCGGTCCCGTGTTGCGCACGCGTTGCGTGGGCCGGGATTCGATTCCTTCCGAACGACCGAGCCCCGCGAGAGAGGACCGCACATCATGTCCATGCCCACCATTGAAGAACTGGCGAGCCAGCTCGAAGCCGTCTCCGGCGCCAAGAAGGTCGACCCGGACCACCCGCTCCAGCACATCGCGGACGTGGACTCGCTGGACCTGATGGAGTGGCTGTACGGGTTCCAGAACAGGTACCCGGACATCCCCGCCGACGAGTCGCTGTTCGCCGACATCGACGACACGACCACCCTGCGCGTCGTCCACGAGCGCATCCTCGCGCTCGTGCCGGCGCGGGCCTGAGCGGGGCCGCCCGTGAACGGCTTCGACATCACCGGGTGGGGCATGTCCGTACCCGAACGCGTCGTCTCCAGCGAGGAGCTGGCGCAGCGCTTCGGCGTCGACGAGCACTGGATCGTCAGCCGGTGCGGGATCCGTGAGCGCCGGGCCGTCGGACCGGGCCAGACGACCGCCTCCCTGGCTGTCGAGGCCGGCCGGCGAGCCCTGGAGAAGGCAGGGCTGAGCGGCGGCGACATCGCGCATCTGATCGTCGCCACCGCCACGCCCGAGCAGCCCTCCCCGGCCACGTCCGCGTTCGTCCACCACGAACTCGGCATCGCCGGCAGCGCGCACGACGTCAACTCCGAGTGCGCGGGGTTCGTGTACGGACTGGTCCAGGCCATGGCGCTGATCAGGATCGACCCCCGGCCCATCCTGCTGATCGGCTCCGACACCCACACCCTGACCGCCAACCCGGCCGACCGGGACCTGTCGATCCTCGTCGGCGACGGCGCGGGCGCCGTGGTGCTCCGGCCGGCGGACCGGGACCGGGTCCTGGCCTGGAACCTGGGCGCGGACGGCAGCTGCACCGGCAGCCTCAAGGTGCTGGCCGGCGGCAGCCGGATGCCCACCACCGAGGAGACCGTCCGCCAGGGACTGCACTACGCGCAGATCAACGGCAACGAGATCTACCTCAACGCCGTGCGCTACACGGTGCGCACGGTGCGGGAGACCCTGAAGGAGGCGAAGGTCGAGGCGGCCGACGTGAACCACGTCATCCCGCACCAGGCCAACATCAGGATCATCAACTCCATCCTCGGCCACACCGGTCTGCGCACGGAGGCCCTGGTCACCAATCTGCACAAGTACGGGAACACGGCGTCCGCGTCGATTCCCATCGCACTGACCGAAGCCCTGGACGAGGGCCGGATCGAGGACGGCGACCTGGTGCTGCTGGCCGGCTTCGGCGCGGGCATGACCTGGGGATCGGTCCTCCTGGAATGGGGCGGAGGAGACAGTTGAGCGCAAAACCGGTGGGAACCCGGCCACAGCGGCCGGTCGCCCTGGTCACGGGCGCGTCCGGCGGGCTGGGCCAGGCCCTGGCGATCGAGCTGGACGCCCTCGGCTGCCGGGTCGCGGTCCACTACAACCGCTCCGAGGAGCGGGCCCGGGCGGTACAGGACAAGCTGACGAACGACTCGGTCGTGGTCACCGGGGACGTCGGCTCGTACGAGGCCGTCACCGCGATGTACCGGGAGATCGGGGAACGGCTCGGCCCGGTGGACGTGCTCGTCAACAACGGCGCGATCCGCAAGGACGCGCTGATGGCGATGCAGTCGCCGGAGGACTGGGCCCAGGTGATCCGGACGAACCTGATCGGTTCGTTCCACACCGCGCGGGCGGCCGTCCCGCACATGCTGCGGCAGCGGTGGGGGAGGGTCGTCAACGTGGTCTCGCCGTCCGGTCTGATCGCGACCGCGGGCCAGACGGCGTACTCCGCGTCGAAGGCGGGTCTGATCGGTTTCACCCGCACCCTGGCCGCCGAGTGCGGCCGACGCGGGGTCACCGTCAACGCCCTGTCCCCGGGATTCATGATCACGGGCATGACGGAGAGCCTGCCCGACCGGGTGAAGGAGAGCATGGAGGAGAAGGCCCCCGTACCGCGCTTCGTGACGGTGGAGGAGGTGGCCCGCAGCGCGGGCCTGTTCCTCGACCAGGACTGCATGACGGGGCAGGTCATCAGCATCGACAGCGGGGTCTCCATCACCTGACCCCGCGTGCGGGGCAGGGGCCCGGGCCCCGGTGACGTCCGGGGGCCGTCGCGGCACACGGCCGGGTCCACCGGCCCCGAGCGGTTCACGCAGGCGCCCGGCCGGGCTCTCCCGGCCGGGCGCCTGCGCGTGGGTGGGTGCGTGGGTACGGGGAAACTCCACTGGATGCAGGTGCCGGTCGGCCGGCACCTGCCCCCAGCGAAGCCGATCGATGAGCTGCCGGCCGGCCTGGAGCAGGCTGCCGGATGAGCGTGTACGGGCTCGTCATCCCCACGTCTGCACCGTCCTTGCCTTGCCCGGCGGATGTCATCGGTTGTCTCCCGGCTGGGGGTCATCGGCCCCGTGCGGCCGCCGCGCGTTCCTCGGCACGCGCCCGCACGCCGGCGTCGGAGCAGAAGCCGAGCCCCGACCTCTTCAGGCAGAGCAGGCCGACCAGCCGGCCGCCCTCGGTGGTGACGGCGACCCGGCGGCGCCCCGCGGCGACCATCGCGTCCCAGGTCTCGCGCAGCCCGGCGGACGGCGCGACCACCCGGTCGCCCAGCCGTCCCGCCGGCGCGGCCGGCTCGTGGTCGTCCCGTCCCATCAGGTCGGTCCGCTCGACGACCGAGATCAGCACGCCGCCGTCGACCACCAGCAGGGCGTGCACCTTGTCGTTCCTGAAGAGCTCCCGCGCCTGCCGGACCGTCGTCGACGGAGGGGAGGTCTTGGGGAAGGTGTGCATCGAGTCCGCGACGGCGGTGTCCGTCCCGGCGCCCATCGGTCCGGCGTTCATCGGCCCGGTCCCGGCGTTCATCGGCCCGGTTTTGGCGTTCATGGGGGCGCCTCCCGTCGTGCTACCTCGGCCGGGTGCAGCCGCACGCCGTCCCCCGGTTCTGGAGCGCCTGCAGCGCACAGGCGGCAAGGCATTGGAGCACGGCCCGTCCGGCCTGGGACGTGACCGCGGCGACAACGGCCGAGCGAAGTTTCGGTGCTTGCGTGCGTTCCGTGACGTCGGACATGGGGCGAGCTCCCTGCGTATACGGCTGGGGGGTATGTTCCCCTATGCAGTCTACATACCCCTGGGTGGTATCAGGGTTGGCTGAAACATTCCCCTCCCATCGTTCCCTGTCGGTCGAGGTGTGATCAAAGGCTTGCGGCATTACCCCCGGGGGGTGTACTTCTTGATACCCCACCAGGGTACCCGGAAGTGCGGGAAGACCGACCGGGACCGTTCCCGTTCCCGGACCCGTTCTCGTGCCCGGACGGCCCGACCCGAACCCTCCGCACCCCTCCGGCACACCGGAGCCCGATGCCCGACCACTACCAAGGGGAGACGACGGACGATGACCGAGGCACGTGGCTACTGCACCCTCTGCAAGTCACGCTGCGGCGCGATCTACACCATCGAATCGGGAGCCATGGTCGGCGTGCGCCCGGACCCGGATCACCCCACGGGCGCGGCGCTGTGCCCCAAGGGCCGGGCCGCACCCGAACTCGTGCACAGCCCGGCCCGTCTCACCCGCCCGCTGCGCCGCACCACACCGCGGACCGACCCCGATCCCAAGTGGCGGGAGATCGGCTGGGAGGAGGCGATGACGGAGATCAGCAGCCGGCTCGCGGAGTTCCGCGACACCACGGGGCCGGAGTCCGTCGCCTTCTCGGTGACCTCGGCCAGCGGCACGCCGATGAGCGACGCCCTCGAATGGGTGGAGCGGTTCGTCCACCTCTACGGCAGTCCGAACATCTCCTACTCGACCGAGATCTGCAACTGGCACAAGGACTTCGCCCACGCCTTCACCTTCGGCAGCGCCCAGCCCGCACCCGACTTCCCGCACACCGACCTGACCGTGATGTGGGGGCACAATCCCGCCAAGACCTGGCTGTCCCGGTCGGTGGCCCTGGCCGAGGCACGCGCACGAGGGGCCCGCCTCGCCGTCGTCGACCCGCGCCGGACGGCCGCCGCGATGCAGGCCGATCACTGGCTGCGGGTACGGCCGGGCACCGACGGCGCCCTCGCCCTCGGACTGGCCGACCTCGTGCTGCGCCGCCACGGCGGCGACCAGGAGTTCCTGCGGGCCTGGACCAACGGGCCGCTGCTGGTGCGCGACGACGACGGCCGCTTCCTGAAGGCCGACGAGCTGAGCCCCGACGGCGTCGGCCACGTGGTGTGGGACGAGCACGCCGGCCGGCCCGAGCCCTACGACACCACCCGGGCCGCCCCCGCCCCGCAGCGATTCGCCCTGCGCGGCACCCACCGGGTCCGCACCCGCTCCGGAACGGTCACCTGCCGGCCGGCGTTCCAGCACTACCTCGACGCCGTGGCGGCCTGGCCGCTGGAACGCACCTCCTCGGTGACCGGGGTGGACCCCGGCACCCTCATCGCGTTCGCCGACGACCTGGCCACCTCGCGCGCGGTCAGCTACGGAACGTGGACCGGAGTCGGCCAGCACGTCGACGCGACACAGACCGAACGCGCCATCGCCACCCTGTACGCACTCACCGGCTGCCACGACGCCCCCGGCGGGAACGTCGTCCTGCCGCAGCAACCGACCACCAAGGTGTCCCTGCCGCCCGTGCCCGAACAGGCGGCGAAGACCCTGGGCCTGACCGAACACCCCCTCGGCCCCCCGGCATCCGGCTGGATCTCCGCGCGGGCCCTGTGCAGGGCGATCACCGAAGGGGAACCGTACCGCGTGCGCGCCCTGGTCTCCTTCGGCGGCAACCTGCTGCTGTCGCAGCCCGACCCGATACGCACCGCCGAAGCCCTGCGGCAGCTCGAATTCGGCGTGCACATCGACCTGTTCGAGAACCCCACCGCCCGGTTCGCCGACATCCTCCTGCCCGCCAACACTCCCTGGGAGCGGGAAGGGCTGCGCGCGGGCTTCGAGATATCGCAGCAGGCCCAGCAGCGCGTGCAACTGCGCCCCCGCATGCTCGACCCGCTCGGCGAATCCCGCTCCGACCTGGAGATCGCCTTCGACCTCGCCTGCCGCCTCGGCCTCGGGGACGATTTCTTCGGCGGAGACATCCAGGCGGCCTGGAACCACCAGCTCGAACCCCTCGGCCTCACCGTGGACGACCTGCGCGCGGCCCCGGGCGGCGTGGACGTGCCGCTGCCGATGCGGTACCGGAAGTACGCCGAGACCACGCCCGACGGGCGGGTCACCGGATTCGCCACCCCGACCGGGCGGGTGGAGCTGTACTCACAACGACTGCTCGACCACGGCTACTCCCCGGTCCCCGAAGCCGGCGACCCGCCCGCCGACCCCGACTTCCCACTGACACTGAGCTGCGCCAAGAACGGGTACTTCTGCCACAGCCAGCAACGTGGACTGGCCTCACTGCGCAGACGCTCACCCGAACCCCTCGTCGAGATCGGCGAACAGGTCGCCGCGGACCGGGGCATCACCGACGGCGACATGGTGGAGATCACGACACGCAACGCCACCGTGCGGATGCGCGCCCGGGTGGACCCGGGCCTGCACCCCGACACCGTGGTTGCCGAGTACGGGTGGTGGCAGAGCACTCCCGACCTGGCACTGCCCGGATCGGACCCGCTGGCCGACGGCGGACAGAACTACAACCTGCTGGTCGGCGACACCGCGCACGACCCGATCAGCGGCTCGGCACCGCTGCGCTCGACGGCCTGCGAGGTCCGCCGGACACCGACCGGAACATGGTCCGGTCCACGCGAGTTCGTTGTCGAGGCCTCCGACGAAGTGACCGAAGACGTACGGGAGTTGCTGCTCCGCCCGGCCGACGGCGGCCCGCTGCCGGAGTTCCGCCCCGGCCAGCACGTCACCATCGCCGACGACGGCGCCCCCGACATCACCCGGGCGTACTCGCTGACCGGCGTGGCCCGGGGCGACGACCTCGCGACGTACCGGCTGGCCGTCCGGCGGATCGAGGGCGGCGCGTTCTCCCCGCTCGTGCACCGTGGCCTCACCGCCGGGGCCCGGGTACGGGTGACCGCTCCTTCCGGCCTGTTCGCCATCCCGGTCGACCACAGCCAACCGGTGGTGCTGCTCGCGGCCGGTGTCGGCATAACCCCCTTCCTCGGCTACCTCGAAACGCTCGGTTCCGTCGGCGGTTCGGTCCCCGAGGTGGTCCTGCACTACGGCAACCGCAACAGCAGGACCCACGCGTTCGCGGACCGGCTGCGGGAACTGGCCTCATTAATGCCGCAGTTGACGGTGATCGACCATTACAGTCGCCCGGTGGCCGAGGACGTGGAGGCAGTGCACTACTCGGTCCGCGGCCGGATCACCGCCGACGCGGTCGAGGAGGAACTGATCCGCCGCCGCGCCCGCTTCTACCTGTGCGGGCCCCAGGAGATGATCGATGGCGTCACCGCCGGACTGAAGGCCCGCGGAGTCCCGAAGTTCGACATCTTCGCCGAGAGGTTCCAGGTCACCACGCGGAACGTCGAGGTCCCGGCGGATGCCACCGCGACCGTGCGCTTCGCGCGCTCGGAACGCGAACTGACCTGGACCCGGGCGGACGGCACACTGCTCGAACTCGGCGAGAGGGCAGGGCTGAAGCTGCCGAACGGCTGCCGCCTGGGACAGTGCGAGAGCTGCGCCGTCACCGTCCTGGGCGGACAGGTCGCCCACCTGGTGGCCCCGGCCGAGGACCTGCCCGACGACCAGGTGCTGACCTGCCAGGCGGTGCCGGTCACGGACGTGGTGCTCGACGTCTGAGGCAGGCCCCGTTCCGGGCGGCGTGACCGGGCTCCCCTTCCGGCGCCCGGTCGAGCCGGGCGGGCCGCGTCGGCTCGTCGATCACGGCCGGGCCACCAGCAGATGGACGGCGAGCCCGACGATCACCGCGCTGGACACCAGGGCGGTGGACAAACGACCATGAGGACCCGTCAGCACGCGGCCGAGCAGGGCTCCGCCACCGGCGAGCAGCAGTTGCCAACTGGCGGAGGCCGCGAAGGCCGCCAGGACGAACACGGCCTTGGCCCAGTGATCCGGTGCGGCACCCTGGCCGGCGAGCACCAGGGCCGCGAAATAGATCACGGTGATCGGGTTCATCAGCGTGATGCCCAGGAACCCGAGATACACCCGCACCGGACTCATCGGTTCGCGGTTCGCCCCGCCCACGTCCTGCCCCTTGCGGTACCCGGCGACGGCCGTCACAGCGCTCCGGCACGCCAGCGCGAGGAGCACCACGGCCGAGGCCCGACGCAGGGGCAGCGCGATCGGCTCGATGACGGGCGCGAGCGCCGAGCCCCCGACCATCGAGATCAGCGCGTACAGGCCGTCGGCGGTCGCGATGCCCAGAGCGGCACAGGCACCGACCCGCCACGACGTCCGCGCGGTGAGGGCCACGAGATACGTCGCGACCGCTCCCACCGGCATGGCGATGCCATAACCGGCCAGGAGCCCGGCGACCAGGGCCGCGCTCATGTGCGGTGCGGAGTCGGCCTTCCCGGACGGCCGGACTGCTGTCGGCCCGGTCCCGCAACGGCGGCGGAGGGCATCGGCAGCAGGCAAGCAGTCGTCGTGGTCATGGGCAGATTCTTGGAGCGGCCCGGTCGGCCGCGCAACCCGATTAAACGGCTGTTCCGGCCCGGACGGAGGCTCTTGCGCCGCCCACCACCCACTACCCTCGACCGGGGAAGTCACAACAGGGGCGGGCGATGGACAACAGGATTCAGCTGATCAGTGACGGCGACGGACTCGCGGTCGTCGGGAGCCCGGTGGACGTCGAGCACTTCCTCGCCTCGGAGCGGCTGCTGTCGCTGTCGAAGGACCTCGGGCTGCGCCGCCTCGGATCTCTCCTCCGCGCCGGGTCCGGAGTGGCGCGGGCCGCCTCCGAGATCGCCGCCCATTCGGGCCGCTGGGTGAAACTGACCGAGGAGTCCGCTCAACTCGTCAAGAAGTTCGGGCTGATGGAGAGCCGGACGCCGGGCATCAGCCACGCGATGGTGGGGAAGCCGGGGGCGATCGGGTCATGGCTCCAGATCGTGCAGGGGACCGGCTCGTTCCTGACCAGCCCGGCGGTGCTCACCGGTGCCGCGGGGATCATGGCCCAGCTCGCGCGGCAGCACGAGATGGGCGAGATCAGGGACTGTCTCGCGACGATCGACAGGAAGATCGACGACGTGATCCGCGCCCAGAAGGACGCCGAGTTGGGGAAGGTGTCCGGGGCGGGCCTCGACATCGAGTCCGCCATGACCGTCCTGGAAGTGGAGGGCCGGGTCGACGACGACACCTGGTCGACCGTCCAGGCCAGGACTCACACGATCACGGACGCCCTGGGGTGGGCGCTGCGCCGGTTCGACGCGCTCGCGGAGAGGGCGGAGGGCACGACCGGGATCGGTGATCTCGTGCGGACGGCCAAGCAGGCGGAGTTCGAGGTCCAGGAGCTGCTCGTCGTCGTGGCCCGTTGCTTCGAACTGCAGTCCGCGCTCGACGCGTTGCGACTGGCGAGGGCGCTGGAAGAGTCTCCGGAGGTGCTGGAGGGGCGTCGGCGCGCGCTGACCGTCGACCGGCGGAGGCGGCGGGAACTCGTCTCGGGGAGGATCGAGCACCTGATGGCACGCCTGGACGCGGCTGCCGACAGGGTCAACTCGAACGTGCTGCTGCATCTGTCCGCGCACCGGGCGGTGGTGGGTTCGGTCAACCACGTCGGCATCACCGTCGATGAATTCCACCGACCGCTCGGGATCGAGTCCGCCCGGCCCGCGCTGGAGACGACACGCTGGTGGGACGCGGCCCGGGACCCGGCGCAATTGAGGAACGCGACCGCGGAGGTGGGACGCAAAGCGGTCGTGGGAGCGGTGGTCGTGGGAGCCGCGGGGGTCCTGGCGAAGGGGGCGCACGGCGGCCGGGACCTGATCGGCAATGGGACGACCCGCGGAACTCGTGGCTGATGGACGCCGCCGAGCACTGGGTGCCGGTTCGCTGAACGCGGCCGGTCGGCCGAGTGGAAACGCGGCCCGGGGCGCGAACGATGAAGTCGATCTGCGAAGCCGCAGCGAGACGTGCGGCAACGCCGCGGGCCGTTGGCGGTCAGGCGGAGAGCCGTGCCAGGAGGCGTGGATGGACGACCTCGTACGCAATTGGACGCGCGTCGAGAGCTGGCATCGGCAACACCGATGCGCCGGCACGCTCCTCGAACTGCATCCGCCCGCTTCGGAGGAGGCCGTCCAGTCCCTCCGCCGGGCCATCCCCTATCCGCTTCATCCGCATCTCGTGCAGTGGCTCGGCATCCACGCGGGCGCGCCCTTGTACGACGCTCCCGTCTGGCCGGGGGGCTACGTTCCGTACGATCTCGAAACGCTCATGGCCGGACCGGCGTACATGGCGGAGATGCTTGAGGAGTGGGAGGAGCAGCGCGACGAGGATCCCGAGGCCTGGATCCAGGAACCGTGGGCGGACCCCTTGTGGCTGCCCGTCGCCGGTACGCACACGGGGGAGAGCCTCGTCGTGGACCACCGGCCCGGCGACGGCTTCGGCACCGTCATCGAGATCGACTACGAGGGCACCGAGGTCGTCACGGCCCGCTGGAGGAGCCTGGGGGAGATGATCCGGCTGATGGCCGATTCGCTGGAATCGGGAGAGGCCATGCCGTACGCGCGCGAGTACGTGCGCGTCCCACGCCTGGACGAGGACCCGCCCCGTCGTCTCACCTGGGCGTTGGAGAAGCCCCGGCGGGAGGGGTGAGGAACAGGGACAGCTCCCTCGCCCCGCTTGTGGGGGAGGGAGCTGCCGTCGGCTGTGCCGTCGCTCGCCACGGTCTGGTGAGGCCGGGTACGTCGATGAAGTACGCGTCGTTGTCCAGCATGCGCTGCTTCGTGCAGAAGCCCGACAGGCGGGATCCGGCACGCTCGTTCTGGGCGCCCGGCAGGGTGGTGCGGGCGCACTTCTCGGGGCAAGTGGGTGCGGTGTTCGGCGCCCTCAGGTCGTCATAGAGACGCCACTTGTCATCGGCGTCCTTACGGGCGTAAGCCTGGAGGCACTGTGTGCCGTTCTCGGCACCTTGCTGAGATCCGCCGCTCTCCTTGGTTGCCGCGAAGGCGTACTCGTCGCACCGGGTCTTCTTGCCGGCACCGGTTGCCTGCGGGTGCAGTGCCAGTGCGTACTGGCCGGAGTCCGGGCAGACCACGGCTCGGTTCGCGTCCCGCTCGGCAGAGTCGAACTCACGATGCAGCGGGCTGTTGTCCTTCTTGCTGCCGGGGTGCCAGGCGAGTTTGTCGCGCATCTCCATGTAATAGAGGGCGGCGCCTTCGACGTACTTGTGCTTCAGCTCGAAGGTGGGCGTGTACTTGGTGAAGACACAACCGACAGATGCCGTGTTCGGCGTCATCTGGTCGCAGCGGATCTGCTCCCGGAACACCCAGCTGGGTTCGGTAGCGCGGCTTCGCCGCCACGACGGTACGGGATATCGCCGGGGCGGCCGGCGTCAGCACCGGGACCGTGATGATGGTCGGTGACAAGAACGCACTGTTGGTCAGGGTTTTCGACTCGATGGTGGCTGCGGAGCATGCCCGGCGCGCCGACATCGACCTGCAATCAACTGGCCCTGACGTTTGCGTGGACCGCTTGGGCGTTCTGGTCCAGCCGTTCGTCCTACTGTTCACCGACAGTCCCGAGCTGGCGCGATCGTACGCGTCGATCCTGGTATCCGGCGCGCATTCCTCCTCGCTGTTCACTGACCTCGCCGCCCAGCTCATCGACGATTTTGCGGCCGCGATCACCATGCGCGGGTGCAGCTCGCAGGCTGACGCACCGGCCAAGGCGAAGGCGCTCTATGCCGCCTACGTCGGCACGCTCTTCACCTGGTCGGCACTTGGCTCCGCCGATCCCTCCGGCCTCACGGACAGCCTCCGAACCACCTTCGCGGCCATCTGCACCTGCAAGGAGTAACCCCATGCCCCTGACCCCCGATCCGTGGTGGCCCCCGGCCGTCCTCGCCATCGCCTTGTTCAGCGACGCGGCGATGTCACTGCGGCCGCCGAAGTTCATCCGCGACTGCCTGAACGGCGTGGGCTTCCCTCGCGAGTGGTGGTGGACGCTGATCGTGATCAAGACCCTCGCCGTGATCGGGCTCATTGCCGGGATCTGGATTCCCGGCATCGCTCTGGCTACCAACACTGGCGTGATCGTCTACTTCGTGAGTGCCGCCGCGGCCCATGTCCGAGCCCGCTTCACCGGGCAGGCGTTCTGGCTCAACTGCCTTGGCATGCTTGCACTCTCCATCACAGTTCTCGTGCTCTCGTTCGCGCTCTGAGTGGCCGATACCTCAAGACGCGCCCCCTCCGGCACGACGCCCCCGCGCTCTCACCGGAACGCGCCCCTCACGCCCGAGGGGCGCAAGCGGCTGATCGAACGATGCCGCACCCGTCCGATCGCACACGTAGCCGCAGAGACGGGTATCTCCCGAGCCACCGCGTCGAAGTGGGTAAACCGGTACAAGGAGTTCGGCGAGCTCGGTCTCATCGACCGATCGTCCGCTCCGACACGGCAGCCGACCGCGACGCCCGGATGCTTGGTGAAGCGGACCGAATCGATGCGGCGCGAGCACAAGTGGTCAGCATCCCGCATCGCGTTCGAGCTGCATCAAGACGGAACCCCGGTCAGTCGCCGCACCATCACACGGCTGCTCGCGCAGCTCGGCTTGAACCGGCGGAAATTCATCGACCCGAATGGCGAGACGAACCGGGAGCCACAGAAGATCATCGCCGAGCGTCCCGGCCACATGGTGCATATTGACGTGAAGAAGACCGGCCGCATCCCGGACGGCAGCGGCTGGCGTGTGCATGGGAAGAGCAGCATCGAAGCCAAAGCCGTAGCGAGAACAAAGAAGCGCGGTGCGAAGACCGGCTACGTCTTCCTCCACTCCGCGATCGACGGCTACTCCAGGCTCGCCTGCACTGAAGCGTTGTCTGACGAGAAGGCTGTAACAGCAGTCGCCTTCCTCGACCGGGCGCGAGCATGGTTTGCAGCTCACGGCATCACCCGGCTCGAGCGAATCGTGACCGACAACGGCTCCTGCTACCGCGCGGCCGTCTTCGCCGAGGCAATGGGCGAGAGCCGGCACCAGCGGATCACCCCGTGCACGCCACGACACAACGGGAAGACCGAGCGCTACAACCGCATCCTTGCCGAGGAGTTCCTCTACGCCTGCACCTGGCACACAGAAGGGGAACGCACTGCCGCACTCGAGGTCTGGAACCAGCACTACAACTATCGCCGACCCCACGGCGCACACGAAGGCCAACCGCCGGCCTCGGCGACGCCATCACGCGTCAACAACGTCCTGACCTCGTACATGTGCCCCGGGCAGGGGTGGTCGTACGCGCCGGGCGGAGTTGGTCGTACATCCCGGGCAGGGTTGGCCGTACGCCCCCGGCGGGACCGGCCCCGCCGGGGTGTGTGCGGCTACCTCGGCGGGGGCAGGGCCTCGAAGGCGCCCATCAGCAGCGGGTCCAGGGTGCCGGAGCGGCGGATCGCGCGGGGCGGGCGGGCCTGGAGGGTGGGACCAACGGCCCGCAGCAGGTTCAGGTACGCCGCCTGGGTCTCGGCCGCCGGGTCGATGCCGAGCTCCTCGGCGAGCACCTCGCGCAACTGCTGGTACGCGCGCAGGGCGTCCGCCCGGTTGCCGGCCGACGCGTACGCCGCCATCTGGCAGCGGTAGGCGCTCTCCCGGAACGGCGCACGGCGCACCGCCTCGTCCGCGTACCGCAGCCCGTGGTGCTCGTCTCCCAGGGCCGAGGCGGAGAGGCTCGCCAACTCCAGTGCGTTCAGGCGTAGTTCATCCACCCGTTCCCGGACGCTGCTCACCCACTCGCCGTCGTGCGCCGGCAGGAACGAGCCGCGGAGATTGGAGACCGCCCCGGCGGCGAGCTGCTGCGCCACGGGATAGGCGTGCTCCGCGAACGCCTCCTGCGCTTCGGTGACCGCGGCGTCGGCCGCTTCCAGGTCGACCGCCGCGTCGTCGGGCAGTCGCAGCAGATAGCGCCCGCTGTGGGCGACCAGCGGTGTCTCACCCGGCCTCTGGCGCGGATCGCTGACATAGGCGCGCACCCGGCTGACGACGCTGCGCAGGGCCGACGCCCAGGTGTCGGGCAGTCCTTCCGGCCACACGGTGTCGGCGAGCTGGTCGCGGCCGGTCCCCGCGGAGCGTTCCAGGACCAGCCGGGCGAAGGCCACCTGGGCCTGGGCGCTCGACAGGTGCTGGGGCGGGGCTCCGTCGTGCTCCACGGTGACGAGTCCTACGAGTCTGATCAGCAAATCTGGCTCCCCAAGACATCGGCGGCTCCCCCTGGCCGAAAGCGCGTGGGTGCGGCACGGAATGGATCGTGGACCATTTCGGGGACGATCACAGGATCGCCACTCCTTTTACATTCTCTTTCCCGTGCATTCGACCGTACCGGCGGTCGGTCGACCTGTTCAACCGTGGCCGTAAACATACCGGGGCGAATAGTCGGAACCGTTCCTTCCGGTATTTGGCGACTCGTCGTTCGACCTTTTCGCGAAGGAAATTCGAGCCGTCCGTGCCGTATTGCGCGCGTCTTGCGGCCGACCTCTAGAAATGACGTCGCGTTGGGACAAGGCCAAGAAGCCGAACGAAGCCGTGGAAGAGGAGACGCACGTGAACGCACCCGGAGCATGGGAACGCCTCGAACCGAAACTGGCGGCCACCCGGCGGCGGGTGCAGGCGCTCGAATCGGAACCCGAACGCCGCAACAGTTTCGTCGCCTACACCGTCGAACGCGACAGCGCCTACGCCGATCTCGACGGACGCCGGCTGCTGATGATGTCCGGATACAGTTACCTCGGACTCGCCGGGGACGAACGCGTCGTCGCCGCCGCCAAGGCCGCCGTCGACCGCTACGGGACCGGAAACCACGGCGTGCGCGCGCTGGCCGGATCCATTCCACTGCACGAGGAACTGGAGGCCGAGGTCGCCCGGTTCGCCGAGCGCGAGACGGCCATGGTCTTCGGCTCCGGCTATGCGGCCAACGTCGGCACCGTCGGCGGCCTCGTGGGCGCGGGCGACACCGTCTTCATCGACAAGTACGACCACGCCTCGATCGTCGACGGCTGCCGCCTCTCCGGCGCCACCGTCACCCGCTTCCGTCACAACGACGTCGACCACCTCGACCGCAGGCTGCGGGCCGCCGGACCCGACGGCGTACGCCTCGTCGTCGTCGACAGCGTCTACTCCATGGACGGCGACATCGCCCCGCTGCCCGAACTGCGCAAGGTGTGCGACGAACACAACGCCCTCCTGATGGTCGACGAGGCACACGCGCTCGGCGTCATCGGCGCCACCGGACGCGGCATCGAGGAACACTTCGACCGGCGTGTCGAGGTCGACATCAAACTCGGCACGCTCTCCAAGGCGATCCCCTCCATGGGCGGCTGGGTCGCGGGCCCCGAGCGGCTGATCGGCCATCTGCGGTACGCGGCGCGGCCGTTCCTGTTCTCCGCCGCCCTCGGCCCCGCCCAGGCCGCCGCCGCCCTGGAATCACTGCGCATCCTGCAACGCGAACCGGAACGGGTCGCGCACATCCAGCACCAGTCCGAACGGCTGCGCGCCCTCATCAACGCCGAGGGACTGCGCACCCAGGACAGCGAGACCGCGGTACTGCCGCTGATCGCCGGCTCGGACGAGGCGGCGTACGACCTCGCCACCGCCTGCCGCCGCAACGGCGTCATCGGACTGCCCGTGGTCACCCCGGCCGTCCCCAACGACCTCGCCCGGCTCCGGATCGCCGTCACGGCCCGCCACACGGAGGCCGACATCGACTTCGCCGCCGAGGTCTTCCTCAAGTCCGCCCGAGAGTGCGGCATCCTCCCCGCCCGATAGGACGTGCCCCCATGGCGACCTCCACCGGACCAGCGGTCGTGATCACCGGCATCGGCGTGGTCACCCCCGCCGGCTGCACCCCCGACGAGCTGTGGGCCGGACTGCGCGCCGGCCGGTCCACCGCCGCCGAGCTCACCCACCTCGACCTGACCCGCCACCGGGTGCGCATCGGCTGCCGGGTCCGCGGCCTCGACACCATGGACCTGGTGTCCGCGAAGGACGCCCGCCGGATGGACCCGTTCGCGCTGTACGGGACGACCGCCGCACTGGCGGCCCACCGGGACGCCGGCTCCCCGGCCCCGGACCCGGGCCGCACCGCGGTCGTCGTCGGCAACGCGGTCGGCGGACGGACCACCAGCGACCGGGAGTCCGCGCTGTTCACCGCGGACGGCCCGCACCGGGTCAACCCGCTGATGCCCCTGATGACCATGCCCAACGCGGCCGCCGCGCAGATCGCCATGCGACTGGGCTGGACGGGGCCCGCCACCACCATCGCCACCACCTGCGCCAGCGGCGCCGACGCCATCGGCCAGGCGGCGCTGCTGCTGCGGACCCACCGGGCCGACATGGTCGTCGCGGGCGGCTGCGAATCCACCCTGACCCCGGTCACCCTGGCCGGCTTCGGCAACCTGAACGCCGTCTCGCTGCGCAACGACGAGCCGGACCGGGCCTCGCGGCCGTTCGACGCCGACCGCGACGGGTTCGTCATGGGGGAGGGGGCCGGCTTCGTCGTCCTGGAACGGGCCGACGACGCCCGGGCGCGCGGCGCGCGCGCCTACGCCGAGGTCGCCGGGTACGGCGCCACCTCCGACGCCCACCACCTGTCGATGCCGCTGCCGGACGGCGCGGGCGCGGCCGGTGCGATGGCCGCCGCCCTCGCCGACGCGGGCCTCGCCCCGTCCGACATCGCCCATGTCAACGCCCACGGCACGTCGACCCCGCACAACGACCGGGCCGAGGCCGCCGCCCTGACGAAGGTGTTCGGCACCGCCGGCCCCCCGGTCACCGCCCCCAAGGGCGTCATCGGCCATCTGATCGGCGCCGCGGGCGCCGTCGAAACGATCGCGGCCGTGCTGGCGATGCGGGCCCGCGAGGTGCCGCCCACCGCCAACCACGAACGCCTCGAACCAGGAATGGACATCGACGTGGTCCACGAGAAGCCCCGCCCCATCGCCTCGGGCCCCGCCCTGTCGAACTCCTTCGGCTTCGGCGGACACAACGCCTCGCTGGTGGTGGTGCCGGCATGACGACGACGGCCGAGACCCCGCACACCACCGAGACCTCGAGCACCACCGAACACACCGTCACCACCGAGGAGATCACCGCCTACCGGGCCGCCGCCCGCGCCGGACTGCCCCCGGCCGCGAACGACCAGGCGTCGCCCGTGCACGCCTTCGTGCTCGCCCACGCGGAGGCCGACCGCACCGTGCGGTCGCTGATCGCGGGACAGGAGGCATCGGTCGTCCACCTCGCACAGGACATCCGGCTGCGGCGGCCGGTACGGCCCGGCGAGAGCGTCGGCATCACGCTCGACGTGCTCGGCGCCCGGCGCGAACCGCGCGGCACCCGGGTCGCCGTACGCACCCGGCTCACCGGCCACGACGGCACCGAATTCGCCGAACTGGTCACCGCCGCCCTCCTCGTGGGCGCGAACGGCATCGAACCGTTCGGCGAGATCCCCCAGGGGAGCGCCCCGGCCCCCGCCGGCCCGCCCGGCGAACCGGCCACCGCCACCCACGAGCCGACCCCGGACGGCATCCGCGCCTACGCCCACGCCTCCGGCGACCTCAACCCCATCCACCTCGACCCCGCCGCCGCCCGCGCCGCCGGCTTCGAGAACGTCATCGCCCACGGCATGAGCGTCGTCGCCCTGGTCTGCGAGGAGATCGCCGACCGGTACGCGCACGGCGACATCGCCCGCATCCGCGCCGTCAGCGGCCGGTTCTCCGCCCCCGTCCTCCCGGACGAACCGCTCGACATCACCCTCCAGCCCGACGCCGGCCACACCGTCGTGCGGTTCACCTGCCGCACCGCCGGAGGAATCGCGGTCAAGGCCGGCCGGGCCGAGCTCGCCCCCGCACCGGAAGGAGACGGCCCCCATGACTGACACACCCCCGAGGCCCCCGGCCGGCGAACTCCTCCCCGGTTTCCTCACCCACGTCCGCGAGCGCCCCGACGCACCCGCACTCCTCCAGCACGACGAGGAGACGACGTACCGCACGCTGCACGACATGGCCGGCCACGAACGCGAACGCCTCGCCCGCCTCTCCCTCGCCCCCGGCGAACCCGTCGGCGTCCTCGCCCCCAAGTCCCCCGGCACCATCGCCCTCGTCCTGGCCTGCCTGCTCACCGGACGGCCCTTCCTGCTGCCCTCCCCGGCGCTCGCCGACACCCAGCTCGCCGAACTGTTCGCCCGGGCCGGCTGCCGGCACGTCCTCGCCCCCCGCGGCGAACCGGAACGCGCCCTGCCGACGGTCACCGCCGAACCGCTCCCGCCACCCGCCGGCACCACCTTCATGCTCACCACCTCCGGCTCCACCGGACTGCCCAAGATCGTCCCGCTGGGCCGCGACGCCGTGGACCGGTTCACCGCCTGGGCCGGCCCGGCCTTCGGCATCGGCCCCGGCACCACCGTCCTCAACCACGCCCCGCTCAACTTCGACCTGTGCCTGTTCGACGTCTGGACGACCCTCGCGCACGGCGGCCGGGTCGTCCTCGTCGACCCGGCGGTCGCCGCCGACGGCCGACGCGTCCTGGACCTGGTGGCCCGGCACGAGGCGGACGTCGTCCAGGCCGTGCCGATGCTGTACGGGCTGCTCGCCGACGCCGCCCGCCGCACCGGGACCGCCCTGCCCTCCGTACGGCACGTCCTGTTCACCGGCGACGCCGTGCCCGACCGCACCTTCACCGAGCTGCCCCGGCTCTTCCCGAACGCGCGGCTGTACAACGTCTACGGCTGCACCGAGACCAACGACAGCTTCGTCCACGAGGTCGACACCGGCACCACCGGGCTCCCGCCCGTCCCCCTCGGCCTCCCGCTGCCCGGCGTCCGGGCCCTCGTCCTCGACGACCGCGGCACCCCCGTCGAGGGCCCCGGCTCCGGCGAACTGTACGTCTCCACCCCCTTCCAGGCACCCGGCTACCTCGACCCCACCCGCCACCGCGGCAAGTTCACCGGCCATCCGCTCGGCCTCGACGACCGCCCATGGTTCCGCACCGGCGACCTGGTGCGCCGCGACACCGACGGCCGGCTCCACCTCACCGGCCGCGCCGACTTCCAGGTCAAGGTGCGCGGCATCGCCGTCAACACGGCCGAGATCGAACAGGTGCTGCTGCGCCACCCCGCCGTGCTCGAAGCGGGTGTCGTGGCCCGGCCCGACCCGCTCACCGGCCGCACCCTCGTCGCCGGGGTCCGCCGCGCCCCCGGCACCGGGCTCAACAGCCTCCAGCTCAAGGAGCACTGCGCCCGCGGCCTGCCCGGGGCGGCCGTCCCCACCGTCCTGCGGATCACCGACGACCCGCTCCCCAAGACCTCCACGGGAAAGGTCGACCGCAACGCGCTCGACCGCCCCGCCGAGCGGCGCCCAGCAGTCACGAACGAAGGAAGGACGTCATGAGTCACACCACCACCATCAAGAGGTTCGTCATCGACGAGTTCCTGCCCGACCTCGGCACCCACGAGCTCGCCGACGACCACGACCTCCTCTCGGACGGCGTCATCGACAGCCTCGGCGTGCTGAAACTGATCGCCTGGGTCGAGGACCACTTCGAACTCGCCGTCGGCGACGCCGACCTCGACCCCAACAATTTCCGCAGCGTGGCGGCGATCGACGCGTTCATCGCGGACTCCCGCCAGGGGGTGACCGGCTAGCCATGCACGACGCGCTCACCGGGCTGCTCGCACGGCGTCCGGTGGCCGGGCGCGAGACCTGGCGGTCACTGTGGGACCGGCTCGGCGACGGCTCGCTGGACAAGGAGCAGGCCGTCGCCCTGCTGGCCTCACTGACCACCCGGCTCCCCGGCCCCGAGACCCTGCACGCCCTGCGGGAATCCCTCCTCGAACGGCGACCCGCCGTCCCCGCCGGCCACTGGCACGGCACCGTCAACGTCGTCGGCACCGGCGGCGGCCCCGCCACCTTCAACATCTCCACGGCCTCCGCGTTCGTCGCGGCGGCCATGGGCGTACGGGTCGTCAAGTCCGGTTCGCGCGCCTACACCTCCGGCCTCGGCTCGGTCGACCTGCTCGAACGCCTCGGCGTCCGGCCGACCGCCTCGTACGAACAGACCGAACGGGCCCTGGAACAGTACGGGATCGCCTTCACCGGACCCTTCGTCTACCCGGTCGAACTGGCCCGGCTGGCCCGCACCATCGCCCCGCTCGGCATGAAACCCTTCGGCCGCTTCCTCAACGCGCTCGGCCCCTTCCTCGCGGACCTGCCCACCACCGCCCAGGTCACCGGCGTCTCGCACACCATGCCCCACACCGCGCTGCGCGCCCTGGCGGACCGGGTGACGGACCGGCGGATCTGGCTGACCACCAACCCCGAGGGGGCCGACGAACTCCTGCCCTTCACCGACAACACCATCCACACCAACGACCCCACCGACCGGGAGATCCTGCTGGAGGCGGGTCAACTGACTGCCCCGGACGGGTCGTTCGACGACCTGCGCCCCGTCGCGCCCACCGCCGCCGCCGACCACTTCCTGGCCGTGCTCTGCGGCGACACCACCGCCACCACCACCCGGACCCTCTGCCTCAACGCCGCCGCGCTCGCGGTGGCGAGCGGCCACAGCACCGGCTGGCGTCCCGCCCTCGCGGCCGCCGAACGCGCCGTCGCCGACGGCGCGGCCCGCGAACTGGCCGAACGGATGCGGGCCCGGACCACCCCCGCAGGGGCAGGAGCCGGAACGGGGGCACGCCGTGGCTGAATTCTTCGTACGCGACCACCACAGCACCGGCCCCGGCCTCGCCCTGTTCCTCAACGCCGGCGACCCGCCCCTCGACGTCCTGGAGGACCTCGTCCTCATGCTCGACGAGGAGGGCGTCGACTGTCTGGAACTCGCCGTCCCCTTCCCCGACTCCGTCACCGACGGACCGGTCATCCGGCGCTCCGCACGCCGCGCCCTGGACCGGGGCACCGACCTCGGAGGCGTACTGGAGTTCATCGCCCGCGTCCGCCCCCGGCTGCACCGGCTGCGCATCGCCCTGCTCACCGACTGGAGCCACTCCCTCAAACACCGGGACCTCGCGGACGCCACCCGCGACATCGCCGCGAGCGGCGCGGACGGACTCCTCGTCCACGCCCTGCCGCCCCGGCTGGGCACCGCGTACCACGCGGCGGCCCGCGCCGCCGGACTGCCCGTCGTGACCACCTGCTACCAGAACAGCTCCGCGGCGACCATGGACCGGGCCGCGGCCCACGCCTCCGCCTACCTCTACCTCGTGGCCCACTACGGACGCAGCGGCACCGCCCCCGCTGCGGGACACACCGCGCTGGCCGGCACCGTCGCCGCGCTCCGGGCCCGTACAGCGTCCCCGATAGCCGTCGGCTTCGGGGTCAGGACCCGCGACGACGTGGCGGCCGTCCACGCCTGCGGAGCCGATGCCGTGATCATCGGCTCCGCCGGTGTCGAGCGGATCGAGCAAGCCCTCGACGGGGGCGGCGATCCGGTCACCGGCTTCCGCGCCTTCGTCCGGTCCGTCCAGCCCGTGCGGCAGGCCGTCGACGCCACCGCACCCGACAGAAACAGGAGTTGAGCAATGATCATTCGTGACATCGAGGACGTGAAGACCGTCGAGTGGGGCAACGGTCTGAGCCGCCGCTTCCTGCTGGCATCGGACGGCGTCGGCTACTCCCTCACGGACACGGTCGTCCGGGCCGGCACCAAGTCCCGCCTGGAGTACCGCAACCACCTCGAATCCTGCTACTGCATCGCGGGCTCCGGCGAGGTGGTCGAACTCGACGGCACCTCGCACCCGATCACCCCCGGTGTCCTGTACGCGCTCGACAAGCACGACGCCCACTACCTGGTGGCGAGCCCGCACGAGGACCTCCGGCTCGTCTGCGTCTTCAGCCCGGCGCTCCAGGGCGACGAGGTGCACAGCCTCGACGCGCACGTGTCCTCCGCGTACTGAAGAAAGCACCTATGAAGGCGGTTCCCAGTGATCCGATGGAACACCGACCAGGTCGACCTGCGGGAAGGCCTGGCACGGTGGGGTGAGGCGCTCAGCGCCGACCACCTGGAACAGGACGAGCGCGCCGCGTTCTCCTGGGACAAGTGGAAGCTCGTGCAGAAGACGGGCATCCTCGCCCTGCCCTTCGAGGAGCGGTACGGCGGCCTCGGCCAGTCGCTCCTCACCACCATGTACGTGCTCGAAGGACTCGGCGAGCACTGCCGCGACGCCGGACTGAGCTTCTCGGTGACCACCACCCTGGCCAGCACCGGCGTCCCCCTGGAGAAGTTCGGCACCCCCGAACAGAAGGAGAGGTACCTGCCCCTGATCTGCTCCGGCGAGATGATCGGCGCCCACGCCATCACCGAGGCGGAAGGCGGCTCCGACGCGATGGCGATGACCACGCGCGCGGAGCGGGACGGCGATCACTACGTCCTGACCGGCGGAAAGACCTTCGTCAGCAACGGCCCCGTCGCCGACGTGTTCGTGGTGTACGCCCGGACCCGTCCCGACGGCGGGGCGCTCGGGGTCACCGCGTTCCTGGTGGACCGCGCCACCCCGGGCCTGGCGGTCGGCGAACCGGTCAAGAAGATGGGTCTGCGCACCTCGCCGCTGAGCGAGTTGTACTTCGACGGGTGCCGGGTGCCCCGGGACCGGGTCCTGGGCCGGGTGGGGGGCGGATTCATCGTCCTCGACCACGTGATGAAGCGGGAGATCCTGTTCTCCTTCATCGTCAACGCCGGCGAGATGCGACACCGCCTGGAACGCATCGTGGAGTACGCGAAGACCCGCAAGTCCTTCGGGCAGCCGATCGGTTCGTACCAGTCGATCGCCAACAAGATCGTCGACACCAAGATCGGCCTGGAGACGGCACGGAAATGGCTGTACGACACCGCGGAACGGCTCGTCGCCGGCGAGAACGTCACCACGGACCTGGCCATCGCCAAGCTGCTCACCAGTGAATCCAATCTGGCCAGCAGCATCACCGCCGTCCAGATCTTCGGAGGACACGGCTACATGACCGAGTACGGGCTCGAACAGGACGTCCGCAACGCGGTGGGCGGCACGATCTACTCGGGCACCAACGAGATCCAGTACAACCGGATCGCCTCGATGCTGGGCCTGGGCAAATGACCCGGGCGCCCGCACCGGTGCTCAAGGTCTGCGGGGCCACGGCCCCGCAGGACATCGAGGTACTGGCGGCCGCCGGTGCCGACCGTGTCGGACTCTGGCACGGCGTACCCGGCGGCCCGGCCGATCTGCCGGAGCGCGAGCTGACCGCCCTCGCGGCGGCGGCCCGCGCCACCGGCGTACTCGAACCCGTACTGGTCACCTTCCTCGACGACCCCGATGCCCTGGCCGGTGTCGCGCGCCGCGCCGGGGTGTCCCGGCTGCAACTGCACGCCTACCAACCCCCGGCCTTCGTGAGGGCGTTGCGCGCGGCACTGCCCGACGCCGTACTGATCAAGGTCCTGCACGTGCGGGACGGCACCTGCCCGGAGCGCCCGCTGATCGGCGCGTACGAACGGGCGGGCACCGATCTGTTCCTGCTGGACGCGACGTCCGGGGACGGCCGGGTCGGCAGCACCGGGCTGCGACTGGCCGAGCCCGATGTGCTGGCCCTCGCTGAACGGTTCACGCTGCCGTTCTGGCTGGCCGGCGGCATCACCCCGCGCAGCAGGGCCGACTTCGCCGCCGTCGCGGACCATCCGCGCTTCCACGGGATCGACGTGGACACCGCGGCCCGTGCCGGGCGGGGCCGTTTCGACGCGGACGCGGTGACCGCCCTGGCCCGTGCCTGGCGGACCGCCCGGCACCCCGTCCCGCACCCGAAGGAGCACCCATGACCTCCCGCTTCATCGAGGCCCTGCTGACCGCCGAGCGCCCGCTGATCATGGAGGTGAAGCGGCGGGACGCCCACGGCATCGACCTCATCGCGGGCCGCACCCCCGCGGACATCGTCGCCGCCTACGAGGCGGCGGGCGCACCGTGCATCTCGGTGGTGACCGGTCGCTGGTTCGCGGGCACGACCGAACTGCTCAGGGACGTCGCCCGGCTCACCGAACTCCCCCTGCTCCAGAAGGACTTCATCACCCGGCGCGACCAGATCGCCGCCGCCGGGGAACTCGGCGCCTCGGCCGTCCTGCTCACCGCCGCACTGCTGCCCGCGTCGAGCATGCGCACCCTGGTCGAGACCGCGCTGCGCACCGGGCTGACCCCGTTCGTGGAGATCACCGACGAGGCGGAACTGGAGGTGGTCCCGCACGCCGGGGAATGCGTGATCGCCGTCAACAACAAGGACATCACCGCGCGCGAGCGGGACGCCGGCGACATCGGCCGCAGCCTCGACCTGCTGCCCGCGCTGCGGGCCGCGGGCACCCCCTGCCCGGTCAGCGCCAGCGCCATCGACAGCCCGGAGAAGGCCGCCCGGCTGCTGGCCGCCGGGTACCGGGGCCTGCTGATCGGCACCGCACTGCTGCGCGCCACCGACCTGCACGCCTGGCCGACCTCCCCGCACCGCCTGCCCACGGGGTGAGGGGGCGGAGCGGTGGTGCGCAACGGCTCGATCCGGGCCGCGACCCCCTCGGGGCCCCTCGGGACCCGCTGGAGACCCGGCGGAGGCCCGGTGGAGTCCTCCCCGCCCCGTCCCCGCTCCCGGCCCGCTCGCGCGAGGGGCCGGGGGAGGGCGCTCGAGGACCGCTCGGGAACGGGTCGAAACCACCTGGTTGTGTTCCGCGCGCCACGCCTATGCTCTCTCCGCTCGCGCGCCGAGCGATCGGCCGAAGTCCACAGTGAGGACACTTCGATGACCGCCAGTCCGTACTCCCCCTACAGCGCTCCCGGCCCCGGTGCGCCGCTTCCGCCGCAGACACCTCCGGTCCGGCCCGGCCGGGCCGCGGGCATTCTGCTGATGGCGTCCGTCATCGCCGTCGGATTGATGGCCGGTCTGTTCTTCGCCTACGACGTGTCGGTCATGCCCGGCCTCGCCCGTACCGACGACCGGGTGTACGCGGAGGCCATGCAGAACTTCAACGAGGTGATCGACACCAGCGGCCTGTTCGTGCTCGTCTTCCTCGGCGCGCTCGCCGTGACGGTGGCCGTCGCCGTACTCGAGTACCGCAAGGGACACCGCAAGGTCGCCCTGTGGGCGGGGGTCGCCGCCGGCCTCTACGTGGTGGCGCTGCTGGTGACGTTCTCCGTCAACATCCCCCTGAACAACGAACTCGCCGCGATCGGCAACCCGGTGAAGGCCGGTGACCTGTCGGTCGTCGACAAGTTCAAGGGGACCTGGGAGGCGACCAACATCATGCGCACCCTGCTGTGCACCGCGGCCCTGGGCTGCCTGGCGCACAGCCTGAAGCTCCACGGCCGCGCCACTCCCGCGGTCTGAACGGAACTCCGGGGGAGCCCCGAACGACGACGAACGGCGTGGCCTTCGGGCCACGCCGTTCGTCGTCGTTCTCCTCGGCCCCGTTCGTACCGGGGCCACAGGCCGAGGCCGTCATCGACCCGCCCCCGTCACCGTCGGGTGCCGGGCTTGGGGAGCGGTCGGGGACGGGGGACGGACCGGGGCTTCAGCGGCTGGGGGTTGCGCCCGCCGCGGTTGAACTCGATGAAGGTGCTGGAACCACGCCGGGCGGTCGTGCTGGCTCGCATGTTGACTCCCCTGTGTCGTTGCGATGTACTCCCTTTGGAGTGCTTCGAATGTAGTACTTCACTTGAAGTGGTGTCAACGTCCTTGGGAGGTTTCCATGCGTCAGAACCCGGCGCGCAGGGCCGCATTGCTCGACGCGGCCATCGAAGTACTGGCCCGGGAGGGGTCGCGCGGACTGACCCTGCGGGCCGTGGACACCGGGGCCGGGGTGCCGGTCGGCACCTCCTCCAACTACTTCGCCAACCGCGCCGAGTTGCTGCGACAGATCATGGAACGCACCACCGAGCGACTGACACCGGATCCGGAGGCGCTCGCCGAGACCATGAAGGCCCCGAAGTCCCCCGAACTGGTCGCCCTCCTGCTGCGCCAGGTCCACGAGCGCATGGAGGCGGACCGCAGCAGCTACCTGGCCATGTTGGAACTGCGCATGGAGGGCGTCCGCCGGCCCGAACTGGGCGCCGAACTCAACAAGCGCCTCCGCGCGACGCTGGAGGACAACATCCGCTTCCACGAGGGGGCGGGCCTGCCCGGCGACCGTATCGCGGTGATCCTGATGTACCTCGCGGTGCACGGCATGATCGTGGACGACCTCACGGTGCCCGACGTCCTCATGGGCTCGGCGGGCGAGCTGATCGACGAGCTGTGCGAGCGGCTGCTCCCGCACGGGGCGCGGGAGACCGCCTGAGCGACGGTCGTTCCCGCGTTACGGGAGGGGCAGGGGGCGACGGGTGATGCGGGCGATACGGGTGACACGGGTGCTTTCGAGGGGGCATCCGGTCCTCGGACCGGAGTTTCGGGGTCGGCCCCTGCCCGGGCTCCTGTCCGGATTTCCGCCCGGGTTCTCAGCCGGGGATCTCCGTGCGCTCCCACCACTCGTAGACGGGCAGCCGCCCCTCGGTGGTCTCCTGATGGCGCGTCGTGGCCCTGAAGTGTTCGTATCCGCCGCGGAACGGGACCTTGACGTCGAGCCCGGGGTCAGGGAGGGGGACGGTGCGGTCGGGGAGATCGTCGGGGCCGCCCTCGAGGACTGCTTTCAGTGCTTCGGTCATGGTCAGAGTGTCCCCAGCGGGCGGCCCGGCTCCTTCGAGACGCGCCGATGGGGGCGCCGTCGCACGCCCCGTCCCACTCCGACGGCGCGCGTGCGTCCCGGGGACGCCGCCGTCGGCGACCCGGGCCAGGTCAGGTTGGTCGAGGGAGTGGCCGGATGCTAACTTCGCAACAAGTTGAACAGTATCTTCGAAATCCCCTGGATCCCCTCGGAGGCGGCCGGATGCTGCAGATCCGGATCGGTGCCGAACGCGCCGCGGACGCGGACGACCGCCTGATGCGGACGACCCTCGGATGGCGCCGGGGCATGACCGAGGGCGAGGCGTGGGAGGCCGGCCGCGGCATCTGGAAGTTCAACGCCGACCGGGCCCTGTCGCAGGACGAGGCGCAGATCATCAACGCCGAGGGCACCGTCCTCGCGGTCGCGAGGATCACCGGCATCTCCAAGCACGGCGACCGCTACGCTCTCGAGGGCGAGCTCCTGCGGGACGACCCCCGCGTCGGCCGCCCCACCGGGAGCCCGCACCTGTCCCGCAACCCCGTCACCTACATCTGACGCGGCCCCATGACGCTCCTGCTCCAGGCACCGCCGCACGACGAAGAGAGGCCCACGGCCATGGCCGACACCGGACCGGGCATCCGCTCCTTCCACCCGGCCGCCGGGCGCACACCCCGGGGAACGACCGGCGCGACGGTACGGAAGGGGCGGCTCCGGTGAGCGACTTCGACGCGATCGACGCGCTGCTCGCGGCCGTCGGCCCCCAGGCCGAGCTCCCGCCGCCGGACGTACGACGGGAACTGCGGGAGCGGGCCAGGCTCTCCAAGGCGCAGGTGGCCCGCACGCTCGGCGTCAGCCCGAGCACGGTCGGCGGCTGGGAGAGCGGCCGGGACCCGGTGGACGAGACCCGGAAGAGGTACGCGTACCTGCTGGACGGACTGGCCGCCAAGTTCCCCGCCGGACCCGGCACCGAGCCCTCGGCCTCACCCTCACTCGCACCCCCGCCCTCCCTCTCGACTTCACCTTCACCTTCGACCGCGGCCGAAGGTGAAGGTGAAGTCGAGGACGACGTGGAGTCCCTGACCGTCCCCGAGCCGTGCGTGCTGTGCGGTTCACCGGCCGGGCACCGCGTGGCGGGCTTCGCCCAGCACCTGGACCCGGCCGACTGCCGGCCCGCCACCGCCCCCGGGGCACGGGAACCCTCCTCGGCCGCCACTGCCGTACCACCCGCACCGGCCCCGGAACCGCCCGCACCGGCCCCCGGGGCGGCGGCGTCGCAGGGACGGGGCGGACGGAGCGGGGCGCCTCGTTCCGGGCGTGCCACGGGCCCGGCCGGGCGCGCGTTCCAGGAACCCCACGGGCCCGGCGACCTGATCGGCGAGGCGGTCCGGGCCGCGCTCGACGAACACGGGGGCGATGTCGACGCGGCCCTCGCCGCGCTGCTGAAGCGGGCGATCCCGGACGCGATGCGGCTGCTGGACGAGACCCGCAAGGGCGCCCGGTACGACATCGTCGCGCACCCGTGGATCCCCGACATCCTGCGCAAGCAGACCTCCCGCGGCGCCGACCAGGTGTGGGAGGCCCGCCCGAAGTGGACCCGCCGCGAACTGCCGCCGGGCCGCCACGAGGTGACCGCGCTCGACATCAACGGCGCCTACCTCTCCGCCCTCAAGACGCACCTGCCGCTCGGTCAGCTCGAGCACACCGCCGGCCTGCCCCACGACCGCCGCCGCGCCGGTGTCCACCTGATCACCCCGCCGGAGTGGGAACACGAAGCAGTGCTCCCCAACCCGATCGGCAACCGGGACGAGCCCGGCCCGCTGTGGGTCACCGAACCGACCCTGCGCCTCCTGCTGCGCCTCTCCGGCCCGAAGCACGCCCTGTGCGCGCCCCCCGAGATCCACGAGTCCTACACGTCCGGCGCGACGGAGAACCTGCTGGAGAAGTTCCGCGTCGTCCTCAAGGACGCCCGGGACGCGGCGATCGCCGCCGACGACGAGGTGACGCTGGAGTACGTGAAGGCGATGTACTCGAAGTTCGTCTCCACGATGGGGGAGTCGAACTACAACCGGGAGCTCTACCGCCCCGACTGGATGCACATCATCCGCAGCCAGGCGTTCTCCAACCTCTGGCTGAAGGCCCTCAAGGCCCACGACGAGGGCCTCACCGTCGTACGCGCGATGGGCACGGACGAGCTCCACGTCATCGGCGACTGGCAGCGGGTCTTCCCCGAGGGCCGCGGCGTCACCGAGGTCAAGACGAAGGACATCTACACCGCGGGCAGCGGTGACACCGGCGACATGGGCGACACCGGGTACACGGGCGAGACCGGGGATCTTCCGGGAGAGGGGGAGTAGATGCCCGAGAGGACCATCGACTTCGGGAAGTTCGGCGCCCGGGGAATCAAGGGCAGCGAAGCAGTCGCGCGCAAACTGGACGAGCTGTCGGGCGGCATCGTCACCCCCGTGACTGTGAAGCGCGGCCTGATGGCGCGCCTGCACTACCTCACGAGGACCGACCACAGCCGCAGGGCGGCCAGGGACGCCGGTCTGACCGTCACCGACCGCACCCTCAGGGCCTGGCTCGACGAGAAGCGCCGGCCCTCGCGCGCCAACCTCGAACGCATCGACCTCGCCTACCGCCGGGTGCGCCGCCAGAACGTCGCCCGGCACCTCCTCGCCCGCCTGAACGCCGGTGGCGGCACCCGGGTGGAGATCCACCCCCTCAACCAGTCACAGGTGGCCAGGCCGCTCCAGCGGATGGTGGAGTACCGCACGATGAACGTACGCCGCTGGGACCGCATCGTCGACGCCTGGGCCACCGGCGACCGCCAGGGCCTCGACGAGGCATGGGTGGACACGATCGTCGACCTGGGGTCGCAGTGGGGACAGTACGAGTACGTCACCAACATCGGCTTCGCCGCGTAGACCGCAGAGGCCGCGGAGACCGTGTAGCCGGCGGAGACCGTGGAGACCGTTGCAGAACGGCGAGCAGGCCGCGCAGGCCATGTGCGGGCCCGTATCCCCCGTGCGAGTGGTGCCGTGGGGGAGAGAGGAGTCTGCGGCACAGGAACGACGGGCCGCCCCCGGCGACGTGGAACAGGGGCGGGCCCGTGGGGAGGTGGTCCGGTCAGTGGCCGGCTGCCAGTTCTCCGCTGAGCCGGTCGTGGAGGTGGGCGCTGGGTTCGTTCAGACCGGTGATCTCCACCGTCTTGCCGCGCTGCTTGTACTTGGTCCCGATGGCGTCCAGGGCGGCGACGGAGGACGCGTCCCAGATGTGGGCGGCGGACAGGTCGATGACGACCCTGTCGGGATCGGTGGCGTAGTCGAACCGGCCGACGAGGTCGTTGGACGAGGCGAAGAACAACTCACCGGTGACCCGGTAGACAACGGTGCTGCCGTCGGGGTCGGTGACGGCGGTCACCTCGGCGAGGTGGGCGACGCGCTTGGCGAAGACGACCATGGCGGTGACGGTGCCGACGACCACGCCGATGGCCAGGTTGTGGGTGGCGACCACGCACGCGACGGTGATCACCATGACGGTGATCTCCCCGGCCGGCATCCGCCTCAGCGTCTTCGGGGAGACGGAGTGCCAGTCGAACGTCGCGAACGACACCATGACCATCACCGCGACCAGCGCGGCCATGGGGATGTCCGAGACCACCGGGCCGAAGACGATGCACAACACCATCAGGAACGAGCCGGCGAGGAAGGTGGACAGACGGGTGCGGGCACCGGAGACCTTCACGTTGATCATCGTCTGCCCGATCATGGCGCAGCCGCCCATGCCGCCGAAGAAGCCGGTGACGATGTTGGCGATGCCCTGACCGATGGACTCGCGGGTCTTGGAGGAGCGGGTGTCGGTGATGTCGTCGACCAGCTTCGCGGTCATCAACGACTCCATCAGGCCGACCAGCGCCATGGCGAGCGCGTAGGGGGCGATGGTGGTCAGGGTGTCCATGGTGAACGGCACATCGGGCAGGCCGGGGACGGGCAGGGAGGACGGCAGGTCGCCCTTGTCACCCACGGTCGGCACCGCGATCCCGGCGGCGACCGTGATGACCGTGAGGACGACGATCGACACGAGCGGGGCCGGGATCACCTTGGTGACCTTGGGGAAGAACACCATGAGCGCGAGCCCCGCCGCGATGAGCGGGTGGACGGGCCAGGGCACGTCGTGCATCTCCGGCACCTGGGCCATGAAGATCAGGATCGCGAGGGAGTTCACGAAGCCGACCATCACACTGCGCGGCACGAACCGCATCAGCTTCGCCACCCCGAGCGCCCCGAGAACGATCTGGAAGATGCCGGCCAGGATCACGGCGGCGACGAGGTACCCGAAGCCGTGCTCACGGTTCAGCGGAGCGATCACGAGCGCGACAGCGCCGGTCGCAGCCGAGATCATGGCCCGGCGTCCGCCGACGACCGAGATGGTCACGGCCATCGTGAAGGAGGCGAACAGACCGATCGCCGGGTCGACTCCGGCGATGATGGAGAACGAGATCGCCTCGGGAATCAACGCGAGAGCGACGACGAGGCCGGCCAGGACCTCGGTGCGCCAGACCTTCGGGTCGGACAGCCAATCAGGACGCAGGCCCCGCAACCGCGCGGCCGGGGACACAGTGGACGTGGACAAGACGAGAACCCGTCGTGCTCGGGCACACCCCTGCGGCAGGGCGGGGCGCGCGAAGGAAGTAAGGAAGTACGGAATACCGGGCCGGCATCCGGGGCCGACCCATCGGAGGCGGGGCCGGAAAGTCGAGAGGGAGGGAACCGGGACGGCGTGAACGCGCGCGAAGCCCGGGTTCCGGTCAGGGGCGGAGCGTCACGGGGGCCAGGCGGCGGCGCAGGCCACCATGGACTCGCGCACGCGTCTCTCCCGCAGGACTCGGATCTTCACCGGGAGCGTCATCGGCCCCAACATGACGGAACGGGCAGTGAACGGCCCGCCATGGACTCTACCGTAACGTGAGAGTTGGTGTTCGGCGGTCGAGCGGCGGGACGGCAGGCCGACGGGGCGGGGACGGTGGGGCGGTGGGACGGTGGAGAGGATCCGGGGCGGTATGACGCAGGAGCGGCACATGCAGATCGGCGAGGTCGCCGAGCGGACGGGGTTGTCGCTGCGCACGATCCGGCACTACGAAGATGTCGGCCTCATCGTCCCTTCCGCCCGCAGCAAGGGCGGCTTCCGTCTCTACACGGAGGCCGACGTCGGCCGGCTCATGGTGATCCGGCGCATGAAGCCGCTGGATTTCTCCCTCGAGGAGATGCGCGACCTGCTGGAGATCACCGACCGGCTCGGCACCCGGGACGATCCGCCCGCGCCTCCGGAGCGCGAGCGGCTCCGTGCGCGACTCGACGCGTACCGCAAGGTGGCCGACGCGCGGTGCGAGACGCTCCGCGCACGCCTGGCGATGGCCGAGGACTTCGCCGCCACACTGCGTGACCGGACGGACGCGGACGCCCGGCCCCGGGCGGCAAGCGGGTCGATTCCTTCCGAGGGGCCCTCCACGGAGACCCCGGCTCGCGATTGACGCACCCGGCCCTGCCGGGGAGGCGCGCGGGTGCTCGGCGAGAGCAGGGCCGACTCCGGTCGGCTCAGGAAACCGCCGCTGCGCACCGGTCGGGGTCTTCGGGCGGAGTGGGGTCGTCGAACAGGCGGGAGAGGTGGTAGCGCATCACGTACCGGGCCTGTTCCGCCGACCGCTGCCCGACCAGCACGCTGATTCCGACACCGTGGCTGAGGCTCAGCAGGCGCGCGGCCTCGGCGGAGACATCCAGATGTGCCTCGATCTCCCCCGCCGCCCGCGCCGTGGCCAGGATGTCGGTGAGCTGCCGCTCGAGCCGGTTCGGCCCCTCGACGAAGGGCTGCTCCGCCAGTTCGGGGTCGGTCATGGCCAGTACCGCGTAGGACGTCCACACGAGGCGGAAGGTGTGGCTGTCCGCGTCGGCCGGCAGGACCTCGTCGACCAGTGCCTCCAGACGGGCGCGTGCCGAACCGGGGCCGTCCGGGCCTTCGAGCCGTGCCGACCACCGCTCGTGGCTCTGCCTCTCCAGGTGCTGCAACGCGGCGTGCATCAACTGGGCCTTGGTGTCGAAGTAGTACTGCACCAGGTTCAAGGACATGCCCGCTTCGGCCGCGACCGCGCGCATGGTCACCGCGTGCAGTCCCTCCCGGGCGGCCACCCGGACCAGGGCATCGGCGATGTGCGCCCGGCGCTGGGCGTGGTCCACCCGTTTCGGCACCGTGTCCCCCTCCTGTCCGGCTTCCCGTCGGACTTCCCGTCCGCTCCGTTTTCATAGTACCGCTGTACTGTAAAAGCTCGCCGTAACGATGGGGAGAAGCATGGGACGACGCGAGGCCCGTGATACCGAGGGACGAATCGACACCGGGAAAGAGACGGGTGCACCGGCACCCCGTCGGGCGGCGTTGTTGTGGCTGTCCTGCGCGGCCCAGTTCATGGTGGTGCTCGACGTATCGGTGGTGAACGTCGCACTGCCGTCGATCCGGACCGCGCTCGGCCTCGACGCGGCGGGGCTGCAGTGGGTCGTGGGCAGCTACGCGCTGGTCTTCGCGGGCTTCCTGCTTCTCGGTGGCCGACTCGCGGACCTGTACGGCCGACGGCGGACATTGGTGTGCGGGCTGGTGCTGTTCTCCGTCTCCAGTCTGGTGGGCGGGCTCGCCACCGGCCCCGGCCTGCTGATCGCCATGCGCGCGGTGCAGGGCCTGGGCGCCGCGGTGCTGGCCCCGGCCACGCTGACCGTTCTGACCACCACCTTCCCCGAAGGGCCCGGTCGCACCAAGGCGTTGGCGATCTGGACCGCGGTCAGTTCCGCCGGAGGCGCGGCGGGCAACCTGATCGGCGGCGTCCTGACCGACGCGCTGTCGTGGCGGTGGATCCTGCTGATCAACGTGCCGATCGGTGCCGTGGCCGTCCTGGCCGCCCTGTACCTGCTGCCGTCCGAGCGCTCCCGCGCGGTGTCCGGCCGACTCGACGTGCCCGGGGCGGTGCTGGCCACCCTGGGTGTCACGGCGCTCGTCCTCGGGGTGAGCCGGGCCGGAACGCAGGGCTGGACGGGGCCGGCCGTCCTGACCGGCCTGGCGGTCGGCGTCGTGGCGCTGATCGCGTTCGCGGTGACGGAGACCCGGTACGCGGCGGCTCCCCTGGTGCCGCCGGACCTGGTACGGCTGCGACCGATCCGGGTCGGCAACGCCGCCATGCTGCTGGCCGGCGGCTGCTTCATCCCGATGTGGTACTTCCTGTCGCTGTACATGCAGGAGGTCCTCCACTACGGAGCCCTGGCCACGGGCTTCGGTTTCCTGCCTCACACGCTTGTCGGCATCGCGGCCGCCCGCCTCGCCCCCGCCGCCATGGAGCGCACCGGAGCCCGGGGTCTCATCGTTCTCGGCGCCGTCCTCGGCGCCCTCGGTTTCCTCTGGCAGAGCGGTATCGACACGGACAGCGGCTACTCGGACGGCCTGCTCGGACCCGCGATCGTCATGTCCGCCGGCATGGGCCTGCTCATCACCCCCATCATCACCACCGTCACCTCCGGCATCCGCGAGCAGGACGCGGGGGCGGCCTCCGGGCTGATGAACACCACCCGGCAGCTGGGCGGTGTGGTCGGGCTCGCCGCCCTCGTCACCCTCGCCACCGCCGACGGCGGACCGGACCTGGCGTACCGGACCGTCTTCGTGGCGATGGCGGCGGTGTGCGCGGGCGTCGCGGTGCTGGCCCTGGCGCTGCCCGCGCCGCGGAAGGGCCGGGACGATTCGGTCGCGATACGGCGGTGAGCCCCCGCTCGGGAGCCGGGCATCGGTCGACCAGCACGTTTTTTCCGGCCGCTCCGTTTCCCGGCCACTACGTTCCCCGACCGGTCCGTTTTCCCCGGCCGGAACGGGGTGGTCGGTCATGATGCCCGGGCGGACATCATGATGTCGCTGCCGTGATGAATCCTTTGACGGTGGTCGCGCCTCTTGTTCCTGTGCGGACAACAGGGTCGGCACAGGAACCGGAGGTTTGTCGTGATCATTGGTGCCGTCATTGTCGGGGCCGTGCTCATCTGCGCGTGCAGTGTCGCCGTGCGGCGTCGGCGGGGGCGCTCGCATGGCTGATTCCACCTGGCCCGGCGAGCAGTTGATCGTCGCGGCGAAGGAGGGCGACGTCGAGGCCGCGGCCGCTCTGGTGTCGGGCTCGCACCCGCACGTGCAGCGGTTCGCGTACTCCCTGTGCGCCTCGCCCCAGGACGCCGAGGACGCCGCGCAGGAAGCGCTGATCATTTTGTACCGCAAGATCGGAATGCTGCGGGCCTCCGGTGCGCTGGCGTCGTGGATGTTCCGCATCGTGCGCAACGAGTGCCTGCGGCGGGCGCGGCTGAGGCTGCGCAGTCACGGGCCGGTTCCGGAGACCGCCGTGCCCTCGTTCGAGGACGAGGTGCTGCAACGACTGGAAGCGGACCGGGTGGCGGCGGCGATCGCCGCCCTGCCCGCCGACCAGCGACGCGTGCTGATCATGCGGGACATCCAGGGCCACAGCGGGCGGATGGTCGCCGACGCACTCGGCCTCAGCACCGCCGCGATGAAGTCGCGGCTGCACCGCGCCCGTACGACGGTCCGCCGGGCGCTGCAGGAGACACCCGATTCGTTCCGGGGAGCCATTCATGACTGACCGTCAGAACTTTGCCAGTGCTTCAGTGCCCCGGCACCTGGCGCGCGGTGGGCTGGGGTTCGGAGCCCTGGCCGGTTCGGTCCTGCTCATCCCGGCGGTCGGACCGGCCGCACTCCTGCTCGTGCCGGTGGGGCTGCTCGTCCTGCGCGGATGCCCCATGTGCTGGACGATCGGGTTGCTGCAGACCATCTCGAAGGGGCGGCTGCGACGGTCGTGCGTGGACGGCCGCTGCGAGCTGTCCGTCGCCCGGCCCGCCGGGTCCGCCCGGTCGTACGGGGACGGCGTCGTGCGGCTCCGGGCACCGGAACCGGACGGCGTACCGCCTCGCGAACCCGTCGCACCGGGCCGGTAGGCGACGAACCGGCCACCCGCGCCACGACGCCGCTCATGGCGCGGTGCCGTCAGCCCGGTGCCCTCCGCCCGGTGTCGCGCCGGAAGCCGTCGGCCCTTCCGAACCGGGTCGGAAGGGCCGGGCCGCCGTCGTGCGCCCGCCGGGATCACGGGACGGTCCTCAGGCCGCGGCCCAGGGAACGCGGCAGACGTGGGGCGCCGTGCCCGCCGGGCACAACGTCCTGATCACCGTCCTGCGGATCACCCGCCAGGTCCGCAGGGAGCACACCAGGCGGACGCGCAGCTCGACCGCCTCCCGCGCACCCCTGTCCAGGCCGGGGTTCTCCCAGTCCCACTGCTCCGTCAGGTGGTCGTACGCGTCGGCGGTCGTCAGCCCGCTCCCGGGAAGCTCGTGAACCACCGCCCTGTCCACGATCCGGGCGCTCCGGGAACCCACGGCCGCGTCGACGAGCCCCTGGACCCATGCCAGCCCCTGCTCGTCCGCGTACAGACCGAATCTCAGGGCGCGTGTCCTCATCGCTTCGACGTCCTCGTTCCCGTTCGTGTCGGTGTTCTCGTCGTGCCGGCCGTCTTTCCGATGCGTACCGTAACCGGTGGGGCGCGAGGGGAACGATCCGTACGGCCACGATTCACGTTCCATGTGCGTATGGGGGGATTACATGTCGAACGAGGAAGGATCTAATGTCCTCACTCGTGACCGAACTCTCCTCGTACCTGAACACGACCGCGGACGCCTACGACGCCGTGGCCGTCCCCTACGCCGAACTCGTCCGTGATTCGCTCGACGTCCTCCCGCTGGACCGCTCGTTCCTCGCCACGTTCGCCGAACTCGTGACGACCGCGGGCGGCGGACCCGTCGTCGAGCTGGGGTGCGGCCCCGGGTACCTCACCGCGCACCTGCGGGACTCGGGGCTGGACGTCTCCGGCATCGACCTGTCGCCGGTGATGATCGACCTCGCCCGCGAGACGTACCCGGACCTGCGGTTCGAGGTCGGCTCCATGGACGCCCTGGACCTGGCCGACGGAACGTTGAACGCCGTCGTGTCCTGGTACTCGCTCATCCACACCCCGCCGCGGGACGTGCCCCCGTACTTCGCCGAGTTCCGCCGGGTGCTCGCGCCCGGCGGCCACCTCCTGCTGGGCTTCTTCGAGTCGGAGGGCGAACCGGTCACGGCGTTCGACCACAAGGTGACGACGGCCTACCGGTGGCCGCTCGACGACCTCGCGGCGATGGCCCGCGAAGCCGGATTCGTCGAGATCGGCCGGATGCTGCGCGAACCGCAGGAGGGGGAGCGGTTCCGCCGGGGTCATCTGCTGATGCGCCGGGCAGAACAGGGCTGACGACCACCTGCACCCGGCCCGGTGGCCCTTCCGCCGGACCCCGTGCGGGGTTCCCGCCCCGCGTGCAGGGTCCGGCGGGTCATCTGCCGGGTCCCATGGCTGGGGTACGACCCCGCTCCGGTCACCTTTCGGGGAACGAGAAGTAGAGCGCGTCGCTGTAGAAAGAAGCGAAGTGGTCCCGCCAGTCCTTCCGGACGGAGGCGAGCCACGCGTCGTCATTCCCGGCGATCGCGGCCTCGGCACGGGCAACGGCGTCGGGTATCTCGTGGGTGACCAGGTACTCCACCGATTCCTCGGGATCCTCGCCCTCCTGGAGCGAGACGATCTCCCCCGTCTCCAGGACGAAGAACTGATCCCGCTGCTCCTCCAGGTGGGCCGTGGTCCTGGCAACGCACTCGGTGAACTCGCTGTCTCCCTCGAGCCCCTGCCCGACCACACGCAGGAGGTCGCCGAGCAGGGTGGCGCCGCCGTCGAAGTCCGCGGCGATGCCGATGCGCAGGTTCCAGATCATGGACGGGACCCTGGTCGTCCCACGCCCGACGAGCAGTTGGTGCGCCAGCGGGATGCTCCAGTTGTGCTCGGAGATGCACCGGATCTTCTTCGGGTTCGAGTCCGGGTCCGGCGGCGTGCTCGTGGAGTAGAGGTAAGAACGGTTGGCCATGGCAGTGACCATAACCCCAGGGTCCGACAGTCCGGTTCGGCAGTCTGGTCCGGCAGTCCAGAGGGCGCCCGGACGAACCGCGGCGGGGCGCGGGGGAGTCGGGGCGGACGCCCGGTCGTGTTCGTCCGCTCCGTCCCTCCCGTGGGAGGGAGCAGCCCGTTCAGCCGACGGGAACCAGCGTGAGGTAGGCCAACCCGAGCACTCCCCGGTAGCCCCTCAGCCAGCTTGCCCGGTGCCGGTCGACGCGCTCGCGGGTCTCCTCCGCCAGCGGGTGGTCCGGGTGGGTGGCCAGCCACTCCTCCACGTCCGACTGGTAGCCGGACTCGAAGTCCTCCCACTCGCCGGCGTCGGCCGTCTCGATCCAGGAGGGCCGGAATCCGGCGGACACCGCGAGGTCGACGAGTCCGGCCAGGTCCTGGTGCTCGCCGGCATGGGCGCCCGGCCACATCGCGTCGAGTTCGGCAGGGGTGGGGGGACGCTGCCAGAAGCCCTCGCCGAGCAGGACCCGCCCTCCCGGCGCGACCGTCCGGCGCAGTGCGTCGAGCGCCTCGGTGATGTGCTGCGGGGGTTCCGCCCCGCTGAGGGCATGACTGGCCCCCAGACACAGGACGAGGTCGGCGGGCCCGTGGTCCGTTTCAGCCGCCGACCCCTCGACGAACTCCACGCGCCCGCCCAGTCCGCGGGCCTCGGCGTTCGCACGCCCCCGGGCCAGGCTCTCGGCGTCGAGGTCGACCCCGACCCCGGTCGCCCCCGGCACCGCTTCGAGGATTCGGAGCATCAACTCCCCCCAGCCACAACCGATGTCCAGGATCCGACCGGGTGCCGCCCGGCCGAGCCGGTCGACCGTCCGCGCGGCGCGGGCCTCGGAAAAGGGGCCGTGGAAGGTGAGCCGCGTCAGGCGCGGGGGAAGATCCGTGTCGGTCATACGGTGCACGTTAACGCCGACGGGACCGTCCTGGACATCGAGTTTCGTCCCGGCGGCCCCGAAGCCGACCGGCTGTCACGACCGACCGTCATGGTCGGTCCTCACGGTCGGTTGCTACGGCTGGTTGCCACGACCGGTCGTCGCCACGGCTCGTCATGACCGGTCGTCACGAACGTTCGTCACGGGCGAGCGCGTGCAGGATCCTGTCGAGTCGGGCCTTCCGGGTGGCCGGGGTGAGCGCCTGCAGCAACGGCAGGATCAGCTGGTACCGCGCGGTCCTGTCGAGGGCCTCGAACGCCTCGCGTGCCCCGGGATCCGCGTCGAGTGCCGCCGCCAACTCGGGCGGTACCGTCGCCGTTCGCTGCGACGCGTAGGCCGCCGCCCACCGGCCGTCCTCCTGGGCCCTGCGGACCTCGGCCAGTCCGGCCTCGCGCATCCGGCCCGCCGCCGTCAGCTTCGCCACCTTGTCCACGTTCACCTGTGACCACAGGCTCCTGGGGCGGCGCGGCACGTACTTCTGCAGGTAGTACTGATCGTCGAACGACTGGCGTTGGCCGGAGACCCAGCCGTGGCACAGTCCGATGTCGACCATCTCGTCGTCGGTGACCGACGGGATGCCGGACTTCTTCCTGGCCACCTTGATCCACACGCCCTCATAGCGCGTGCCGTGCTCGGCCAGCCAGCTCTCGAATGCCTCCGCGTCCGCGAACGCGATGACTTCCACCCCATCGATCTCGTCCATGCGGCCGAGGTTATCGCCCGACGGCAACAGCAACGCCCTGGTCGGAAGCATCGTCCCGGGTGGAAGCGGCGGCCCCACTCTTCCGTCGCGGCCGGCCGTCGGACAACGGTCTGGCAGGAAGTTGCCAGGTCGGAAGGCGGTACGGGACGGGGTGGCCGTCAGCTTCGTGCCAACCTTTCGGCCGTCGACGCGGATTCCAACAAGCGTGGTTACGCTCCGTCCGAACTTCTAGGAAAGGCAAGGCCATTGCGTAACCGAATGACACTCGCCATCGCGGCGGCGGCCGGTCTGTTCATGCTGTCGGCCGCTCCCGCAACGGCCGCCCCGCTCGGTGAGGCCTCGACGGGTGCCCGGGCCGGACAGGCGTGCACGGACGTGAAGCTGTCCGGGTCGCTGCCCGTGCCTCCGGCCGGTACGGCCGTGAAGCAGCAGATCACCATCGGCCCCGACTGCAAGCCGCAGCTGGGCCCGGTGCAGCGGGTGACGAAGGACGGCGCAGGAGCGGCCGAGGTCTCGGCGAAGACCATCGGTGCCGCCGTCGCCGCGGGCACCCGGCAGGTGAACAGCGCGTCCGAGATGTACGACTGCTGCAACATCCGGATGACCGGCCTCTACACCACCTCCACCTGGACCACCGACGGCACCAGGATCACCACCGCCTCCACCGACGCCACCCAGCAGTGGAACCGCGAGCCGTGGAACGCCGGCTGGTCGCTGGTGTCGTCGAGCAAGAACGCCGACTGCCTCGCCGACTGCGCGGTCTCCAACAACGAGGCGCACGCCGCGTTCTCCTACAAGGGGATCTTCGACGTCTCCGGCGACCGGTACGCCAACACGCACCACTCGTACGTGGAGCTGAAGGCCGACGGCACCGCGAGCTGCCGCTTCGACGTCGAGCTCAAGAACACCTTCATCGGCTGGAACTGGCAGCGCAGCTGTCAGTGATCCCACCCCGCGACGGGGCCGTGCGGCAGAACTGCCGCACGGCCCCGTCGTGTCCCCGCACTCGTGTGCCGGAGCACCGACGCACGGGCGGCGGTACGACTGACGTTCCGCTGAGGCCCACGCCGTCGGCCTCCTGGCCAGTTCACACGACCCGTACCCCGATCGTGCCCCCGTTCCGTTTCCGTTTCGGCGCCCGGCCCCCAGCCGCGCCCCACACGAAACCCGGGTCCGGAACGCCAGGGAGGGTCCGTCGGCAAGCTGACGGACCCTCGTGCGGGATCGGGGCCGGCCGGGATCCGGAGACGGGTCACACCGTCCGACGGTCGCCCAACGTGACGTACTTCAGTGTGAGCAGGGCGGCCGCACCGTAACAGATGGCCGTGATGAGGAAAGAGGCCCGCGCTCCCTCGTACCAGCTGTCGGGATTTGTCAGAACGATGCCGACCGCGGCGACACCGACCAGTCCACCGAACTGACGGTTCGCGTTGAGCGTCGAACTGGCGATGTTGGCGTGCTTCGGACCCGCGGACTCCATCAGTGCGAAGGTCATGGCCGGCGCGCCGAGACCGATACCGAAGTTGGCGATGCCGACGGCCGTGGCCAGCATCCAGTACGGCGTGGAGTCGCTGATGCCGAGGAGCGCCGCGGACGCCACGCCCGCGAGGGACAGGGCGGCGATCAGCAGTCGACGCGCGCCCCAGCGGGGGCTGTACCGGGCGAATACCAGGTTGCCGACCAGCGGGCCGACCATCATGGGCAGCATCTGGATTCCTGCCAGGAAAGGTGAGACTCCTCGCGCGTTCTGCAGAAAGAGACCGAGCATGAAGATCCCTCCCATGAGTCCGAAATTGATGAGGAATCCGACGAGATTGGATGCGGTGAAGCAGGAATTACGGAAGAGCTCCAGCGGAACGATGGGCTTTGAGCTGCGGCGCTGTTGTACCACCAGCGTGACGAGAAACACCACGGCTGCTGCACCGGACAGGAGAACGGGGACCGACGACCAGCCGAGGGAGGGCCCCTCGATCAGCGTGAAGGACAGCGCCACGAGCCCGAGAACTCCCAAGGCGTTGCCCAGGACTCGGGGCCGGACGTGCTGTGCCGGGATCTCGGCGACATATCGTCTGGCCAAAAGGATTCCCGCGATACCGATCGGCAGGTTGAGCATGAAGATGCTGCGCCAGCCGAGCGTGCCGACCAGGACACCCCCGATCACCGGTCCCAGCGCCGTGAACGTGGACACGATCGCCGTCCACAGACCCACCATGCGGGTCCGCATCTTGGGATCGGGGAAGGAGCTCGTGAGCAGCGTCAGTGAGGCCGGCATGAACAGGGCGGCTCCCACTCCCTGCACCATTCTCGAGATGATCAGTGCCGGACCGTTCGAGGACAACCCGCACGCGGCTGATGCCACTACGAATACCGCCATGCCGAGAAGATAGATCTTCTTGGCGCCGTAGCTGTTTGCCAGCGAACCAGCGAGGAGCAGCAACGAAGCAAAGGTCAGAACATATCCGTCGATCACCCAAGTGAGTTCGGAGAATCTCAGGTGCAACAAATCCTGGATCTTCGTGCCGGCGATATTTATGACGGTGGCGTCGACCGTCGCCATGACGAACCCGGCCGCGAGAGCGGCCAGCTTCAGACCGGGCCCACCGCCCGGATCAGATTTCCGGCCGACCGAGTCTCCAGTGACCTGGGTGCTCGCCGCATCGCTGGACATGGTCTCCTTCTGTCAGATTGATGTCGTCACCTCTTCCGCCCGCCCGTGCCCGAATTCTCCGCAGGCCGGCTTCGGGATACAGGTGAGGGGAAAAGAGGGCCCTCCGGGTCCATTGGACCATTCTCCGCGAGCCGGCCGATTCCCACAGACGTGAATTCGCCATCGTGGACCAGGGGCGGCGGCACGTCGCGAGCACGGTGGTCGCCCGCGCGAGCCGACGGACCGATGCGCGCAGGGAGTGGGAACCGGGCGGCCCCGGTCGTCGAAACGAACCCGGTGCCTCGCATCGGTCACGACCCTCCCGGCCAGTCGCGTTTCTTGCAGGTCGTGGGAGCCGAAGGGGCGCTTGTTCCGCGCTGACCCGGCGTCACCTCGTACGACAGCCGGCCCTCTCGACGTCCGGAACGCCCGGTGTCAGGGCGTGCCAAGTTACATGATCCGTCGTCAGCTTCCGCGTTTCATGGGAAAGATTTTGTATCCTGCAACCAGAAATATTTAAATTGCAACCATTGCTTTCGTCGTTCCGCCTGCGAAGCGGCTCGGGCTCGTCGCGTTCCACCGCAGTGGGCTCGCCGGACCGGCCTTCGCCGGCGGTGTCGGCCGCGCAAGGCTCCGTGGCGATGCCGAGATCCGGGTCGACGTCC